>NZ_VIDW01000030.1:0-63411 GCF_006519665.1 Paenibacillus sp. tmac-D7 | reverse complement strand
CAAAAAGACCATGTGCCTTCAACAGGACACATGGTCTTTTTGTTTGCAAGAATCCGCTCACGCCGCCGCTAACCGGAGCAAGAACAGCTCGAGCCCGAGCACCTTGTCAATCTTCCCGCTCTTCATGCGGTAGTCCAGATCGGCCAGCTGCTGAAGGATGCTCATCAGCCGCCCGGTATCGAAGCGTCCCGCCTGCCCCGCCGCAATTTTGACCGCATACGGGTGCACGCCGATTTGCCCCGCGATCTGCTGCTGCGAATAACCTTGCTGCGTCATATCCTTGACCTGCAGGATGATCCGGAACTGCCGGGCGATCAGCATGACGATCTTGATCGGCTCTTCCTTGCGCCGCAGCAATTCAGCCAGCATTGTGAAGGCGTCTTCCATTTTCATTTGAACGATATGTTCGACCATTTGAAAAATGTCTTGTTCCACGGTTTTGGTGACCAGCTGCTCCAAATCGTCCGTTGTGATAACCCCGCCGGAGCCAATATACAGCGAGCATTTCTCCACTTCTTTCACAAGCGTCTGCAGGCTTGTCCCGGCGTATTGAATCAATTGCTCCGCTGCTCCCGGCGCGAACGAGAAGCCTGCCTTATCGGCCTGCTGCTGCAGCCATTGCGTGAGCTCCGCTTCGCCCAGCATCCCGCAGGGAACGAGCCGGTCGGCATCCTTCAGCGCCTTGACGATTTTCTTGCGCTCATCCAGCTTGTCCGCGCTCACCGTCAACACCAGGACGGTAAATTCAGCGGGGGCTTTCAAATAGGCGGTCAACCGGTCCATGTTATGCTCGACCTTCCCGCTTTCCTTGGCCCCGGTTAAAAAGGCGGCGCCGGAAGCCACGACCAGCTTGCGCTCCGCCAGGAAAGGCAGCGTCTCCGCCTCTTCGATCACCGCGTCGATCGGCGTCTCCGCCAAATCGTATCGCCCTACCGCAAACGCCCGCTGTTCGGGCTCGATCAAATGCTCGGTCAGCCGCTGCACGAACTCCTGGATCAAATAGCTTTCCGAGCCGTAACAGACGTAAACAGGCGCAAATTGGCCCTTCGCGATTTGTTTTAACGCTTGCTTGTACTCCATCTTCCGCAACCACCGCTCCCGCTGCTAGTTCTCGCTTCTCATCATAACAACAACAAAGGGATTACGTCAAAGCCGCAAGCGGTTCGACCTAATCCCTTCGCCCGACACCCATCTATATAAAACACGCCGAGCAGGCTCTAGAAACCTGCCAATCAAAGCGTGATCATAGACGCGTTCGAATTCAATTGTTCGTCTGCTACATATTATACGCAGCAGCCCCCGATGTGTGCGCGAACGTTTGTGATTTCTTCCTCTTCCTCAACGTGTATCCCGCGTCTTGAAACTAGCTTGTCAGTTCATTTTAACTTCCGTTTCCGTAACGGATTGTGCTTGCATATCGATCTCGAACGTCCGCTTCCGATCGGAAATTTGAACCGTATATATCAGCTTGTGAGAGCTCCATTCGACCAGCTCGATGCGAGCGGCATCTTCCCACCGGTCGAATTTGGAACGGTATACTTCCGCTTCTTTGGCGTCCCGAATGACCACTTGATTCGCTTCGACCCTCGCATGATAAACATTGTCCGATGAGGACAGCTCGTGCACCGCCGCAGGTTCAGGATTGATAGCCATAAAGCCGAAGCTCGGTCCGCCCTTCTCCCGCGGATGCAGCTCGGCCTCACCGTCTGCAGCTGAACCCGGTTTCGCCGCTGATGGGCCGCTCGCTTCGGAATCCGGCACCGCAGGCTCCTCCGTCCCGGCACTCCCGCCCGGCGTCTCATCCGCCGTTCCCTGTGAAGCCGGCGGCGTCGCCGGCAGCTGTTCGGACGTCCCCGCACCCGCTTGAGGCGCGTCATTCTTCTGATCCGGAGCCGATGGAGCCGCCTTGGTCGCATTCGGTTTACCGGTTGGCGCAGCTTCCCCGGCTCCCGCCGGATTCAGCGCCTCGGCCTGACCGTTCTTCCCGACCTCTTGTTCGGCCCCCTTCGCTTCGCCAGCTGCCGGGCTTCCTCCGCTTGAGCCGCCCGACGCTGCGTTCCCGTCATTGAGCACCTGTCCGGTTTCGTTTGCTCCGCCTGCGTTACCGGCCGGCTGCGCTCTCGGCGCCGCCGCTTGGTCGGCTGCGGCTTTCTGTTCCGCCTTCGAGCTCAAGCTCTCGGCCAAATTGCCCGTCGTCGATCGGTCCTGCTGGAAGATGAAAAACCCGAAGATCAATCCGGCCGCGACGACGCCGCCAAGCACCGGGAATGAAACCCACTCCCGTACCTGCTGACGCCAGCTCTCCATGCGGCGCGTTCGCTTCGGCAGCTCCCTAGCCGTCGTTCGCTCGGCGTCCTGCGAAGCCGATTCTTCCGTTGCCGTACTCGTCCAAACGGCCTCTCCGCTTCCGGAAGCGGCATCCAGCCGTTCAATCGATGGCATGATTGCATCTACCAAGCTAAACGGAGGGGTCACCTTCGGCAAATTTTCCAGCTCGGTCGATAAATTCACAAGACGTTCGAACAGTTCAGAGCAATCCGGACACTGCTGCAGATGCCCAAGCATCCGGCGGTATTCGGTTTCTTCGAGATCCCGATCAAGGTATCTCTGCATCAGTTCGATCACCTCTTGACACATCATCCCCGTACACTACCTTTCCTAACGATTCGTATATCCGTTGTTGTCCTGATGGTTCACATCGCGATCTATCCCCGTACCGCATCGCTGCGTTGCTTGCGGTTGTAATCCTTCAGTATGCCCTGCAGCTGCTGTCTTGCCCGGAACAAATACGACTTCACCGTATTGATCGGCAAATCCAGCGATTCCGCGATCTCATTATAAGAGAAGTCCTGCAAATATCTCAGGACGACCACGGAACGATGGTGCTCGGGGAGCTTGTCAATCGCTTCTCGGATGTCCTGTGCGATATACGTAGACATAACTTCGTCTTCCACCGTTTTATGGTCGGTAAAGCTCAGATCGTGCTGCTCAATGGAGATCGTCGGCTTCGTTCGACGGAACTTGTCGATGCAAAGGTTGGTGACGATCCGCTGCACCCACGTTTTAAACTGGGCTTTCTCTTCGTAGGAGTTGATTTTGGTATAAATCCGGATTAACGCTTCTTGAGCGGCGTCTAACGCATCCTGCTCATTGCCCAGAATGTAATAAGCGGTTCGATAGACGTGATTCTCAATTTCTCGCAATAGGGTAATTAGAGCGTCGCGATCGCCCATCTGGGCAGCCTTGATTAACTCTGGCGCTACCACTGGGATCCCCCTCTCTTGCAACCTAATAAACGGATTCGGTTGCAAAAATGTTGCAGCCTTGTCAACAATATCAGAATATCCAATTGTGGCTGACGGTTCTTAGACGCATGATTTTCCTATATGGACACATTTTTGCTGTTCTACTTATACGCGGCAGCACCGGTTTTGTTTCGTTAAACGCACAAACAAATAAGGACCCGGGCCACATCCGCCCGAATCCTTATAGATTTCATGTCTTAGCGCCCCTGTAAGCGCCGCTTCGTCACGCTTTCGCCGCCGATGCCCCAATTGTCCGTCTCCACCTCGTCGATGACGACGACCGTCGTTTGCGGATTTTTACCGAGCACATCGACGAGCAGTTGGGTGACGCCTTGGATCAACTCCGCTTTTTTCTCCGGCGTAACGTTTTCGTTCGTAATTTTGATATTCACAAATGGCATGCTTTTCTCATCCTTTCAAAAATTGCTTGGATTTGCGTTCCTTTAAGGGCGCCAGCAAAAAAAGCATACCGGCCGCGACAATGCATGCCGCTCCGAACAAAGCCGTCGCGTATTCGCCCGCCTCCGCGATCAGCCAGCCGGCCGCGCCCGGACCGATAAACTGCCCGGTTCCGTAAGCCGCCGTCAGGAGGCCGACCGTTCGTCCGCTCCGCTGCGGATTCAACGCCCGGCCCCAGGATACGGCCAGCGTCACAATCCCGATAAAGGTGCCGCCGAACAAGACCGCGCTCCCTATGACCCCTGCCGGCGTCGGAAAAGCTACAGGCAGGACGATGCCTATCGATTGTACGGCCAATGCGGCAGCAAGCGCATAACGGAAACCGAGGCGCTCGGCCGCATACGACCATACCCATCCCGAAGGAACGGCGGCGAGGCCGACAGCTACCCAGCTCCAGGAGGAAATCGCAGCAGCCTCGGGCAGCCGACCTGCGTAAGCGACCAGGAATGTACCGGTAACGATATAACCGAGTCCCTCTAATCCGTAGGCCGCAAGCAGCCGCCCATCCCATCCTTGCCGCAAGTCATAGCGCCTGCCGGCGGGAAGAGACGCAGGCGAGGACGGCGCCGTTTCCGTCCGCTCCGCCGGTACGTCGCGCAGCCAGCGCCAAGCCAGCGCGACCCCCGGCAGGCTGATCACGCCGAGCCCCCACCAAGAGCCCTTCCAGCCGAACGCTGCGTAGAGGAAGGGCACGGCGAGGCCGGCCAGCGTGATCCCTAAGCCGACACCGGTGTACAAAGAACTGACGGCCGCGGAAGCGCGCTTCTTGAGGGACCAAACGTCCATCACGAGACTTGAAGCGTAGATGAACAGGAAGGCGCTCGCCGCTCCGGAGACGAAGCGCAGCACGTGCCAGATGGGGATGGATTCCACTGCCGCCACGAGTGCGGTCGTAGCGACGCTGACCAGCAGCCACGACTTGATGGCGAACAGCCTGCGCCGCGACGGCGGATAGAAGGCCGCGATCAACGAACCGGCCAGATAACCCAAATAATTCGCGGATGCCAGCGTGCCGGCCTCCTTCTCCCCGATGAACCCCTGCTCCATCATCTGCGGCACAATCGGCGTAAAGGCAAATCTGCCGATCCCCATCGCTATGATCAGAACGAGGATGCCGCCGATCATCACTTTGCGCTCGCTTTGGTTGTGATTACGATTCCACACGACGCTATCTCCTTATACTCCCAAATCGGTGCAATATGTTCATTGTAGCCGATTCCTGTTATCATGAACAATAAACAATACCGATCGAGCCCATCAACAATTTTGATATCAGCACTAGACAGGAGCGTGGGTAATGCCATGGATATTTCGTTATTGCAAACTTTTCGTTCGGCGGCCGAATCCGGCAGCATTTCGAAAGCCGCCCAAATGTTAAATTACGCGCAATCCAACGTCACAGCCAAAATCAAGCAGCTGGAAGCAGAGCTGCAAACCCCGCTCTTCTACCGCCATAACCGGGGCATTACGTTGACGCCTGCCGGCCAAACGCTCCTCACCTATGCGGAACAAGTTCTCCGTTTGCTCGACGAAGCCCGTAAAGCGGTCCGGGATACGGATTCGCCGGCGGGTCCGCTGTCCGTCGGCTCGATGGAAACCGCTGCCGCCGTGCGTCTTCCAGCCTTTTTGGCCAACTATCATAGGCAGTATCCGAATGTCGATCTCATCTTAAAGACAGGTCCGACGGAAGAGCTCATCGAAGCCGTGCTGTCCTACGCTTTGGAAGGAGCCTTCGTAGCCGGCCCCGTCCGGCATCCGGAGCTTATGCAGGAGCGCGTCGTCGAAGAACGGCTGGTGATGGTAACCGCCGCTTCGCAAACTTCGACGACCTCCGCCGATCTTGCTCGAACCCGCGCCATCCTTGTGTTTCGCGGCGGCTGCACGTACCGGGCCGTCTTGAAGCATTGGCTGCTGGAAGAAGGGATCGTGCCTGTCAAAATTATGGAATTCGGCAACCTGGACGCAATTCTCGGCTGTGTGGCCGCCGGGCTTGGCGTCTCTTTACTTCCCGAATCGCTCGCCGCGAGCAAAGCGAGCGCCGAAGGCCTCATCCGCATTCACGCTATACCGGAGCGGCACCGCACGGTGGAAACCGTATTCATTTATCGCAAGGATGCGTATTACTCACCGGCTTTCCAGGCATTCGTCGCAGCGTTCAAGGCGCATTCCTTCTGAAAATAAGTAAAAACCGTTCTCCCCGATGGGGAAGAACGGTTATCGCGGCGCGATTGCCAGGATGCTATGAAGTTAGGCTTCCGAGCTTCCCTTCCAAGCGGCTGTACCACTCGGAGATCACGATGCCGCCTAAGATCAGCGCCACCCCGATCCACTGCGCCGCATCCGATGATTCCTGCAGCAGCAGGCTCGAGCAGATCAAGACGACTGGCAGCTCGACGGAGCCGAGAATAGCCGTCAACCCGGTGTTCAGCTTAGGCGCGCCTTTGGCGAACAAGTACGGGGGCAAGACCATCCCGAACAAGCCCAGCACGACAGCCCACCCCCACAGCCCGTGAAGCAGTGCGCCGTTCCAAAGAAAGTGCGGAGGATACACGATCGATACGACCAACGCCGCGCCGGCCAGCATCCAGGCGCTTCGCAGCGAGGGCGGCACTTCGACGGCCACTTTACCGCTGAAATAAATAAACAGCGTATAGCAGACCGCCGAGATCAGCCCGAGCGCAATGCCGAGCCATTCGACTTTACCGGCCAGCCGTCCTTCGAGCAGTCCGGAAGCGAGCAGCGTTCCGACCCAGACGACGACGGCGCCGGCCGCTTGGGGGCGTCCCGGACGTTTGCCGTGCAGCAGCCATTCGAGCGCCATCCCCATCCATGTAAATTGAAATAAAAGCAGCACGGCGAACGACGCGTCCAGATGCTGCAGGGATTGATAATAAAAGATGCCCGTTAATCCGGTAAATACGCCGCTGCCGATCATTTTCAGCATCGAAATGACGGAGATCTCCCGAATGCGATTCCAGTACCGGGCGGAGAGCAGCCACATCGCGGCACATCCCAGCAGCACTTGACTTCCTGTCACTTCCGCCGCCGTAAAGCCGCCTGCATAAGCCAGTTTCACGACAGTGGACAATACGCCGTAAGAAGCTGCGCCCAGAAGCACGTAAACGACCGCTTTCCAGCGATTGTTTTTCTCCATGATTGATCCTTCTGTAGAAATGTTCCCTCACCCACCCGCGAAGCTTCCTCCGACTTCGAAAGAACCCCACAAGTGAGAAATATAACAGAAAAAAACTGGGAAAACAAGAGAACTGCTGTCCGGGTAAAACAGGCTATACGTCATGATGCGCGATTAATGGCGAATTTGATTGACGATCACGTCGAAGACAGACCCCTCGATACGGATCGGCACGTCGTATGTTAGATGGAGTCCGTTGGACCATTGCACGTTGAACCGGAAAGTTTGGGAGCCTTGCGCCAGCGTGTACGGATGCTCGGTGTTCAGCAGCATTCCTTCGTACAACACCAGGAAGGAATCCCCTGTCAAATCGACCGATTCGCCGGTAGCAAGCAGTGTCGCCGTTACGGCCAGCGGCTTCGTCGAGCTTGTTCCGGTATCGGTCACATCTGCCGCCAGCACAAACGCTTCGCCCGCCCAGAACATATCCGAACCGCGAGGCTGCAGCGGAAACCTGGAGTTCCACAATTGCCGGTAGCTTTCCCACTCCGGGGTGTGGCTTACACGTCCGGCAAGCCCGAGCGGCAAGGCGTAGAACACGTACGTTTGCTGATACGATCCGCCGTTACCGTCATTCACAGTTAGTCGAAACGTATAGGTACCGCGGGCCAGCGGTCCGTGCGAGAACGCCTTCGGCTCTCCGGAAGGAACGCCGGACCATTGGATCAAATTCACGTAAGCGCCGCCGTTATAGCTGCTTTCGACTTGAACGTTCATCGAATCTCCGTCGGGGTCCGCGACCGCGACCGTAAACGTCGGCGTATCGTGCTCGTAGATCGGCGTGTCAAAAGCGAGCAAGCCCGTAGGTCCTCGGTTGATAAACATCCAAGCTTCCGGCGACCAGTCCGATGCTGTACCATATTGATTGGAATAGGTAAGGGTTTGATACAATCTCCGCCTTTTCCCCTCCACCACACCGTGCATGCGCGTTTCCGCGCACACGGCGTTCCATCTTCTCTTGGAAAGAAGACTTGGGGCTGTTCCTCCATACCTATTACAGGTACTTCATGAGTCGTGCCCCTGCTCTCACAAGGGTAACTGCACTTCGACTTACAGGTCTTATAGCAGCCGTCCCGAATGGCAGTTCGATGCATGGACGTCCCTTGCTTTCCTTGTTCCTTGTATCCTAGCTATCCTATGCAGGCCTTAGGTGCTGCCTCTGAGACTGTGGGCCGGATGCCGCCATCGTTCGGCATAGCGAATTTCCTATAGGACATTCGTACTTTTCGCCGCCCACACCAACGCAGGGTTGGTCCATATGTTTCCATATGTCAAGTGTATAGCCCCGTACATTCGGCAGTTTGTCAGACCGTTCGGTCATGCTCACCATAGCCTGCTTTTCAGCCGTCCGGCATATCGGTCCGCATACCTTCTCTTATCGAGCGGCTCCAGCTTACCTTCTGCCGACTTCACCTGGCGTCATACGGCAAGCGCTGCCCGCTTCCCGCATGCAGGAGTATTAACGAGATGGTTTCAGGAAACATGGATCCCTCATTCCCATCTTCGGATACAAAGTTGGATTTGATATCAAATCCCCGCATTTCCCGTATGGCACGGTTGTAGCGGAACAAGTCGCACATCCCACACTTTCACTCTCACACGCAGCTTTTGACCGGCAGGGAGATCTTCATTAAAATTGTAGCGGTTCGACACACTTGTGGTTCCGACACAAACGCCTCCCGACCATCGCTGACATACTTTACCGCTGTCTTTGATCGTGACGGTCTGATCGGCATTTGTAATTTGGAGCTGCATGTACATATAGGTTGTTCCAGGATCAGAATCGGTTTGGGCAAATATAAGATCGGGTCGTACTGTGTTTTTCAAAGTCGGGCTGCTTTCGGTTCCCCACGGATCGCTCATATAGGCGGAAGGCGGGCTGTTCGTCGACATCCAGCCGATGCCGCTCCATGGAGAGGCTAAATTGCCGTCATCGACAACTTGCACCTGCGCTTGATATTTCCTCCCCATCACCAGCGGTATGTCCATCGTCCACGCCCAAGATGTGTTTTGCGTGTACATGGCTCTGTTGGAGAGACATTCGATACAATTCCCCCACTCGTCTTTTACTGTTAGATTAAAGACGCTGAAGGTCGTATTCGGATCAGGGTCCCACTGGTTCCAAGTGATGGTCGGTTTCAGGCTTACCGGCGTTGGTGAAGCATAAGTGCCTGTCGGGAAAGTTAAAGCAACGGCAGGCGGGTTATTCGGTGCAGGCTCCAGCCAGATGAAAACCTCGTGCCAATCGCTCCAAGCCCCATATTCGTCCTTGACCGCTTGTCTGACCGTATACCAACCCCATTCTGTCGGCCTTGACAGCTGACCGTTGATCGTCGCGCCGCTTGGGGTCGTGTAGGTCCGTTTGTACTCGATAACTCCTCTGTTTGTGCGGTAATCGATACCGGTAGCTTCGGTCGAGTAATTCGACGGGCTAAGCCATCTGTCAGGGTCGTAGGATGCATCCTGCCATGCCACGCTTTTATCCGCATTGATTGTCAACGTAAAGAACGAAACCGGCCTGCGATGTATCGTGACGTAAGTGCTCGACAAATCCGAGTATTTGCGGTAAGCAGCAAATGTATTGTCCGGATACTTGTAACCAGCCGGGGCCGGATCGTCGGGGATCTGATAATCGATTTTGTACGTCCCGACCTTATCCAGCACTGCATAAGGTGATGTTACCGTATGGCCGTTTAGCGATGAGATTCCAGAGTAACCATCCCCTGCATCTAAAAATTTATTCGGCTCGGTGTGCGTGTAAGTCCATCTTGTCATGTTTTCAATCGCAGGGTCATTCTCTAGATCTGAATAGCTTTTGACATAATCGAGCTGCGTCCCTACGATGCCGACATTTTGAAGCTGGTTGTTGTTACCGATGTACTTCGTTGTTGAGAGCCCTTTAATAAGCACATAAGACGTTTCCGAGAAGGGCCCAAAAGAACCGCTAGTAAAAGTCGAATCTTGCACATCCAGCAATGGTACGCCGTTTATGTACCCCCGGATACGATTGCCGTTCAGTTTGATTTTCATGTCATAGTAATTACGATATGAGATCGCATACCCGACTTCGCCAAGCGTTGTTTTTACGCCATTTACGATTTTTACGATCCGTACCTTATCTGCGGCTAACTCCAACCTGTACATATTGCGATGGTCAGCCATTCTTGCAGAAATACCCACGGAAGGTTCACTTGCAAAGTTGTTATAGTTGAATTTGACCTTTTGTGAAATTTCCCCGTTATCCAATGTTTCGGCTTCGTTGTAGAACTGACCATAGTTGAAAGATTCAGCGCCTATAGCGGGTGGAGTAAAATCGGTCTTGCGCACCTCGACGGAGGTGCCACTAGTGCTAAGGAAGTAAAGCTTGCCGTCCTCTAACATAATCGGCGCAACACCAACAGGGAACGTAGAATCGGAAAGTTCTTGCCTAATCAGCTGGTTACCCCTAATGTCGAATAAATAATAAATAGGATTGGTAAAGTTACTCCCGGAATAATAGAATTTATCTACCAAAACTATTTTTCCATCTCTAGCTACCATGATTCGATTGTCAGGCATAGGATAAATATCCTTTTGATTAGAAGGTACGTACTCTTTATCAAAAGCATTATGGCCTGTTTTTTGGGGTAAACCTATAGCTGCTTTTGCTTTTAGATCATAAAAATTGATGAAGATATCATAATGGATAAACGTCCAATCCTCTGTCCTGGTATGCGTGAAATAAATCATCGTATCCCCGAAAAACTTGATTCCTTGAGCATCGGGCAGACTGGCAATCAGCTCACCGGAGGGTCCGTAAATCTTTTTGGCGGTTTTGGTTCCCTCTTTGACAACGGAATATTTCTGTACCGCAGCTTTCTTTTCCGGTGGCGTATAGAATACATTGGACGGCGGTGGTGTGGGTTGAGCGAAATACCCTATAGTTTCCGCGCTTTGCCATATGGGGGAAGGCATATTACTCGTCCCGGATGCTCCCGCCATCGCCAAATCTGAAATTCGGTATACCAAATTTGTTACTTTCCACACCGATAGACTATTTTCAACTGTTTCGTATTTTGACACATACCAAATACGATCCTGCTCTACATCATAAGCTCCAATTTGAGTGTGATAATTGCTGCTCCATCGAGCGGCTTGGTAGTACCCTGTTCCAGCCCACTTAGGATTTGTAAAATATATGTTGTCCCAGGCTTTTGCTTCAATCAAATTTGGGGAGATAACATTAGGTGCACAATATTGAGGTGCGCAACTAAAGGAATACTTTGTAAAATTGGGCGCCCCAACGGACGGAGTATGCAAATCAACAGGTGCCGTAGGAGTTTCTAAAGCGTCCTCCCCGGAATTGTATACATATTCCTTATTTGCTTTTACACCCTCATAAACGGTCGAAGTTTTCCAGTTATTTATGAGATCAGAAGTCGAATAGCTTTTGGTTACGATTTCAGGCGGGAAGAAGTCGGAACCTTGAATGTAAAAACTAGCTTCCGGCGCTTCGTTCACAACCTCGAACTGAAAATCTTTCTGGTCCGATTTCTGATACCCAACCCCCTCTTTAATGAAAATGCGAATGTTGTATTTACCTATCTTAGTTGGCGTGTAAGAGAAGTTTCCTGCTGCGTCTGTCGTTACCGTCCATGAACTTTCTCCAGAAAACGAACCATCATTGTTACTGTCGTAAGACATGGTGAGCGTATGCACACTTATTGGGTCATCATCCGGGCTGTACGAAGTATCCTTGAAATTAATTGCAGATCCTCGAATACCGTACCCAGGATTATTCAGTCTTGCCACAGGCGGCAAATCTGGTTGTACATTTAAGGTTGCCTCAGCCGGTGATGTAGATCTGATTCCGCCGCTATCTACAACCGACAAAGTGATAGGATACCCTCCGGCTGTAGGGTAAATAGCTTGTTTACCGGTCCAGTCATACTGTACAATCGTACGATCTTTACGCGGCGAATAGCTGTCCGCGCCACTAATGTCCGGCGTAAATGGTCTGCCCTCAATGACCTTCGGCGGCAACGTGATAACAGGTATTGGCGGCGGATTCTCCGGCACTACTTTCAATGTAACGCGCTTGGGTCCGGTTACCGCGCCGCGTTTATCGATGGCCGTGACCTCGATGGTGTGTGTGCCTTCGACATCGGCAACAAACGGACCAAAGTGATCGCCATAATCCCAAAGATCATGCTTTCCCTTTAGACCTCTGATCCATGCACTGGAGCTGCCCTCCCAATTCCAATAATAGATGACGGGATCTCCATCCGGATCATACGGGGTTTTAGGGTTTGTCGTAGGATCATTTACCACGCCCAGATCAACCCTATTTCCTACAATGACTTCTTGTATTGGAGGATAACCAGCGGTGTTATACCCTTGGAAAAATGAACCCTCAAACACAGGTGGACTGTTATCCGGATCCTTCGTTATTTCGAACGTCTGGGGAGTAACTGTTTTTATTGTCCCGCAGGTACTCTTGATTTGCATGGCAACGCTAACCGTTCCTGCCCCCATGCTTTTCGGGTACGGTGGCCCCGCGAAATTTACGGAATAGAGATAACCGTTTTTATATGTCTGAGTCAAGCTGCCTTGAGTTAAGGTATAGCTCAATTCAGAAAGTGAACAGCCGTTTCCTCCTGTAACCGTGACGTTTTTGTTGTTGATTAAATTGCTTTCGCCGAATTTCATTGTGGTCTTTTCCAATACGAGTTCGCCAGTTATTACTTCCGGTGGAGAATCTTGATCACATGTTGCGCTCGGCGTATAGGTTTCAATGATGACATTATTATCTTCTCGATCCTCTGAAATGATATTTTCGGAATCAAACGTAATCGTTATAGATTTAGCAACGGATGATGAGAATGTATAACTGAACGTTCTTCCCCATTTCAAGCCGGTCGTATAAGTCCCATTGAAATCATCCGTTCGTAAAACGGTAGAATCGACCTTGATTTGAACCTTAAACGGCGTTGAAATATCTTGACCAATCACTCGAAACGAATATTCAAAATTAACGGTATCCCCGGCTATAAAGCAAGCTTTGTCAGCGGTTAGCTTATCTGCTACGATGTCAGGCTTGGTTGGTATTTGATACGTGATGTCAAAGTAGCCTTGGTAAAGATAGGTTTCCCCTTCCCACTCGGTGTCTACCTTCATCATGTAATTTCGAAGCTCCGCATGTTGCTTGCTGGGATCGGGGAAAGCTTCAAAATCGACTCCATTACCTTTAAGTGCTTCTGATAAATGTCGAAATACTTTAACCATACCTTTGTTATTTGCAGATGGCCCCCAATCGAAAGGGGTTGGAAGGGGAACAGGGCGTGAAATATTTTGTGGACTTGCTTTTGCTATCCTCACATTAACTACATTACTACTAGCTATTGGAGTATCAAAGCCTATACCCCCCTTTGTCTCATAAAAATCTGCGGGCGGCTCCGCTTCATATGCAGCTGTAGCTGCTGCTCCCCTCCCGTTCCAATCAGGGGCTATGCCATCCGTACCATTGTACCGCAAATCGCGGCCATTAAGGGGAGGAGCCGAATCATAGGATTGGGGAGTGTTTGATGCCAAAGCTTGATCGGGTTGACGAATATATCCGGTCGAAGGTATTAATCCAGGATACTCACTTGCCCCATCACCGTTCGTATCCGTTGACGAGTCAGCATCAAATTGCCATATCGCTGTTTTTTCCCCTTTATGCTCCCATCTTTTCCCGCTGGGCAGCCTATAGATGTAATGACCCGGATTTGTATCCATTCTTCCGTAAACGGTTTGCTGTTTACCGTCCAAATTATTAATGGACAAGTTATATCCGTTTAAGGTTGCGACCGAGGATTTATCAGCGCCATGAAACATAAACTTCCACGATGTGATGTTACCTTTAACTAAAGAACCCACATCCACATTTACGGATTTTCTGGTATCCTTTGAATGCATCATAGGAAGTTCGGCACTTGATCCCGTTGTGTTGGAGCTGGAAAAATCAACAAAAACTCGAACGCTCTGCTCTGTAGCGGCGTTTGCAGACGGAATCAAATCCAGCGGAAGACAAGAAGTCACAAAGGTTATAAGAACGATATAACGTATCGCTTTGAATATAAGTTTTTTATAAGCCATTGAAATACCGCCTTTGTGAACTACTCGTTGTACATAAGATTCAATTGTTTAGATGGTAAGTGAATCTTAATAAGAGGCTTTTTCCCTTGGTTTAACATTGGATCAAATACATCTCTCTCGAAACCAAATGAAATCCAGCCGCTATATTCACCATCTATATTGGTCTTGAAGTTAATTATGTTATCATGGCTAGCAATAACTCTTTGTCCAAGTAATGTAGTAATAATTTGCCGTGGCCAAATAATATTTTCTTCTTCTGTAGCTTTATTCTTTAAAGTAATGTACGCCCCCATAACATAAGGGTATCCCCAATAGTCGGAAGCCATTTCCTCATATAAGTCGAAATATGCAGAATCAGGCTTCTTTGTATCAACAACAACCATCTTGTGAATCGTTAACTCCAAATGGTCATTTATTTTTTCCGTAACAGGGAGCGTTTTAATCCTCATATTCCACACGGTTTCAAAGTTGCTACCGCGCAGATCAATTTCCGCAAAACTGGCGGCAGCTTGATCAACCTGTAGCTTCTCCCCGTTATTCACCTTCAAGATCCGGTCGATGATCGTAACGGATTGCGCCCTCGTTGTGGGCGCATCCACGGCCAGTTCGCCATTGGCCAAACCTTGAATCAAGCCGGTCTTCGTTGCATTGAACATGACCGAAGCATTGTCGATATTGAATTCCTTCTTCTGCAAGTCTGCATCCGTTGCGCGTACCGCAATGCGGGACATTTCCAGCCGTGTGATCGGCGCGTTCCAGTCTTCCGTAGCAAAATCTCGGTCCCGCGTGATTCCCGCATCCGTGAGTGCCTTAACATAGGCTTTGTACCAGCCCGAACCTTGCTCAACCGAATCCAACTTGAGTTTTAAAGCTGTTGCCGTCATCTTCATGAACTCGGCACGGCTAACGCTTTGTTCAGGCTTAAACGAACCGTCAGGGTATCCATCCACAACTTTGAGTTGAATGGCCTTGTTAATCGCATCAGCGCCCCAATGTCCAGCCGTATCAGAAAAACTTGCCCGACTTTTCTCAATGCCAACGTATAGTCCCAATACTGCAACGATCGATAACGAAATAATTCCTTTTTTCCTCATAATTATTAGCTCCTTTAGTATTATTGAGCGGCCAATAAACCCGGCTAACGTTTTGCTCAGATTTAATAGTGCCATCGATGTAGCCGTCAACATACTTTTTCATCAATCGCCTGATGGATTTGATCGTCAGCCCAATGCCCGTCCACTTCGCTCAAAGTCGTTTCAGTTACATAAATAGACAATATCGATGCGTTCATCGTTAAAAAGACAAGTACTGCGATATTGGATTGTTGTCGTTTTTACTCGATAATATCGATATCACCCTCAACATAAAATCCGATTTAACCCTTTCTTTCGATCGGAATATATGGGTATTTTATCCTAATTTACACATTCCTTCAATCCACTTGTCACCTCATTCCAACTTCCGGCGAACGGAGATTTGCCCCTCCTTCACCATCATTTGCACCTCCCCGTGGCGGTCCGTTCGGTGAATCAGCGTACCGCGGCTGCTTAACCGCTTCATCACCTGCGGACTCGGGTGCCCATACACATTGTTCGCTCCGGCGGAGATGACCGCTTGTTTCGGTCGCCAAGCTTCCAACCATGGGTCGGCGGTTGACGATTTACTTCCGTGGTGGGCGACTTTCAACACATCGATCGGCTGTTCCAGCAAATGCAAGCCTCCCCCCTGCTCCGGAGTTAGTGCGGACCAACGTTCCAGCAGCTCCAGTTCCTCCTTCACCCCGATATCTCCCGTAAAAAGCCATCGCGTTCCGCCCATCTTCATCATGAATACGAGCGAGATCGGATTTTGATCGGATTCCAACCGGACCGTCGTGCGTTCCGGCTGCGCCATCTCACTGAAGGGAAATAAAAATAACAGCTCGGTATCCGCCCCGACCTTGAGCCTGTCTCCGGCTTGTATCGGGACAAGCTGGGTGCCCCGGGCAAGTGCCGTTTCAAACAACTGCTTCACCTTCGGGATTGGCTTCAACGTTCCGTTAAACAGCAGCCTTTTCACCGGAATGTCTTCCAGGACCGCCTGCAGCCCCCCGAAATGATCCTCGTCCTGATGCGTCACGATGAGCTCGTCGATCTGCTGGATGCCGCGCTTCTTCAGGAGCGGCACGAGCGTTTTGCGGCCGATCTCATATGGGTCTCTCCGCTCCTTCCATGATTCCCCGGGCTTGCGAAACGACACCGTTCCCCCGCCGTCGACCAAGATGTGTCTGGCCTCTCCAGGAGAATGGATCAAGATGCTGTCCCCTTGTCCGACGTCAATAAACTGCACCTTGCCCTGCCGCGAATATTCCTGCAGCGGACGGTACCCTGCCCACAACACCAGTCCTAAGCCAATGACAGCCCCAGGCAGCAGGACACGGCGGTTCCATCGATGCAAGCGTGTTTTCCAGTGCATAACAAGAACCGAATCCAGCATAGGCCCGCTGTCTTCCGAAGCGGATTCAACTTGCTGCTTCCTTTGCAGCCCCAGCCATACAAGCCCCGCCAGCCCTCCGTAATAGAAGACCATCCAACCGACGGTTGGACTGGGCCAAATCGTCTGAAACAACCGCAGCTCGCTGCACCAAGTCACAACCGCAAATAACAGCCCGTTGACCTTCTCCACGATCCAGGCCAGTATGCCGCCCGCCTCCATAGACACGAATCCAAGCAGCATGGCAACCGTTCCGACCGGCATGACAACTAAACTGAAAACCGGAACGAGCGCCAAGTTGGCGGCAAAGGACAGCAGCGAAAATTGATTGAAATAATAGATCGTCAGCGGAAACGATACGAATTGTGCGACAAGCGTGATCGACAAGGCGTCGCGCAGCTTCACATTCGTGACCGGAAGCAGCTTGCTCACCTTCGGCACAAGAACGATAATGCCGATCGTCACGAGAAACGAGAGCTGAAAACTGACATCGGTCAAGTAATAGGGATGCCACGCGAGCATGGCAAGTCCGGTGATGAACGCGAGGTGCAGGCCGTCCTTCAACCGGTTACGGTAAGCCGCGTACAGGCCGATCATCGCCATCATCCCGGCGCGGACGATGGAAGGAGAGCCCCCGGTTGCCGCTATATAGAGCGGGATAAAGCCCATCGCCGTCCACAGATAGGTCTCACGGGTCAATCCGATGCGCCGCAGCAGCCAGATCAGACAGCCTAGAAAGATCGCTACGTTTAATCCGGAAATCGCAATAATATGCGTCAAACCAAGCCGGGAAAAAGCGTCGAATTGCTCCGGGTCGATCTCATCCGTCAAGCCGATCAGCATGCCTTTCATAAAGCCGCTTTGTTCTTCGGGAAACAACGCGTCCACTTTCGAAGCGAGCGCGTCCCGAAAACGGTCGTTCCACCTCCCGAGCCGCCACACTCCCCAATCGCCGCGACCTGGGGCCGTCACGACGATTGCTTCCGTTCCTTTGACGGTCAACTGCCAATGAATATGGTGCATATACAAATATCGCCGGTAATCAAACGCGCCGAAATTGCGTGCCTCTGACGGCCGTTTCAGCGTTCCCGTCATTTCAATCCGGTCCCCGCGCCGCCAGCTCGCAGCCATGAGCTGTTCCTCCTGCTTCAACAAGCGTACGGACACCTGCAGCTTCTCGCCCCTAGCTTCACCGCCCTCCTCACCTACCCTTTGCGCGTCCGGCAGCTTAACCGATTCCGCCACCGCCTGAAAGGAAACGCGATCTCCGTCCACCGTTACCGGCGTCACAAGGCGACCGCGGAAAGCGACCTGCTCCACCTCCTCGGCGGCCGGAGCGATAAGGGTCCGGTTTCGATCATCGTACGCCCCATACCAGCCGGCAGCCGTCAGCACGGTAACCGCGGCAAGCAGCCACATCCAGCCTCTCGGCTTCGCCGCCGCAAGAAGCGCGCTGAACGCGATACCGGCTAAGGCCATATATATCCCTGCGGTTTGCAGACCCCACACGTACGCCAATACATAGCCGAGCGTCCAACACAGCACGATCAGAACGACCGGTCTTTCGGCCAAACCCAAGTCCCATCTCCCCCTGCATAAGCAACAAAAAGAACCTCCCGTCATTCGCCTGTCGGCAAATCATTTGGAGGTTCTTCCTCTTGGCAATCGATTAATTTTTCACTTCGGCTAACGTACCGGACGGCGGTTCATATTCTGCCATACGCCGGAACGTCAATCCTTTTTGGGCCATTAACGCGCTGACTTTCTCGCTGTCCTTCGGATACGCCCGATGGTACACGATCTCCACAATGCCGCTGTTCGCCAGCATGTTGGCACACGTCCAGCACGGTTGATCGGTCACATACACGCTCGAGCCTTCCCGGTCCTCGCGGTCGGTGAACAGCAGCAGGTTTTGCTCCGCATGAATCGTGCGGATGCATCGCTGCTTCTTGATTACCTGCTCTCCGCTTGCTGTATCGACGAGCTCGTATTCTTCAACGAGCATGCAGCCTGCTTCCGAGCAATCCGGCACGCCCGACGGGGCTCCGTTGTAGGCGGTGCCCAGCAGTTTTTTGCCCTGCACGAGCACAGCCCCGACGTGCCTGCGGCCGCATTGCGATCGAGTAGACGCCATATAAGCGATATCCATAAAATAAGTGTCCCAGTCTTTGCGTCGAGTCATGGTCAAGCTCTTCTCCTTTACTGCTGGCTTGCTTGGATTGCTTGGTCCAAATCATAGAGGATATCATCAATCGCCTCGGTGCCGACCGATAAACGTATCATGCCTGGCAATACACCGGCCGAAGCCTGCTCCTGCTCCGAGAGCTGCTGATGCGTCGTGCTGGCGGGGTGAATGATCAGCGACTTCGAATCGCCCACGTTAGCCAGATGAGAGAACAACTGCACCGCATTGATCAGCTTCCGGCCGGCTTCGACGCCGCCCTGAATGCCGAACGTCAGAATTGCGCCCTGGCCTTTCGGCAAATATTTCTGAGCAAGCGAGTAGGACGGATGGCTTTCCAGACCGGCATAGCTGACCCATTCCACGGACGGGTGCTTTTCCAGAAAGCGGGCCACGGCCAATGCATTGGTGCTGTGCCGCTCCATACGCAGATGCAGCGTCTCGAGTCCTTGCAGCAGCTGGAAAGAGTTGAACGGCGAGATCGCCGCCCCCATATCGCGCAGCAGCTGCACCCGAGCTTTGATAATATAGGCGATCGGACCGAGCGCTTCCGTATAGACGAGGCCATGGTAGCTCGGATCGGCTTCGGTCAAGCCCGGAAACTTACCGCTCGCTTTCCAATCGAAGCGGCCGCCGTCCACGATCACGCCCCCGATGGACGTCCCGTGTCCGCCGATAAATTTCGTCGCCGAATGAACAACGATATCGGCGCCGTGTTCGATCGGACGAAGCAAATACGGGCTTGGGAACGTGTTGTCGACGATTAACGGAATGCCGTGTTCGTGCGCAATTGCAGCAACCGCTTCCACATCGAACACATCGCCCCTTGGATTGCCGATCGTCTCGGCAAACACAGCTTTCGTGTTCGGCGTGATCGCCCGGCGGAAATTTTCCGGATCGGCGGGATCGACGAAATGGACGCGAATACCAAGCTTCGCCAGCGTAATCGCAAATAAATTATAAGTGCCGCCATACAGGCTGGAGGCGGAGACGATCTCATCTCCCGCTCCGGCAATATTTAAGATGGAGTAGGTGATCGCAGCTTGTCCGGATGCGGTAGCGAGGGCCGCCAGCCCGCCTTCAAGCGCTGCCACCCGCTTCTCGAAAACGTCCGTGGTCGGGTTCATTAAGCGGGTATATATGTTACCGAACTCTTTCAAACCGAACAAATTGGCCGCGTGATCCGTATCCCGGAATCCGTAGGACGTTGTTTGATACAAGGGTACCGCTCGGGATCTCGTCGTCGGATCGATTTCCTGGCCGGCATGAACAGCTAACGTTTCCAAAGCAAGCTTGCGTTCTGACATGAGTGCAAATCCTCCTTCAAATTGGCATGAATTGGATGAGAAACAACTCTATTGTCGCACATCTCTCGCAAAAACGAAAGCAGGCACCGCGTTAGAAACGTCCGGACCGGCCATATTTCCAAAATGATTAAAAGCAAGGCATCACTCGGTCCCGACCGTGACGAGCGGCTTCAGCTTGTTCAACGTCTTCTCGCCGATCCCCTTCACCTCCCCGAGCTGATCCACCGAGCGAAACGAACCGCCGAGCTTGCTGCGCAGCTCGATAATCGCCTGTGCGCGGCTCGGCCCGATGCCCGGCAATGCATCGAGCTGGTCGGCCGACGCCAGATTCAGGTTCAGCTTGCCGCCGCTTGCGCCCGGAGCGGGCTGCGCTGCACCGGGTTCCGTGCCTGCGGAAGGCAATTGCTTCTTCGCTCCCTCCGGCGCGTCGTTCGCCGGTTCGTTCGGCTTCCCTTTCTCCGCCTCCGCCGGCTTCAACGCCTCCGATGCAGTTCCTGCTCCCGGGCCACTCGGGGCCTTTCCATCCTCCGCTTTCTGGGCCTCCGCTTTCTGGGCCTCCGCTTTCCCATCCTCCGCTTTCCCGGTCCCCGCTTCCGCGCCCGACTGCTCTTGAAGCATACGGCGCATCGCCTCGTCGACCGTGACAAAGCCCGCGTCAGGAGCTGCAAACAGAATAGGCTTCAGCGCAAAGCCGACAATCAGCAGCGCAAGCAAGCCCGCCATCCCGAGCCAAATTCCGCCGAAACGGGGAGAATGACCGTTTCCCATCTTCATCCCTTCCTTCTAACTGGAAAAATGATGCATATTTTCAAACGCCCCCCTATATAATGGAAAAAGGCTGCAATCTATTCAGGGGGGATGGTCATGCGAGTAGGATTCATAGGAACAGGCAGCATGGGGAGCATACTCATCGAAGCGTTCATCCGTTCCGGAGCGCTAAACCCGGAGCAAATCATCGCAACCAACCGCACGTTAACGAAAGTGGAACGTTTGGCACAAAGCTATCCGGGCCTTCAAGCGGCCCCTTCCAATAAACAAACGGCTGCGGAGTCCGATCTGCTGTTCCTGTGCGTAAAACCAATGGAATTCAAAGCCGTCATTGACGAAATCGAATCTGTCGTTTCGTCGCAGCAAACCGTTGTTTCGATCACAAGTCCCGTGATGATCCGCCACTTGGAGGAGCTGCTCCCTTGCAAGATCGCCAAGATCATCCCGAGCATCACCAACTACGTATTAAGCGGCGCGACGCTGTGCATTTACGGCGATCGCATGCTGCCGGAGGACGAGGATCTGCTCGAGAACCTGCTCTCCCACATCAGCGCTCCGATTCGCGTGTCCGAACAATATACGCGCATCTCCTCGGACCTGAGCAGCTGCGGCCCGGCCTTCCTGGCCTTCTTCGTGGAAAAATTCGTCGAAGCCGCGGTTCAAACGACCGGCATCTCCGAAGCGGAAGCGACGCAGCTCGCCAGCGAAATGACGCTCGGCACCGGCAAGCTGCTGACGACCGGCGGCTTCTCCCCGGCGGAGCTGCAAAAAAGAGTGGCCGTTCCGGGCGGTATTACCGCCGAAGCGCTCTTAATAATGGAAAAAGAGCTGTGCGGGGTCTTCTATGACCTGATCCGCACAACTCATGCTAAATACGAAGAAGATGTGGAAAAGGTGAAAGCCCGGTTATTCAGAACCAAGGTCGATTGAACGCGATGCTTTCACGTTTTCCGTTATGAACCGTATGCCGGTGCAACACAGGCATGCGGTTTTTTTTCATATTACCCGACAACGATATTGACGAGTTTGCCTTTGACTACAATGACTTTACGCACCGTCTTGCCCGACGTCGCTTCCTTCACTTTATCGAGCCCGAATGCGAGCTCCTGCATGGTCGCTTCGTCCGCGTCGGCGGCAATTGTCGCACGGTCGGCGATTTTGCCGTTCACTTGAACGACGATCTCCACTTCGTTGTCAACCGTCCAAGCCTCTTCGTAAGTCGGCCATGCCACGTACGTCACGCTGTCGCTGTGACCGAGCTTCTCCCACAGTTCTTCCGCGATGTGCGGAGCGAGCGGGGACAACATTTGCACGAAATGCTCCATCGCCGATTTCGGCAAGCGGTCCGTCTTGTAAGCCTCGTTGACGAAGATCATCAGCTGGCTGATCGCGGTGTTGAAACGAAGCGCCTCGAAATCTTCCGTCACTTTCTTGATCGTACGGTGCCACGTGCGCTTGAACGCTTCGCTGCCAAGCTCCTCGTTCGCATCGATCTTCGAACTCAAGGCGCCGTCTTCGCCGACAAACAACCGCCATACGCGGTTCAAGAAACGGTACGTGCCCTCTACACCGTTCACGTTCCAAGGCTTCGTCGCTTCAAGTGGACCCATAAACATCTCGTACATGCGCAGGGTGTCCGCGCCGTACTCGTTTACGATTTCGTCCGGATTGATCACGTTGCCGCGCGACTTGCTCATCTTCTCATTATTCTCGCCGAGAATCATCCCTTGGTTGACGAGCTTGTGGAACGGCTCCTTCGTATCGACTACACCGATGTCATACAGCACCTTATGCCAGAAGCGGGCGTACAGCAAGTGAAGCACGGCATGCTCGGCGCCGCCGATATACAAGTCGACCGGCAGCCATTTCTTCTGAAGCTCCGGCGAACAAATTTCTTTATCGTTCTTCGGATCGATGAAACGCAGGTAGTACCAGCAGCTTCCTGCCCATTGCGGCATCGTGTTCGTCTCGCGGCGCGCCTTCATGCCCGTTACCGGATCGATGGTATTGACCCAATCCTCGACGTTCGCCAGCGGCGATTCGCCCGTACCGGACGGTTTGATCTCGTCCACTTGCGGGAGCAGCAGCGGGAGCTGGTCTTCCGGAACGGTTGTCATTGTGCCGTCTTCCAGGTGCAGAATCGGAATCGGCTCGCCCCAGTAGCGTTGACGGCTGAACAGCCAATCGCGCAAACGGTACGTCACCTTGCCTTGACCTTTGCCGTTGCTTTCAAGCCATTCGATCATGGCGGCAATCGCCTGCTCGTTGTTTAAGCCGTTCAAGAACCCGGAGTTCACGTGCGGGCCGTCCCCGGCATACGCTTCCTTCGTCAAGTCGCCGCCTTCAACCACCTGGACGATCGGAAGATCGAACTGCTTCGCGAACTCGTAGTCGCGCTGGTCGTGACCCGGCACCGCCATGATCGCGCCCGTTCCGTATCCGGCAAGCACATAATCGGCAATCCAGATCGGCACCTTGCCGCCGCTCACCGGGTTCACCGCATAGGCCCCGGTAAATACGCCTGTTTTCTCCTTCGCCAAATCCGTCCGCTCCAGGTCGCTCTTATGCGCCGCGCGCTCCTGATAAGCCTTCACCGCATCCGCCTGCGCCGCCGTCGTAATGCGCTCCACCAGCTCATGCTCCGGCGCCAGTACGCAGTACGTCGCACCAAACAACGTGTCGGGGCGCGTGGTGAACACCTTGAGTCCCTCGCCTGCATGCCCCTCGATCGGGAACGTCACTTCCGCCCCCTTCGACTTGCCGATCCAGTTGCGCTGCATATCCTTGATGCTCTCCGACCAGTCGAGCTCTTCCAGATCCTCGAGCAAACGCTCCGCGTACTCGGTGATGCGAAGCACCCATTGACGCATCGGCTTGCGGACGACCGGATGACCTCCGCGTTCGCTCTTGCCGTCGATGACTTCCTCGTTCGCGAGCACTGTGCCAAGCGCCGGACACCAGTTCACCGGCACCTCGTCGACGTAAGCCAGGCCTTTCTTATACAGCTGGATGAAAATCCACTGCGTCCATTTGTAATAATCCGGGTCGGTCGTGCTGATTTCGCGGTCCCAGTCGTACGAGAAGCCGAGAGACTTGATTTGACGGCGGAACGTATCGATGTTTTTATTCGTAAAATCGCGCGGATCGTTCCCCGTATCCAGCGCATACTGCTCGGCCGGCAGGCCGAACGCGTCCCACCCCATCGGGTGCAGCACGTTGTAACCGCGCATCCGCTTATAACGCGATACGATATCGGTAGCCGTGTATCCTTCCGGGTGTCCGACGTGCAGCCCCGCTCCCGAAGGGTACGGGAACATGTCGAGCGCGTAAAATTTCGGCTTCTCGTCGTCCTCAAGCACCTTGAACGTCTTCTCTTTGTCCCATACCTGCTGCCATTTCGGCTCAATGACCAAAGGGTTGTACCCTTGGTTTTCTCTTGTTTCCTGTGTCATGTCGAGTTGATCCTCCTTCGATTTGCGAGCAAACAAAAAAGCCCCCGTCGCTAGCTGACGCTAGGGACGAGAAGCTTTGGTTTCCCGTGGTACCACCCTAGTTGACGACGGGCATGCTTTGCCCTCGTCCACTCGATCCCCTTAACGCGGGGCGCTCGATCCGGTTACGAACGTGCGGCTGCCGCTAACTTCAAGCTGCCGATACACCTTCATTCGCCATCTGGCTCCAAGACGAGTTCGCTTCACGCCGCCGCCGGTTCGCACCTTCCACCGGCTCTCTGCATGCGCTCATGATCGCTACTATTTCTTGTCACAGCCTTCAATATGAATCCAATTATCCCTCATTATATGTAAAATAAATCCCGCATGTCAAGCCGTCGATGATTACGGCTTCCCCCATCAGACCATACTTGAGGTAAAAGGGTGCAAGGAGGATTCGCCCATGCGCGGATTGGTCAACGGTTTGCTGCTGTCGCTGCCGCTGTGGGGCATCGTGCTCTGCTTGCTGCAGCTCATACTTCACTTGCTCGGAAAGTAAACATGCGCGCGGTCGAACCCGTTATTTTTTTACCGCGACAAAAAACGCCCGCTGCGTGTCCTCCGTCGGCTTCTTCCATAGAAAGTCCGCATATACCGAGATGTCGTGAAAGCCCGCTGCCTTCAGCAGGAGCGTCACTTGATCCAGCGGATAGGCCCGCTGCCGATGCGTCTCGTCGACCCGGATGAACCTTTCGCCTGCCGACTCCCTCTTCGCGCCCTCGTCCTCCTTGACGAACACCGTCAGCTCATGCTCAATCTCGCAGCGCTCGCTATCGAAATCGCACGTCCAGATATAAGCCACATCGTCCTCGTTCAGCATGAAAGGCTGTGACTCCCAATACGATTGAAGCTGATAAGGCGTGTGCATGTCGAATGCAAATATTCCGCCCGGCGCCAAACCAGCGTAAGTTTGCCGGAACGCATCCGCCAGGTCGTCCGGCTCGAGCAAATAATTCAAGCAGTCGCAGAACGATACGACCGCATCTGCAGGCTTCCCGATCGTCCACTCCCGGATGTCCTGCTGCAGCAGCGTGAGCTTGCCGCCCTTCGCGAAAGGCGCTTCCCGCTGCGCCGTATCCGCTTTCTGCTGCGCAATGGTCAGCATGTCCCCGGATAAATCGATCCCGATCACCTCGTGGCCGAGCTTCGCCAGCGGTATGGCCAGGCTGCCCGTTCCGCAGCCCAAATCGACCACCGTGCGAGGGGTTCCGTATTTATCCCAGCATTGCCGCGCAAACTGCAGCCATTCCTCGTAAGGCATATCCTCCATCAGCCGATCGTACACATAAGAAAACCGCTCATAAGCCATCTTCACGCCCACCGCCTTCCCGCAAAAGAAAACCGCTTGCCCTCTGGATCAGTCGGCAACCGGTTTCGATTCATCCTTCTTTAAATACGTCCAACTGCCATCCTGATAAGCAAGCCCTTCTTTCATCAGCTTGCCGACGGCGCGTTTGAACGCCGACTTGCTCATCCCGAACCGTTGGCTGATCAAGTCAGCCGGCGTCTCGTCGGAGTACGGCATCGCCCCGTTCGGGCGCTCCCGCATGAACGCGAGCAGCTTCTCTGCGTCCTCGCCGCGTCCGACTTCCTTCGGCTCGCGCATCGAGCAATTCACATTGCCGTCCTCGCGGACGAAGGCAACGCGAACGTTCACCGCTTCGCCGAGCCTCAGCAGACGCGTGCGTTCAGTCGCGTGAATAAGCCCGATCACGCCGAAGCCTAACACTCCGCCGTCGCAAACGACGAACGTGCCCATCTGCAGCGTCTTGTATACCCGCGCGTCCACGCGGCGGTTTTTCCAATCCTGCGGCGCGGCAAAGCAAAGCTTGCGCAGCTCCTCTTCCTTCGCGAGCTTCGCGACAAGACGCCCTTGACGGTCGTGCGCCAGGCTGACAAATACTTTGTCGCCGACCTTCGGACGCAGCTCCGGCAGCTCAGGCAGCTCGCGAAACGGCAGCAGCAACTGGCGTCCGAGCCCCATTTCCAGAAAACAGCCGAACCGTTGATGAAAATCGGCCACTTCGAGCAGCGCGATTTCGCCGAGCGTCAGCAGCGGCTTCTTCATCGTAGCGGTCAGCCGGTCTTCCGTATCGTGATAAATAAACACGTCCACTTGATCGCCCGGCTTCACTTCGCCGACTTTTTCACTATAATGCAGCAGCACATCCTGCTCCCCATCGGTAAGAAAGAACCCGTGCGGCGATACCTCCCGGGCCACCTCCAGCTTGCGGACCACTCCGGCTTCCAGCCTCATACCTTCTCAACCACTTTCGCATCGGACCACAGGCGCTCGATGTTGTAGTATTCCCGGTCGTCGCGATGGAACACGTGCACGACCACGTCGCCGAGGTCGAGCAGTACCCAACGCGCCGTATCCATGCCTTCCAAACCGCGAACACGCGCTCCTCGTTCTTCCGCCCGCTTGCGAATTTCCGTAGCGATCGCCTGGACCTGCGTTTCGGAGTTCCCGTGACAAATAACGAAATAGTCCGCAATCAAGGAAATTCCCCGTAAATTCAGTGTAACCAGGTTCATCGCTTTTTTCTCTTCCGCTGCTTCGACGGCGAGCGTCATCAGTTCGTCCGGTTGAATGGTCATTCCATTTCCTCCCTTAGTGTCTGTTCGTATCGTAGTGTTCCTCCTGCCGCTCCAGTTCCTCGATCAGCCCGTTGCGGGCGAACAGGGTGAGCGGGTAAATTCGCTTGCCCTTCTCCAGCAAGAAGCGAATCGTTCCGTCAAAACCGGCTATAAGCGCCTTCTCTAAACTATGTTCGGCGATTTCCCGAATATTATGCACCCCCGGGAAATCCCGGCCCGGTTCCATATAATCGGCTAGACAGACGATTTTGTCCAGCTTCGTCATCCGCTCTCGCCCGGACGTATGGTAACGGATGGCGTCCAGCACCGCTTCGTCCTTGACGCCGTATTGATGCTCGGCCACCCACGCCCCGGCATGCGCATGCCACAGCTCTTTGTCATAGCCAAGCAAGTCTTGGGGCAGCCCGTTCTCACGGATCACGCGCGCCTGCTCGTCGACTCTCCAATACTTGCACACGTCATGCAAAATCGCGGCGAGCTCGGCTTTCGCCGGATCCTCTCCGTACCGCTTCGCCAGAATGACTGCCGTCTCCATCACGCCTTCCGTATGCGTCCAGCGCCGCTCCGGCATTTGCTGCTTCACCGATGCGATGATGTCTTCACGTTTCATATAAACGATTCACCTCGATATAGTTGTTTACCCGGTCGGGCACCATATAACGCACCGGCCGGCCTGCAGCCCGGCGTTCACGGATCAAGGTGGAGGACAGCTCGATTTGCGGCATGGAGGCGAGCATGACGGCTTCCTTCATAGGCGCAGGCAGCTCTTCGAGATCGGCGTCAAAGCCGGGGCGCTGCAGACCGACGAACGTCACAAGCCGTACGAGCTCGTCGATCCGATGCCACTTGGGCAAATACTGGACCATATCCGCCCCGATAATGTAGTAAAACCGATGGTCGGGATAACGTTCCCGGAGCAAGCTGACGGTTTCGATGCTGTAAGAGACGCCGCCCTTCACCAGCTCGATATCGCTTGCACGGAACGCCTCGTGCCCCTCGACCGCCAAACGGACCATCTCCAAGCGCTGCCGCGCCGTGGCGCCTTGCGTTTGCTCCTTATGCGGAGACACATTGGTCGGCATGAACCATACTTCATCCAGACCGAGCTCCTCGCAGACGCTTTGCGCCGCCAGCAGATGGCCGATATGAATCGGATCAAAGGTGCCCCCCATGATGCCAACCTTCATCCGGCTCTCCTCCTGTTCCATCGGAAAACTAGCGTTTCGTTATGGAAGCTCGATCGTTTTATGATCCCGCGATTCCTTATACAGCACGATCGTTTTGCCAATGACTTGAACGAGCTCCGCGCCCGCTCCCTCTGCCAGTTGTTCGGCCACTTCGTGGCGGTCCTCCATGCAGTTGTTCAGAATGGACACTTTCATGAGTTCGCGTGTTTCGATCGCTTCTTCGATATGCCGGATCAAGTGATCGTTGACGCCCCCCTTGCCGACTTGAAAAATCGGAGTGAGGTGGTGCGCTTGCGAGCGCAGAAAACGCTTTTGTTTGCCTGTTAACATCATATTCAAAACCTTTCTTGCCTGTATCGCATCCCCCTCTTTCCCCCTTCCCGAAGGGGGAGGACCAGGGCGCGCTGCCCCTGGACCCCAGATGGTGGCGGATGAGCGACTGGGCCGTCGTTGATGGAATGTCTGTGCTGGGAGCGCTTATCGTCCCTGCCGTGTCAGCCCCTTGGGCTGACACGGCAGGGACACGCTTACGTTAGGCGCTCGTACGGGACTTATTGCCTGCATCACGTGCAGACAGGAATGCTGGACTTCTAACGTTTCGTTCGACCGTGGTACCGCCTTATGACTGCGTCATAAAGCTAACGGCGAGAGAGGGGGTGGCGGCAATCTGCTCATGCTGAGGCGAATCTGCCGCACCCCCTTTAAGGGGCCATCCGGCCCTTAAAGGATTAAAAGCCTTAAAAGACTTTAAAGCCTACCTAAAACTAAAACCGAAAGCCAAGTACAGAGCTTAACCCTCGAAGGACTCCAAAACAACCGCGCGCATCGCTTCGATGGGAGCGGGTTGGCCCGTCCAATATTCGAACGCGTAAGCGCCCTGGTAGATGAACATGCCTAACCCGCTGTGGATCGCGGCGCCGCGCTGGTCGCGGGCTTCGCGCAAAAATCGGGTCAGCAGCGGGTTATAGATGAGGTCGCTGACGACGGTGTCCGGACGGATCAGCGAGACGTCCATCGGAACGTCGTCGACGTTCGGGTGCATGCCGAGCGACGTGTTGTTGACGATCAGCGCGGCTTCGCCGGCTAGAGCGGCGACTTCGTCGAGCCCGTGGCCGGAGACGCTCGAGAACTCGCTCATCGAAGCGGCAAGCTCCTGCGCCTTCTCTTTGGTACGGTTGGCGATGTAAATATGCGCCGCGCCTTCTTTGGCGATCGCGTAGCCGACGCCGCGGGCGGCGCCGCCCGCGCCGATCATCAGCACCTTGCGGCCGCGCAGGTCGATGCCCGTTTCCTCTTTCAAGGAGCGGATATACCCGATGCCGTCCGTGTTATAGCCGGTCAGCTTGCCGTTGTCGTTGACGATCGTATTCACCGCGCCGATCATCCGCGCGCCTTCATCGATAGCGTCCAAGTATTCCATCACTTCCACTTTATGCGGAACCGTCACGTTTACGCCGCGAAACTGCAGCGCGCGGATGCCGGCAACGGCGTCTTTCAGCGTCCCCGGCACAATATGAAACGCGCCGTAAGCAGCGTTAACGCCTGTAACCTCGAACGCCCGATTCAGCATGATCGGCGATTTGGAATGGCGGATCGGATCTCCGAACACGCCGTAAAGGATCGTATGACTGTCCAGCTTATGCGACGTTAGCATTGGCCGTTGTTCCCCCCATATTCATCTTAGATCCGGTTCTCCCTCGCCCCATGCGGCACGAAAGAATTAAATCAGCGATTCGCGCAGCGCCACCTTGACGCCCTTCGGCACATGGATGACGAGATCCGCGCCTGCCTCGCTGTTCGCTTTGACCCAGCCGAGACCGGATATCGAGACGTCCGACGGCTTCCCTTTCGGAATACGGATCGTGTGCTTCACGAGCGGCGGCAGCTCCTCCAGCTCTTCAAGCGTCGGCGGCGACAGCAGCACCCCTTTATGCTCGGCGTACAGCTCATCGGCCCGCTCCAGCTTCGTACGGTGCGCTTTCAAGCCGTTGGACGTATAGAACGTGAACGACTGCCGCTCCCCTTGCACGAAATCAAAACGCACCAAACTGCCGAAAAACACCGTCTGCTTCTCGTTCAACTGAAACACGAGCGGCTTCACAGGTTTGTCCGGCATCAGCTTCATCAAATCTTTTTTGTTCACGAGCTCCGTCAAGCGGTGTTTGTACACGATCCCCGGCGTATCGATGATCGAAGAGCCGTCGTCCATCGGAATGCGCACCAAATCGAGCGTCGTGCCCGGGTACTGGGAGACGGTGAGCTCCGCATCCAGGTCGCTGTAATCGCGAATCAGCCGGTTGATCAGCGTCGATTTGCCGACGTTGGTCGCGCCGACCACATAGATGTCGCGCCCTTCGCGGTGTTCGTCCAGCGCTTCAATAACGCGCTCGAAGCCCATGTTCTTTTTCGCCGAGCAAAGCACTACCTCGACGACCCGCAGCCCGGCTTCCTTCACCTGACGCTGCACCCAGTTCAAAATCCGGTTATAGTTCGTCACTTTGGGCAGCAGATCGATCTTGTTCACGACGAGCACGATCGGATTTTTGCCGACGAATCGGGGCAGCCCCGAAATCATGCTGCCTTCGAAATCGAACAGATCGACGATGTTCACGACCAGCGATTCGGTCGAGCCTACATGCGACAGCAGCCGCAAGAAATCGTCCTGATTCAGCGTAATGCTGGAGGACTCGTTGTAATTCTTGATGCGGAAGCACCGCTGGCAAATGATCGGCGTCCGGGTCAAAGCTTGGGCCGGCACATAGCCGAGCCGTTCGGAGTCTGCGGTTTGCAGCGTGACGCCGCAGCCTGCGCAGCGGTCGTCCTCTTGCCTGTTTTCATGGTCAAGCGTCATACGTTCCCTACCTTTTCATCATCTTTAACGCCGCTTTCTCGAGCGTCCTGTTCACTTTCGTAAAAAAGCCCTCATCCGTAGGCGAAATCGGACGGACCAGCACCGTATATAACCCCAGGCGATTGCCGCCGAGCACATCGGTCAGCATCTGATCGCCGATGACGATCGTCTGCCCCGCCTCCAGACGCATCATGTTCAGCGCTTTGCGGAACGAGGCGTGGGTCGGCTTTTTGGCCCGGTAAATAAAAGGCAGGGACAGCGGCTCCGCGAACTTGGTTACTCTGGTGCGCTGATTATTCGATACGATCACAACCTGAAAGCCGATCTGACCCACCACTTTGAGCCATTCGATCAGTTCCGGCGTTGCGAACGGCGCTTTGGCCCCGACCAGCGTATTGTCCAAGTCCGTAATGATGCCCCGATACCCCTGCTTCCATAACGTATCCAATTCAAGTTCATAGATGCTGTTCACTTGCTCACGCGGGATTAGCTTTTTCAGCAAAACGTTCACCTCAGGGAAACAATGGCTATATACGTCAAACTATATCACACTTGTCCGGTGTGTTCAAAGAGGGAGTGCCAATCCCTTCTTTACCTTCAAAAAGCCCGCCGCCTTCCGGCAGCGGGCCCTCAGCCCTTGGCCTCATTTACATTTGGGAACGAAGCTTCTCCACAATTTGCGTAGTTTCACGGAATTCCTCTTCGGTCATATCGTCCTTGCCGTACTTGGCCTTCTCGAAATGGTGCAGCACGACGTCCAGCTCGCCCTTCATCCAGCTGCTCTTGGCCGTCCATCGCCGCACCGCTTCACGAAGCGTTTCGTGCTCCTCGCGCACGTAGCCGTGCCTGCGGAAAATGCGCAGCAGCCGTTCGCATTCCACAATGATTTTCTGCTTCAGCTGCAAGGCCCGGCGGCGGCGGGCGCGCTCCCGCACAAGATCGACCAGCTGCCAGCGCCATGCGGCAAAGCCGGCCAGCAGCAGCGCGACAAGCAGCGAGCCGCCGAACAGGTAGTGACGGCTTTGCACCGCCGGAGCCGCCTCTTCTTCCGCAACCGCAGGCAGCGATCCGACCGCCTGCGGCTCGGCGACCGGATCTTCAACCGGAACGGCCCGCGGCATGGAGAATCCGGACGTCGGCTCGAACGGTACCCAGCCGTATCCGCTGAAATACACTTCGACCCAGGAATGCGCGTCAGAGTTGCGCACCGTATACTCGCCGGCGGCATTCGGATCGGCAAACAGCTCGCCCGGCGCGAACCCGCCCAAACCTTGCTGGTCGAGCGTCGTCGAGCCGGAGGAATAGCCCTTCACCCACCTTGCGGGCAAGCCGACCGCTCGCGACAGCACGGCCATCGACGTGGAATAATAATCGCAATAGCCTTCTTTAATCTCGAACAGGAACCGGTCGGCAAAGTCGCGGCTGCGGCCCTTCGTCAAGTCGGGCTTATTCGTGTACGCGTAATTCATCGACAAATATTGCTCGATCGCTTTCGCCTTATCGTAATCGCTGCTTGCGTTTTTGGTAATTTCGAAAGCCAGATTGCGCACCCGCTCAGGCAAATGATCCGGCAGCTGCAGGAACGGCGCCAATTCCGGCCTCGGCAATTGATGCGGCAGCTTGCGCAGCGCCGCTTCGTCGATGACCGGCATTTGCGACACGATCGTGTACGTCTTCGGATACGGCTGACGCTCGCTGAATCGAAGCTCGCCCTGCTGCGCCGACCACATCAGTCCTTCAAACCCGCTGCGCGCTCCGTTCATCCCTACGACCTTCTGTATCGAATAGGCGCCGAATAGAACCGGATACCGGTCATCGTTCAGCAGCGTCACCGTTTGCGTGACCTCGATCGTTTTCATTTGGTCGCCCGGCAATCGCGTATCCGCCGGCAAGACCGCATCCGGCCGGACCGGCCCCCAGGAAGCGCGATCGAGCTCGCTTTCCTGCCACCCTCTGCCGGTATATAACGAGAGAGTCTCGCCCCGCCAATACCCGCGGTGCGTCGTGTCGATGGTCATCACCGGCGTATAATCGAACTGGAATCCGCTGCCAAGGAATCGGTCATTCCGGCTGTAGCCGGACGACGCGTCCATCGCATCGGTCGCAAGGGCAACCTGCTCCCCTTTGCCGGTGGCGAAGTTCATCGGCTCGCCGCGGTAGGCTCGCCAGGCCGTATACGGATCGGTCAGCATCGGGCCGACTTCCGGCATCGCCGCGCCGGCAAGCAGCGTCAGGCCGATCAGACCGGTCACCGGCAGGACGATCGAGAACGGGTTTTCCGAGAGCTGTCTCCAAGCCGACGGATCCTTCATCCGCAGCCGCCGGAAGTGCGCCAGAATCAGCAGGAACAGCCCGCAGCCGACCATGATGACGACCTGCGGCCACAAGTATACGCCCGAGAACGAATCGCGGATGCACAGCGCCAGCACGCCCACGACAAGCAGCACGTAGATGCGCCACTTCGATTCCACCCACCAGATCATCGTCAGGTAGGCGACCCAGGTCCCCAGGCCGAACCATAAATAAGGCGTCAGTTCGTATAAGTTCAGAAACAGTTTGGATGAAAAAAAACTTCCAAGCGTCATCGGTTCGATCGCTTCGTATCGCTCCAGCACCGTCACTTGTATCGTCAAGATCGCGATGAACTGCAGTACCCCGCGCAGCATCCAGTGCATCCACGGAATGTGCTCCAGCACGCAAACGGCAAGCAGCGTCCACGCCATGACCGCCACCGTCTCCGGCAGCAGCCAGTAATCCTCCTTCTGAAACCAAAGGAGGAGTTGAAGCAAAAATATGCCGCTAAATAGCACCGTTAGCCGATACGGCCACTCCTCGAACAACAGCCGCTTTTTCCAAGAGAGAGGTTTCCCGTTCATCCGGCCCGACCTCCCAACTGGACAGGCAGATCGGTTAATTGACCGATCGCATAGCAAGTAATCCCTCGGGACTGCAGCTGGCTAGCCCAGGCTTCCTTGCGTACAGCCGGCGGCACGATCCAAATATGGCAAGGATTCATCTGCTGTTTCTTTAACCCCAGCAGCACCTGCAGCATCGGCTCGCCGAAGGAAGCGCTGACGATCGTCACAAAGCTGCCGGGCGCCAGCTTCTGCGCCTTGTCTTTCAATAACGAACGGATCGTGTCCGGACTGTCCGCCTCGACGTCCATCAAATGCCGCAGCACAAGCTGATGCTGATGCTGTCCTTGGCGCGGCTCGAAGTATGCGCTGTCTTTGCCCGCGGATACGAGACCAAGCGCCAGCCCTCGCTGCGAGCCATATTGAAACAGCGAGGCGGTGACAGAAACCGCAAGCTCGAATTCGTCCGACTCGCCGTAAAGGCGCTGATCCCGGTCCAAAACGATATAAGTTTTCGGCAGCGATTCGCGCTCGAACTCCTTCGACTTCCACGTGCCCGTCTTGGCCGTTGCGTTCCAGTGAATCCGGGAAATGCGGTCGCCGTATATATACTCCCGAACCCCGTTGATTTGCGTCGTTTCGCGCACAGCCCGGGTCGTCGAGGAATGATGGTTCGCGCCCTTCACCATCTGGTGGTACTGCTGCCAATCGCGGATCGCGATCGTTTGCGGCAGCACGGAAATCGTTTGCGGCAGCTCCAGCTCACCCCGATGCTCGAACAAGCCGAATATATCCTCGGTCACGCATTCCGTCCGCCCGAACGTATAATGTCCCCGCCGCATCGCCGGCGTCCGGTATTCCCAATCGGCGCGGCGGCGCCAATCCGGCACGAGCGTCGCTTCGAACGTCAGCTCGCGCCCGTTCTTATGGTAGAGACGGTCTTTCACGAACACGTACGGGATCGGCCAAAAGCCCGGAATTTGCAGCTGCACCTTCACGCCGAGCGTGCTCCCGGCTTCAAGGGTGGTCGCTCCTTCCGCCGTATGAAGAACACGGGTCCCCTGCGTCCGCTTGATGCCGCTCCACTGGCCGAGCAGCAAATATACGCTCAGGATCAGCATGATGACAAATAACATCAGCGCCAGCTTGCCGCCTTGAAACAACAGGTACCCGAGGCTTCCTAAAAAAGCGGCGCCCACCGCCCAAAATTTTCGGCTGTAACGGGGGCGTTCGATCCATTTTTGAACGAGCGACGTCCTCACCCTGGTCACTTCTCCCAACGTACCGGCACCTTCACTTGTTGAAACACCGACTGCAGGACGGATGAAACAGACGCTCCTTCCATCCGCGCTTCCGCTTGCAGAATCAACCGGTGTCCCAGCACATAGGGCGCCAAAAATTTAATGTCATCCGGGATGACGTACTCTCTTTGCTGCAGCAGAGCATAGGCCTTCGAGGCTTGCACCAGCGCCAGCGTCGCCCGCGGGCTCGCGCCGAGGTATACGGCCGGATGGTTGCGGGTCGCACGCGACACCGCCACCAGGTAAGCCGCGACGGCTTCGTCGAGGTGCACGAGCTTCACCTGATGCTGCAGCGCCAATATTTGCTCCACGCCCGAAACGGCTTCCAGCGTATCGAGCGGGTGCGTCACGTTTTGCGCAACGATCATCTGCGTTTCCGTCTCCGCATCCGGGTAGCCGAGGCTGAACTTCATCATGAAGCGGTCCAGCTGAGCCTCCGGCAGCGTGTACGTCCCCTCGAAATCGATCGGGTTTTGCGTCGCGAGCAGCAGGAACGGCTTCGGCAGCTCATACGTTTCCCCGTCCACCGTGACGTGACGCTCCTCCATCGCTTCCAGCAGCGCGGATTGCGTCTTCGTCGTCGCGCGGTTAATTTCATCCGCCAGCAAAATATGCGTCATGATCGGACCCGGGCGGAATATGAACGCCTCTTCCTTCGGATGGTAGATGGAAACACCGGTAATATCGGTGGGCAGCAAGTCCGGGTTGCATTGAATGCGGCGAAATTGGCCGCGGACCGATTTGGCAAGCGCCTTGATCAGGACCGTTTTGCCGGTGCCTGGAACATCTTCAAGCAGCACGTGTCCTCCTGCCAGCATCGCCGTAAGCAGCAAAGCGATCTCATCGGTTTTGCCGAGAATGCAGGATTCCAAATTCGCCTGTATGCGCTTTAACGCTTGTACATCTTCTCGAATCATCGTTTCCATCGTCCGGGCCTCCTTTATGTCGTACCTCTGTATGATCCATACTAATTCATATACGTCAGCGACTGAAAAAAGTTCGCTTGTATGGTGTAATTTTCATTGTACCGGATTCAAAATTCGCCGTATACGTGTAAAACTGATGAAATTGTTTGTAGAAATGCAAAAAAGCCCCTGATTAGGGGCTGAAACAGGTCTTGATGCCGTTCTGCGATCTTAAACGATCTAGCCTTGCGGGCGAAATACGAGCGCGGCCAGGAAGGAAAAGATGATGGCCGCGGATATGCCTGCGCTGGTCACTTCGAAAATGCCCCCGATGATGCCGATCGGCCCGTCCTCCTTCAAGGAACTGAGTGCCCCGTTGACGAGGGAGTTGCCGAAGCTCGTAATCGGCACGGTGGCGCCGGCGCCGGCAAATTCGATAAATTGGTCGTACAGCCCTTTATCTTTGTAAGGAATCGCTTCGACAAGGGCGCCGGCGACGACAAGCGTGCTCATCGTGTGCGCCGGCGTCAAACGGAGCACGTCCATCAGGATTTGTCCGATGACGCAAATGGCGCCGCCGATCAGGAAAGCCCATATAAATTGGATCCAATTGTCCATTCTCGATCACTCTCCGCTTTCTATGGCTACCGCATGCGCGATGCACGGGATGCTCTCGCCTTGCTGGAACGACAACGGCGACAGCAGCGCGCCGGTCGCTACGACGAGAATGCGCTTCAACTCGCCCTTCGCCAAACGTTTCAACAAATGGCCGTAAGTCACGGTCGCCGAACAGCCGCAGCCGCTGCCGCCGGCTTGCACAAGCGACTTCTGTTTCTCCAAGTCGTAAATCATCAGCCCGCAATCCTTGTAAGTCGTCTGTTCGATAGGGACCCGATGCTTCTTCAGCAGCTCGCGGGCAATCCCGTATCCGACCTCCGCGAGGTCGCCGGTAACAATCAGATCGTAATACTCCGGCTGCCGGTCGAAATCGCGAAAATGCGACTGCAGCGTGTCCACCGCCGCCGGGGCCATCGCCGCGCCCATGTTGAACGGGTCCTTGATCCCCATATCGATAACACGGCCGATCGTCGCCCCCGTCACGACAGGGCCGCGGCCATGCTTGCCGATGACGGCGACTCCTGCACCCGTGACGGTATACTGCGCGGTAGGCGGTTTTTGCGAGCCGTACTCCGTCGGATAGCGAAACTGCTTCTCCGCGGTGCTGTTATGGCTGCACGTTCCCGCCATCGTGTGCTTGGCGTAACCCCCATCGACGATCATCGAGGCGATGGCCAGTCCTTCCATCGAGGTGGAGCATGCGCCGAAGATGCCGAGATACGGAATTTGCATCGTCCGGACCGCAAAGCTGTTGCTGATGATCTGGTTGATCAGATCGCCGCCGACGTAGAACTCGATCTTCTCCTTGGTCAGGCCCGCATTTTCCACGGCCAGCTTCGCCGCTTCCTCGAGCATCTTCTTCTCCGCCTTCTCCCAGCTGTCCTGGCCAAGGATGGCATCGGCATGCACAATGTCGAACTCATTACCCAGCGGCCCTTCCCCTTCATCGGGGCCGACGACGGTGGCCGTGCCTAGAATGACGGGCCGGTTGCGGAACTCCCAGCTCTGATGTCCGATTAGCATCTTATTGCCCCCCTATGCCAAGCATCAGATGGGTCAGGCCGACAACGAATGCCGCGACTACGCCGAAAACGATGACCGAGCCGGCCAGCTTAAATATATTGCCGCCGACACCAAGCACAAAGCCCTCGCTTTTGTGTTCAAGCGCCGCAGAGCACACCGAGTTCGCGAACCCTGTGACCGGAACGCTCGAGCCCCCGCCGGCCCACTGTGCGATTTTATCGTATACCCCGAGACTTGTCAGTACGACAGAGATGAAAATCAGGACGGCTACCGTCGGATCTCCGGCCGTCTTCTTGTCAAAGCCGAACCCGTGAATGAATATTTCACTAATCACCTGTCCGACGAAACAGATGGCTCCACCCACGATAAAAGCGCGTATGCAGTTTTTCAGCACCGGTCTTGCCGGTTCCCGCGTCTTCGCTAATTCCTGATACTCCTGCTGCACCCAAGTTAACTTTTTCATCTTCGATTTCGTGGACATGCGGACGGTCTCCTTTCGAATTTCTATCTCTTTAGTATGGGCTCGACTTGATCGATCATGCGTCGCAATTGTTGTGCATCTTGCTCATACATCGCTTTCGCTTCCGGACTCGCCGTGCTTAAGCTGAAGAGCGTCAAATCAGCCTCGCATTTCTTCAAAGTGGCCAGAAGCAGCGGCATGTCCGTCTGTTGCGGCACCTGCAGCTTATCGTCGTACAAATCGACATACAGCTGACCGCAAGCGTTGACTTGACCGATAAAAACATTCTCCATCGTTACCCCTAGCTTCTCCAATTCCGTGTGAAGCCATTCCCGGCTCAGCCCCGCCGCAGCAAGCGCCTCGTCCATGATATTGCCATCGATTACGACCGCCTTCGTCTCGCGATCCCGCGCTACCCGCATGCCGAGATGCTTCGGGGTCAACGGCTGATTTTCGCTTTTTAACAGCACGCTCAAATCGCCGCTCGCCTCGAGCATCGCGAATTCCACGTCGGCCACGTTAAACACGCTTTTCGTTCGCAGCTGCTCCAGCAATTCGTTCACGGTAAACCTCTCCCGCTTCAGGTTGTCTTCCAGCACTTTTCCTTCCTGGATAAACACGGTTCCCCTGCCCTCGAGCCATTCTCGGAGCCGCAAGCTTTTCAAAGTAAACAGCTCGACCACGAAGGGCACCAGAAACCAGACAGCGATAGCCGTTAAGCCGTATAAATAATGAGCTTCCAAATCGGTCGAAATAAACCCGGCCAACTCCCCGAGAGTGATGCCCGTTATATATTCGAAGAACGTCAGCTGGGAAATTTGCTTTTTACCTAAAATGCGCGTTATCGCAAACAAGATGACGAGGGCCGTGAACGAACGTAATGCGATATGCATCAAATCCTGCAAAGCTTCCCTCTCCCTGCTAACAAGCACTTATTTGACCTTGCAAAACAAGGCGAACGATATAAATTATGTACCGAACCGACTTCCGTTTATCCGGTCCCGTCGTCTGGTGATTTTTTCCATTCATTAGTTAAGAAAATTTGAGCACATTAGAGTTCGGGAGGTGATTCGCATGACAGTGGCATCGCAAGTAAAAACGACGCTCGCATCCTTGAAAAGCGCTCAAGCCAGCCTGGAGACGTTCGCTCTTGGCACCCAGAACCAGGAAGCCAAAACCTTGTTCGAGAATTGCGCCAAGCAAACTCAGCAAATTGTCGACCAAGTGAATTCTCGCGTTCAAGATCTCGAGAACGAAGAACCGCAGTATAAAGGCTTCTAATATTGGCCTGAAGAACAAATAAGAGCCCGGTACCGCCTCTCCGCCAAGGAGAAGCAACCGGGCTTTTAATCGACAATCCTCATATCCATATCAGCAGTAAGACCAACAGCAAAATAAACAGCACCAGGATAAGCACCACGGATTCGTATGCGACCATCGTATCTTCCTTCCGCTAACTTTTTGGCCCTCCATCCATCCTATGCGTACGCCCGGTCCGGCGAACCGGTCACTCGCCCATTGCGATTAACGATACGGAATGACCGTCTATTCAGATGACAAAGAACGTGATATAATGCCATTGTTCACGTGAACATATGCCTTTTTCTTAGGAGGACTTCGAATATCATGGCCATTCGTACCGAAGAACAGCTGATCGCTTTTGTTCAAGAGACCGTTCGCCTTACCCCCGTCACCGATATTCACACCCACTTATTCGCCGAATCGTTCGGCGACCTGCTGTTATGGGGGGTTGACGACCTGCTGACGTATCACTATTTGATCGCTGAAATGTTCCGGTTTCGTCCCGATCTGTCTTACGACGATTTCTGGCGGATGAGCAAAACGGAGCGCGCCGATCTGATTTGGCAAACATTGTTTATCGATCACTCTCCTTACAGCGAAGCATGCCGCGGCGTCGTCACGGTGCTGAACCGTCTCGGCTTCGACTTGTCCACGCGCGATTTGGAATCGTACCGGGCCTACTTCCGGGAAGTGCAGGCTAGCGATTATATCGACCGGATTCTGGAGCTGGCGGGCGTCAAGACGGTAGTCATGACGAACGATCCGTTCGACGACTACGAGCGGGAGCGTTGGTCCGGCGGAGGCAGCACCGACCCGCGGTTTTTGGCCGCGCTGCGCATCGACCCGCTGCTGAACGGCTGGGATTCGGCCTATATGAAGCTCCAGCAGCAAGGATATGCGGTAATGCAAGATTTCTCGGGAGACACGGCAGCGGAGGTGAGGCGCTTTCTTCACGATTGGATCGGCCGAATGAACCCGCTGTACATGGCCGTTTCGCTGCCGAACGATTTCGCCTACCCCGAGCCGTCATTGCGGGGACGGGTCATTGACGAATGCATCCTTCCCGTTGCCGAGGAAGCGGGCATTCCGTTCGCGCTTATGATCGGCGTCAAACGGAAGGTCAACCCTTCGCTGAAGGACGCGGGGGACAGTCTGGGCTACAGCGACATCGGGGCCGTCGAACGGATCGTGAGCGGACACCCGAACGTCAAATTTCTGGTGACGATGCTATCGCGGGAAAATCAGCACGAGCTGGCCGTGACGGCGCGAAAAAACCGCAATCTGCTCATCTTTGGCTGCTGGTGGTTTCTGAACAATCCGAGCCTCATCGAAGAAATAACCCGGATGCGGCTGGAGCTGCTCGGCGGCAGCGTCATTCCCCAGCATTCCGACTGCCGGGTGCTTGATCAGCTGCTCTACAAGTGGGATCATTCCCGGACGATTATCGCTAAGGTGCTTGGCGATAAATACACGGATTTGCTGCGGGCGGGCTGGCGCCTGGAGGAAGACGAAATTCGCCGTGACGTGGAAGGACTGCTCGGCGGCGCGTTCTGGACGTTCCTGGGGAAACCCGATCCTTCTGCCAAGTAACGAAGCTGCCGATCGAAGACTTGCCCCTTGCCTCTTGCCTCTTGCTTCGAACCTGAATGGAATGGCTCATGGCTTTCCAGCTTGCCCGGAAGAACGCCACAGGAAAAAGGACTCCTTGCGGAGTCCTTTCCAACGGTGAATTCATGATGGTCGCTTGCCATGAATCTTGCGTAAAGCATGAGTCTTACCTCGGGTCACGTCTTGCAGTACGTTGTACTACCCTTACGTGTCTTTGGCACATCCCTCCGCTTCTATCTCGATTCAACAACAACTTCCTTGGTATAACCCGCTAATTTGCTCAACGGAACCACACCTCTCTCTTTCACCGTTGATCCTATGTTGCGCAGATGAGCCTTGTTCCATACACTTCGGGGGCCTATTTTTTTCAATCTTGAATGACGACGACCGTCCCGAGCGGAATATGCCGATACAACCATTCGATATCCCGATTCAACATGCGGATACAGCCCGACGAAACGCTCGACCCGATCGCATACGGCCGATTCGTGCCGTGAATCCCGTACGTATAACCTCCGCTACCTGGCACGTTGATGCCCATCCATCGCGTCCCGAGGGGATTTTTCGGATGGCCGCCGGGAATTTGCTTTCGTACGTACCACGGCTTCACGATTTTCGTCACAATATGGAAGGTGCCCGTCGGGGTCAGCTCTCTGCGGCGTCCGGTCGCCACCGGAAACGAGCGATAGACACGTCCGTTGTGGATAAGGGACAGACGGTTTGCCTTTTTTTCAATGAGCAGGTACACCCCCTCCTCTTGCAAGCCCATGAGCAGCTCCGCATCGGCTTGTTGTCGGGTCGGAGGCGCGGCGTTACCCGCTTCAGCCGAAGCCGGGGCGGGTAACCATCCTGCAAGCAGCAACCAAACGCACCGAAGTAATGGTAGGGCCCGATTCAAACCTTCTTTCTCCTTTGAAGGTAACGATTCACATCGGCCTTATTGTTTGCCAAGAACCGCCGCGGCATGCGCCTCAGGCGATAAACGCCATTTCCAGCGTCAATAAGCCGACTTCTCCGGCGAGGTCGGCTTCGGTCATTATTCAATTGAAGCTCACGGCTTCGGCTTTTCGCTTCCTGCCGGGGGTTCCGTATGCAGCAGCGACGCGCCGGCAATGCCGGGTTTCGTCATTTCATAGGGGTCGAGGATGATGTTTAATTCGTCCTCGCGAAGCACGTCGTAGAGAAGGCACAATTCCCGCACCGATTTGCCCGTCTCGATCGCCTCGCGCGCGATTCGCGCAACCGGCTCATACCCGAGGTGCGGGTTCAATGCCGTAATGACGCCGACGCTGCGCTCCACGTAATTGCGGCACAGCTCCACGTTAGGCTCGATGCCGTCCAGGCAGTGCGTCTTGAATACTTTAAATACCTGTGTCATCATGCCGAGCGACTGCAGCAGGTTAAAGACGAGCACCGGTTCCATGACGTTCAGCTCGAGCTGCCCCGCTTCCGAAGCCAGGCAGATCGTATGGTCGTTACCGATCACTTGGAAGGCGACCTGGTTCACAACTTCGCACATCACCGGGTTCACCTTGCCGGGCATGATCGACGATCCCGGCTGCCGTGCGGGCAGGTTAATCTCGTTCAGTCCGGCCCGGGGGCCCGAAGCCATCAGCCGCAGATCGTTGGCGATCTTGGACATGTTGATCATACATACCTTCAAGGCCGCGGACACTTCCGTGTAAGCATCCGTATTTTGCGTGGCGTCCACCAGATGCTCTGCGCTCACAAGCGGGTAACCCGTCAGCTCGGCCAACAGCTCGGCCACCCGTTTGATATAGCGGGGGTCGGCATTCAGTCCCGTGCCGACCGCGGTCGCGCCCATGTTAATTTCGTACAAATGCTGCCGCGCCTGACCGATTCGGGTCATGTCGCGGGAGAACACCCGCCGGTACGCTTCGAATTCCTGGCCGAGCCGGATCGGTACCCCGTCCTGCAGGTGGGTGCGGCCCATTTTGATAATGCCGTCAAATGCAACGGCCTTCGCGCGGAAGCTCTCGTGCAGGTCGTGCATCGCGGCCATCAGCTGGTCCAGCATACGCAGCACCGCAATATGAATCGCGGTAGGAAATACATCGTTCGTCGACTGCGCCATGTTGACGTGCGTATTCGGGCTCAGCATGAAGTAGTTGCCCTTCTCCCCGCCAAGCAGCTCGATCCCGCGGTTCGCGATCACTTCGTTGGCGTTCATGTTGATCGAAGTGCCGGCGCCGCCTTGAATCGGATCAACGATAAATTGGTCGTGCCATAGGCCTGCTATCATTTCGTCGGCTGCCTTCACAATCACTTCGCCGAACTTCGGCTTCAACTGCCCGGTTTCCATATTGGCAAGGGCTGCGGCTTTCTTGACGATCGCCAACGCCACGATCAATTCCCGGTGAATCCGGTAGCCCGTGATCGGGAAATTATCTACCGCGCGCAACGTTTGTACACCGTAGTATGCATGAATAGGAACCTCTTTGCTTCCCAAAAAATCTTTTTCTATCCGAAAGCCGGCTTCCGCCATACCCCTCATCCTTTCCCGCTCTTCTTTCCCGCAATATTTCAGCGTTCCCTTGCACTGATACGGCTATACCCCTTCCGAAGCAAACCAAAGAGCCGAGCCTCCCGCCAAGGGAAAGCCCGGCTCTGCACCGTTGACCTTCTGGAGCTTTACAACGCGCTTAAGAAACGAATAATTTTATCATGCATCCCCGGCAAGTTCTCATGGCCGAAGTCCGGATAAATTTCCGTGCGGACGGTCGTCTTCATCTTATTAATCGCTGCGAACTGCGTCGAAGGCGGGCACACGGTATCGGCCAATCCGACGCCGACGAGGACGTCCGCCCCGACGCGGGACGCCAGATGTTGAATATCGATATAACCGAGCTTCGTAAAAATTTCGTCCTCCCGAATATGCTGCGGATCGGCATGGCGGAAGAACGTCTTCAGCTCGGCGTAAGCGTCTTTGCACAAATCCATTTCCCAGACGCGTCTGTAGTCGCTCAGGAAAGGATAAACCGGCGCCGCCTTGCGGATACGCGGTTCGAGGGCGGCGCACGCAATCGTCAACGCGCCGCCTTGCGACCATCCGGTGGCGCCGACTCTTGCCTCGTCGACTTCCGGGAAGCCCATGACGACGGAGGCCAGCAACGCCGTATCGAGAAAGATGTGGCGGAACAGCAGATTGTGCGGGTCCGGATCGTTCAAGCCCCGAATGATATGACCGTGGTGCGTATTGCCCAAGACGCCGCCCGAATCTTCCGACAAGCCGGCTTGTCCGCGAACGTCGAGGGATGCGATGGAAAATCCGAGCGCCGCATACGCCAGCTTATCCGTCCAGTCGCCGCTGCTGCCTGTGTACCCGTGGAAATGCAGGACGGCCGGATGCGGTCCCTCCGATTGCTTCGGCCTGACATATTTGGCGTGAATGCGAGCGCCCCTCACACCGTTGAAATACAAATGAAAACATTCCGCGAACGGGACCTGAAACTCGGCGGGCACGAGCTCCGCCTGCGGATCGACCGCTTTCATTTCCTCAAGCGCCTGGTTCCAATAAGCGTCAAAATCGGCCGGCCGGGGGTTGCGGCCCTCATAGGTACGCAATTGGGCAAGCGGCATGTCAACTAACGGCATCATCATCATCCTTTTTTATTCACTGGAAAATTGGTTCTTCATTCCAACTATACGCGGTGACATTCCGCTTTTCAACGGTATCATGGCGCGCCCGATTCGCTCTTCCGGCAGATTTAAATAAAGCAGCCTCCGGCTCCGCATGAAGGGCGGCTCCAGAGGCTGCATCCTAGCTCAGCGTCTCCTGCAGAAATCGAAGCGTCTCGGCATAGGCCGCTCTGGCCGATGCAACGTGGTAGCTCGGGCGCGTATCGTTGAAGAAGGCGTGCGGGGCGTCCGGATAAATCCGGTAGTCGAAGCGTTTGCCCGCTTGCTCCATCGCCTCGGCGAACGCGGGAACTTCGTCCGTAATCCGCTTATCGTTCTCTCCGTATAAACCGAGCACCGGACACCGGATGGAGGACAGCGCGTCCAGGGCTGGAGCCGAGCCATAGAAAATGACGGCTCCTGCAAGCTGCTCGTCCCTCACGGCCAGCGCCGCCGACAGCGCGCCCCCCATGCAGAAACCGACAGAAGCGACGCGCTGTCCCCGCGAGTGCTCGCACACCTCGCGCAAGTAAACGGCCGTTTCGGCAGCCTGCGTGCGAAACGCGTCCTGCAGCCCGCCCAGGTCGAAGAGCCGGTTCAGCGTAGCGGAGATCCCCGACCGCTCGTGCTCGGGGAGCCGCGCCAGCGCGGTATCCCGTTCTTCCGCATTGCGCCATGCGGACGGCGGAAGCGTGTTCAGGAACTGCTTCGCCGCCTCGATTTGACCGGCACCGAGCGCCGGCAATCGTTCGCCGTCCTTCGCGAAAAGGTCGGGTGCGAAGGCTGCGTAGCCCGCTTGCGCCAAACGCCGCGTGACGTCCTGGATATGCTCGTCCACGCCCCATATTTCCTGCAGCACGATAACGGCGGGAAGCGGCGTTTGTGCCGTAGCCAGTCTTGCGGCATACCCGGTGTACGCTCCTTCCGGGCCGTATCGGACCCAGTCCGCGATCAAACTCATGTTCGGTTCCTCCTTCGGCTTCTTCAGCATGCGCTTCACATAGGAAAGAGGCTTTACCCGGTCTTCCTCTTCCGGTATAAAGCCTCTTGTTGACCTGGTCGGATATGCTTCTTATCCGATGCGCTTATTTAATTATAACGAAGCTAAGGATGAACGGCAACTTGAGCCGCGTCCGGAGGCGTCAAGGCTTTGTTCAGCGCTTTTTTGCTGCTCCAGCGGACGGTAACGAGCAAGCCGCGCAAATATTCGTCGGCGATCATCGCCGCATAGATGCCGATCAAGCCCCACCCCGACTGAATGCCGAGCACATAGGACAGCCCTACGGCGACGATCCACATGGAGAAAAAGCCGTTATATACGACGAAGCGGGTGTCCCCGATCGCGATTAAAGCATTGCCCATCGCCATGTTGACCATTTTGCCCGGCTGTAAAATCAAATTCAACCCGAGCAGCGACAAGCCGATCGCCAAGATGCCCGCATCTTGAGTGAAGAACGACAATATGCTCTCTCCTAATACATAAAGAAGCAGCGCACCGATCAAGACGATAACCAAACCGCTGCCGGTTGCCCGGTATGCGCTGCGGTAGGCCTCTTCTTTACGCCCGGCGCCGTATAAATAGGCAATCTGGATTTGGACGGCCAAGGCCACCGAGAAGCCGAGCAGGAAGCAAAACGATTCCAGCGTATTCATATACGTTCTTGCGGCTAAGGCCGACGCGCCCAATTTGGCGACGAACGCATAAATGACCAGCTGGGAGAAAAACCAGGAGGCCATGTTCAGGCCCAGCGGCCAACCGATACGCAGCACTTCGCGAAACATCGGGCGGTCATACAGCTTCCAGTCGCTCCACTCGAGCCGACGGGAAAAGGCACCGGCCCAAACGATGACCAGCACTATCGAAGCGACCAATCGGCTCATGACCGTGGATAGGGCCGCACCCTCCAAACCTAACGCCGGGAACCCGAATGTGCCGTAGATCAGCAAATAGTTCAGAATAATATGAACGACGTTCATCCCAATGGCGACGAACATCGGCGTGCGCGTGTCGCCCGTGCTGCGGATGACGGTGCTGAGCGTCGACATCACAGCCGTCAAAACCATGCCGCCCCCGACGATGGCGATATACGTCTTGGCAAGCGGCAGCAGCGACACCTCCAGCTGCAGCAAGGCCGCTACGCGGGCCGCGCCGAAGTAAAGAAGCACGCTCAAGCCAAGCCCGATCACGATCGACGCTTTCACCGTCATGATGCCGATCTTGCGCGCATCTTCGTTCCGCTGCGCCCCGATCCGCTGAGCGATCAGCACACCGGCTCCGCCCGCCACGGCGGCGAATAAAATCGTCACCGCGTTAAACAGCTGGTTTGAGATCCCGACAACGGCCACCGCATCGTCGGATATGCGGCTTACCATAAACGTATCCGCCGTCCCGAGCAAAAATTGCAAAAACATTTCAATAAAAACGGGCCACGCAAGCGCCCATAAGGTCATTTTTTTGTGCGTATCCGTCATGTCCGTAAATCCCTCCTGTCGTCATTACACATTATAGATGGTATACTGGGATTCATATATCATATTTGCAACCAGAACTATTAAAATTCAAACTTTACATGCCTATAGTAAGGGGGTGAAAGCGCTGTCTGTGCTACAGTTGTCCGTCCCGCCGATGCCCTATTTCATTGTGAACGGTTTCGCGGCGAACGAGCCGGGCTTCAAACATCCGAACCGTCGGAATATCGGTGTGTTCGATATGCTGCTTGTGCGCAGCGGCTGCTTGTACATCGCCGAAGAAGACCGGAAATACGAGGTTTCAGCCGGTGACATGTTGATTTTGCGCCCGGATAAACATCATTATCCGACGGCACCCTGTCAGGAGGAAACGTTGTATTATTGGCTCCACTTCCAAACGTCCGGCGAGTGGCGCGTGTCTGATCCGAACGAATCGGAAACGAGCGATGACCGGGAGGAAAAGATTCCGGATCGGCTGCGGGTTTTCATTCCGCAAACCATCAAATTTCATATCCCCCAATCTTTTCATATCCCGAAGCCGGCCAAGCTGTTCGCGCTTATGGATCAGATGATCGAACTGGGCGCCCGTTCCGACAGCTTGTCCCGCTGGAAACAGCAGACGTTGTTTCAGAACCTGCTGGAGCGGCTGCATGAGTCCTGGCAGTCCGACGAGACGGCGTCCTCCGCCAGATGCGCCGATCAGGCGGCCTCTTATTTGCGGCAGCATTACCACGAGAACGTGTCGGCTCAGGCGCTTGGCGAAGCGTTGAATTTTCATCCGGTTTATATCGCGCGCTGCATGCAGAAGCAGTTCGGCTGCTCGCCGTTCGAATACTTGATGCATTACCGGCTGGAGCAGGCCAAGCTGCTGCTGCTGCAAACGGATCTGCCGATCACGCGCATCGCCGACGACGTCGGGTTTAATCAAGCCGCCTACTTCACCTCCTGCTTCGTGAAATATGTCGGCGCGACGCCTCGCGAATACCGGCGCCGGTTCCAGTAAAGGCAACCGCGCAAGCGAAAGAAGTCGCCTCCGCTCCGTGCCAAAAGCCCCGGCATGCCTTCAAGCGAAGGCATGCCGGGGCCGGGCAGGCGGCACGTATCCGGCCCTGCGCTGCCGCTCACAAAAAAAAAAGACTGCGCCGGCTTGATCAGCCCGGCACAGCCCATTTCCCATTACGAGATAAACCCTTTCTCCATCGCGCGCGATTTCTCGCGAAGGACGAAATATTTCAGCTTCGCGGCTTCCAGCGTCGTCTCTTGCCCGCGCACCTTCAGCTCGAACTTTTGCAAATCGTGCCTGGACAGGACGCCTGCGTCGTAACGCACCTTCATTTTATTCAAGTCCGCCTTCACTTCGGCCGTATTCCGCGCTTCCGTCGTATAGGCCAGATAGGCGTTCTCCGCTTCCGTGTACACGGCCTCGATTTTCTTCGTCAGCTCCAGCTGCGTCTGCTCGTTCTTCATGCCCGAAATCGCCAGGTTTACGCCCAAATAGTTGCCCCCATACGTATTTTGGGTTACCGTATTGGACTGCTGCCACGCCGCTTCGTCGATATTGTTCGCGCTCATCTTCATCTGATAGGCGTTCTTCAGGATCGTTTCCGTATCCGCTCGCTGCACGGGTTCTACGGTGACGTTCGCGATGTCCTTCACTTCCAGCGAAGGATTGTACGCGATCCCGATGTCGAACGAAAGCTGCACCAGCGCCAGCTTGTAATTTTGGTTCAGCAGGGCGAGCTCGTCCTTGTGCTTGTTCAGCGCTTTGGTCGCCGTCAGCACGTCTTCGTTCGAGGCCAGCCCTTGTTCGCGGAAAAGCATCGCTTTCTTCACTTCTTTGTCCAGCACGGAAGCGTAATCCTGCATAAAGGCAAGCTGCTTCTTCAAGCCGAGCAGCTGCACGTATTGGGCGGTCGTCTGCAGCCGGATGGCTTCAACCGCCTCGTCCTTCTGCAGCAGCGCGTTGCGTTGGTCCGTGCTCAACTGGTGCGCCGTCGTCTTCAATTGCTCGCGCTGCTGCTGGATGATCTCATTCATGCCGGCGCTCATCGTACCCATGCCTTGGATAAGCTGATTGATCGCCTTATTCGTGACGGTCGTCACCGGCCCGAGCCACAGGTTGTCCGCCGGATCGACGGCTACTCCTTGCGCATTCATCCCGGCGACCATCTCCTCGGGCGTATCCGGTAAATGTCCGCCTGTGAACGAGCCGCCTACCAGCGATTCCCGCTGTGCTTTTAAATCCTGCTCCTTCGAGTTTAACGCCGCATATTTCAACAGGAGCAGCTGCAGGTTGTTCGAGTCTGTCAACGCACGTTCCAGCACCGACGGCAAGTCGATCGAAGCGACCGTCTCCAGGACCGGGGCGCTCAAGTACAGGTTTTGCTTCGGATCTTCCGTTACCGTCTCGGCATAAACGGCCGGTTGGACAGCGGCAGCAATCAAAAGTGCGGCGCAAAAGCCCGCAAATGTTCTTCGGTTCATTCTCGTTCCATCTCCCTCAATATTATAGGGTAAGCCCGCTTCCGTTTCCGGTTGCGGTTCCCGTTCCCGCAGGCTCGGCGCGAACCGCAACCGGCGCAGCCGCATCCTCCGGCGTCGTCTTGCGAAACACGGCAAAGCGCGTCAGCAGCATCGCCGCCATGAACGTCACGAGTCCCATCATCACGAGCGCCAGGCAATCGTAACCGATTGCGCTGTAATCGTTCGCCTTCACGAATACGCTGCGCACCCCGTCCAGGAAATAGGTCAGCGGCAGCAGATGCCCCAGAACCTGCAGCGCCCTCGGCATCGCTTCGAACGGCCAGGTAAAGCCGGACAGCAGGAACGAAGGCACTGCGATCAGCATCGCCGTCTGCGTCGCCCCGAGCTGATTGCCCGAGAACATGCTGATCAAATACCCGATCCCGCACACCGCGAACGTGAAGGACATCACGACCGCCAGCCCGGCGAACAAACTGCCGGCAAGCGGCGCCCCGAATAAATACGACGCGATCAGCAGCGCAATCGTCGTGTTAAACAAATTGATCAGGAAATAAGGCGCCGTCTTGGCGTACGCGATCCGCCAAGGATCGCGTTTCCATGCCGCATAACGCTGCCAGGTCCCGCCGTCTTTCTCCCGCGTGACGGTCAGCGAAATGCCGAGAAACAGCACCTGCTGCAAAATGGCTCCGACCAGACCGTACATCATAAAGTCGCTGTAATTAAACGTCGGGTTGTACAGTACCCGATAGCGAAACGGAATCGGCGACAGCACGTTCGCCACCTGTTCGTCCTGCAGGCCTTGCTGCAGCTTCATTTTTTTGGCTGACAGGCCCATGCTGAACGTGGTGATGACTTCGTTCGCGCCCTTGGTCGCGGAATTCGAGTACAGCATGTTGCTGCCGTCGACCCACGTGAGCAGCGGCAGCGTCTGGCCCTGCTTCAAGCTCGCTTCGAACCGGCTCGGAATGAACAACCCGACCTTCGCTTCCCCGGAGGCGATCGCTCGCCTGACCTCCTCCTCGGTATGCGCCTCGCGCGTCACCTGGAACGATTCGCTTTCCTCGAAAGCTTGAATGATTTGACGGCTGAGCGGGCTTTGATCTTCGTCCATGACAATCGTCGTCATCTCGGTCACCTTGTGGTGGGTATAAAGCGAGCCGAACAGCAGCGTATACATGACCGGCACGATGAAAAGAATTAAGAACAGCCGCCTGTCTTTGATAATGTGTCTCCACTCGTCGGCAATGACGCCGCCTACTTTAAGCTCCGTCACGACCGATCACCCTTCCGTTTTACCGTTCCACTGCAGCGTCATGCCGATCGCAGCCGCTTCCGGAAGCTGCGGCAGCTCAACCTTCACGCCGAACGAGCGCACGTCGGTCTCGCCCGCGGTTTGCGTCGCTTTCTTGACCGCAAAATCCGGTGCCGCCGCTATCGACTGGATCTTGCCTTCGAGTTCCTGCCCCGTCGCGATCAGCTTCAGCTTGACGCGGTCTCCGTTCTTCAGTCCGGCGAGCGACGTCTCGGTCATATAAAATCTCGCCCAATGGCCGTCTGTCGCTTGAATGGTAAAAACCGGGAAGCCCGAGCCGACCAGTTCGCCGGGCTGTGCGCCCTGCGCCAGGATCACTCCGTCGCTTGGCGCGATAAGCTCGGTGTAGCTCTGATACGCTTCCGCTTCAGCCTGCGCCGCCTTGGCCTGCTGCTCGGCGGAGCCGGCCGACTGCACAGCGCCCTGCGCCTGCTGTATGGCCGCATTCGCTGCGGCAACGTCGCCTTCGCGCACGGCTACTTGCTCGCGGCCTGCCTGGGCGAGGCCGAGCGCCGCTTTGGCCTGCTCCAGCTGCGCTTCCGCTGCGCGTATTTCCTCCTCGCGCGGCCCTTGCTGAGCGAGGTTGTACTGCTGCTGCGCCAGCTCATATTTCGTTTTCGCTTCCTGATAGCTCACGTTCACTTTATCGACGTCGGCCTGCGCCACAAGGCCTTCCGCAAGCATCGCCTGCATCCGCTTCAAGTTTTGCTCGGCGAGGGCGTACACTTCCTTGGTCGCCTGCAGTTGAATTTCGGCCTGCTTCTTCTCTTCCGGACGGGCGCCGTTACGCAGCCCGTCGACCTTCGCTTGCGCCGCCTTCACCGCCGCTTCGGCCTGGGCGATTTGCTGATCCGCCGCATCGGCCGTAGCCGTCACGCCGGCGATCGCCTGCGCCTTCTTCGCCTGAGCGGTAGCGGTTGCGCCCTGCGCCTCGGCAATCTTGCCCTGGGCGAGCGCCACGGCCGCTTTGGCCTGCGCCACCTTCGCCTCAAGCTCCGTGCTTTGCAGACGCGCCAGCACTTGGCCTTTCTTGACCGTATCCCCTTCTTTCACGAGAATCTCGGTAACGCGGCCGCCGATCTTAAAGCTGGCGCTAACCTCGTTCGATTCAATGTAAGCTGTCGGCTGCACGGCAGCTCCGGCTTGCGTGCTTCCGTTTACTTGCTTCGTAGTGAGCAGAAAGCCTCCCGTACCGATGGCCACCGCCATCACTGAATAAACCAATGGTCGAATAAAGCGCATAAATACCCCTCCGCATAAAAGATGATGAAAAAAAGCAGCCTATTTCGTGGATAGGCCGTTCATTAGATACGTTTGCAGCAGCTCCAAAATGCGTTCATCCGTGAGCGGCGGATGCTGCCGTTCCCAATCGTAAACGAGCGCCAGATACAGCTTATAGACGATAAAGGCGGTAATTTTCGGATCGCAGGGCTTCATCCCCCCGGTGCTGACCGCGCGTTCGATCAGCTGCGAAATGTAGTCGACCATTTGATTCTCGATCTGGTCGAGCGCGTTCTCCGTCACCTGACTGCCGAATTCGTTCACCTCGTGCGCCAGCTTGATGAGCAGCTCCTGTTCCTTCCTGAACATAAGCGCGGCGTAGATGGCCCCGTGGATTTTCTCAAAGACGGTGGCGCCCTGCCCGATCGCTTCCTCCGCCGTTCGTTTCATATCTTCCACCAAGACGCTGACAATCTCGTTCAGCAGTTCTTCCTTGCTTGTCACATATAAGTACAAAGTACCTTTGCCGACTCCTGCGATTTTGGCGATGTGCCCCATCGTCGTGCCTTTGTAGCCAAAAAGCGAGAACGATTTTTTCGCCGCATTCAAGATCGCCGTTTTTTTAGGATCCATTTATCCATCTCCTGTACTGACCAAAATAACAATTGGGTTCTGAGGTCATTTTCCACTATACCATCCGTATTTTTCTAATGCAACTGTTACATGCGCAGGGCGCCATGCTTTGCCCTTTTTATGATGGATAGGACCTGTCGGGAAAACGTCGTTCGATACAAATTCACACCGTTCGCAGCGTAAACATTGACTTCGCTCATTACGGATGGTAAAGTAGTTTCAGTAAATAAATTTTATACAATTTAATTTCAAGCAATCTAATATAAGGAGGTTTGCAAATCCTGAATCGCGATGAACTTTTGAAGCTCGAGAATCAGTTCTGCTTCGCTGTTTATGCGTGCGCTCGCGAAATTACGAAGCTGTACCGCCCGCACCTCGACGAACTGGGCATTACGTATACGCAATATGTAGCGCTGCTGGCGCTTTGGGAACGGGATGACATTACGGTCAAGGAGCTTGGCGCACGGCTATACCTGGATTCCGGAACGCTGACCCCGCTCTTGAAGAAGCTGGAGGCCTTGAAGCTGCTTACCCGCATACGCGACCCGCAGGACGAGAGGAACGTGCGCATCCGGCTGACGCCGCAGGGCGCCGCGCTTAAAGAGAAGGCCTACGACCTTCCCGAGAAACTATTTTGTGTCACCGGCATGACGGAAGACGAAACGACGGCGCTGCGTCTGCGTCTCACTTCCTTATTGGAGCAAGTCCATCTCAAAACAACGGAGGAATAAACCATGAGCGTATACGAATTTAAAGCCAACAACATCCGCGGAGAGCAAGTTTCTTTAGAGGCATACAAAGGAAAGGTGCTCGTTATCGTCAATACGGCCAGCAAGTGCGGACTCACCCCGCAATACAACGAGCTTCAGCAGCTGTACGAAACGTACAAAGACCGCGGCTTGAATATCCTCGGCTTTCCCTGCAATCAATTCGGCGCGCAGGAGCCCGGCTCGAATGAAGAAATCAACACGTTCTGCACGCTGAATTACGGCGTCACCTTCCCGCTGTTCGACAAAGTCGAGGTGCGCGGCGAAAATAAGCATCCGCTGTTCGCCTACTTGACGGAACAAGCTCCGTTCGAAGGAATCGACCCGCAGACCGGCGGCAAGCTGGCCTCGTTCCTGGAGCAGCAAGGGCTGCTTGAAGGCAATGAGATCAAATGGAATTTCACCAAGTTCCTGATTGACCGCAGCGGCAACGTCGTGAAACGTTTCGAACCGCCCGTTACGCCGGCTGCCTTAACAGCCGATATCGAAGCGCTGCTGTAGTCCCCCGCCCCCTCCTGTTCGCCGTGTGTGCGAGCGGGAGGTTTTTTCTTGTCTTGTCACGGTAACGCTTTCTTGTTAAGATTATTTTGTTAAGACTATATCTTGCTGCTTGCCGTCAGATATGGGACAGCGCACCTGTTACCCGTTTAACGGTTATCGGAGGTCGAAGCATGAATAAATACGAAGCCGAATTCAGCAACTTGGTCAAAGCGTACCGAAAGCGTCATATGGGCAAAGGCCCGGGCCGGATCACGACCACCTTCTGCAAGAACTGGGCCATCTGCGAGATGGAAGGCAATCTCTCCCCGGTCGAGAAATTTATCGCAAACGCGGCCGACGGGAAGCAAATGCTGCGGGAAGCCCGCACGCAATGGGTCAAGGATATTTACCGCAGTCACCCTCCAACCGAGATGGAGCAGCTGCTGGGAGCTGCATTCGTCGATTTGTTCGTCGATATCGACATCGATCAGGATTTCGGCATGTCCATCTTCGTGTTTGATCAGAACATCCAAAATAAATTCGGCGACCGATAACGTCAAACGTTGGCGCTTGGCAGCGAACCTGCTGGAGACTAACCGCTGGAGATGAAGCTTTTTCATGCGAAAAAGTAACGTCTCGGCGGTTTTTTTATTGAACTTATACCAGACCGACACTTCTAAGGAGGACGTACAATGGGAAAAACGAAACATAGCGGCCGCATAAAATTGCCTGGGAAGCCCGACCCGAAGCTTTGGGTCAGCCGAATGCCGTTCGGCTTGGGACGAATTAAGCCGCATCATATTCGCGATACGCTGAAGGTCGCCTGGGAGAACCGCGACAATTTGCCGTATGCGGCCCGCATTCTGACACAGGGCGTTTGCGACGGCTGCGCGCTCGGGGTGTCCGGGTTATACGATCAGACGCTGGAAGGCCCGCATCTGTGTACGACGCGTCTGAACGTGCTGCGGCTCAACACGATGCCGGCGATCCGCCCGGACATGCTGCACGCCGATATCGACGAGCTGCGCAAGCTGGACAGCGCGCAGCTGCGCAAGCTCGGGCGGCTTCCCTACCCGCTGATGCGCGGCAAGGGAGAGCGGCGCTTCCGCCGTGTAGGCTGGGACGAAGCGCTGCAGACGATCGCCGGTAAAATACGCGCCATCGACCCGAAGCAGCTGGCGTTTTATTTGACGGCCCGCGGCATCACGAACGAGTCTTATTACGCCGCCGCCAAGGTTGCCCGTTTCATCGGCACGAACAACATCGACAACGCCTCGCGCATCTGTCACTCGCCGTCCAAGACGGCCTTGAAGCGCTCGGTCGGAATCGGAGCTTCCAGCTGCACCTATAAAGATTGGATCGGCACCGACGTGCTTGTCTTCTGGGGCAGCGTCGCCGCGAACAACCAGCCCGTCTCCACCAAATATATGTACGCCGCGAAGCGCAAGGGCACGAAAATCATCGTGATCAACCCGTATCGCGAGCCGGCGATGGACGGTTACTGGATCCCGTCGATTCCGGAATCGGCGCTGTTCGGGACGAAGCTCGCCGACGATTTCTACCAGGTGCATATCGGCGGCGACATCGCCTTCATGCACGGCGTCATGAAGAGCTGGTTCGAGATGGAGACGGAAGCTCCCGGATCGGCCGTCAATCACGCCTTCATCAAGGCGCATGTAAACGGATACGAAGAGTTGAAGGCGCACGTGCTTCAGCAGGATTGGCAGGAACTGGAACGCTCCTCCGGTTTGAGCCAGGCGCGCATGCGGGAATTTGCCGAGCTGCTGGCGGAAGCCAAATCGGCCGTCTTCGTCTGGAGCATGGGGCTGACCCAGCACCGCTTCGGCACGGATAACATTTCGCAGGTCGCCAATTTGGCGCTGCTGCGAGGGTTTCTCGGCCGTGAGCATTGCGGCCTGATGCCGATTCGCGGGCATAGCGGCGTGCAGGGCTCGGGCGAAATGGGCGCCGATCCGTTCAGCCTGCCGGGCGGCGAGTTCAAGGGCGACGACATCGCGCGGATCGAGCGCGAGTGGGGCTTCGAGCTGCCGAAGTGGCAGGGCGACATCGTCGGCGTCTCACTCGAGAATGCGCTGCTCCCGGACGATCATGAGCGGAAGCTGAAGGTGTTCTACACGTCCGGCGGCAACTTCCTCGAGACGATGCCCGAGCCGGACTTCGTCCGCTCCTGCCTGGAGCAGGTCGACATCCGCGTCCATCAAGACATCGTGCTCAACACCTCGACCCTGGTCGACGCCCGGGAAGCCGTGATCGTCTTGCCGGCGATGACCCGTTATGAACAGCCGGGCGGCGGCACGTCCACTTCCACCGAGCGGATGGTCTACTTTTCGCCGGAAATCGAAGGTCCGCGCATGCCGGAAGCGCGCGCGGAGTGGAGCATCTACGCGGAGCTTGCGGCGCTCGTGCGGCCGGATTCCGCCTCTGTGCTCGGCTTGACGGATGCGGCGGGCATCCGCCAGGAAATCGCCAGAGCCGCTCCCAATTACGACGGCATCCAGCATCTGCACGCGAAGGGCGACGTGTTCCAATGGGGCAATGCGTGGCTGTGCGAGGACGGAATTTGCCCGACGCCGGATGGACGCGGCAGACTGATCCCGGTAGAACTGCCGGAGCGGCGCAAGCCGGAGGGGCATTTCTACGCGACGACGCGGCGCGGCAAGCAATTTAATTCCATGATTTACGGCAGCCACGACCCGTTTAATGCTGCGGACCGTTACGACGTGCTGCTGCATGCGACCGATGCGGCGAAGCTGGGGATTGCAGACGGGGATGCCCTTGTCGTTTACAACCAGTTCGGCACATTCCACGGCCGGGCGAAAACTGCGGAGGTGGCCCCCGGCAATGTGGAGCTGTATTGGCCGGAAGGCAACATGCTGTTTCCCAAAGGCGTGTATGAGGCTTTCGCCGGCATCCCCGAATACAATACCGCCGTCGTGGTGGAAAAAGCGGAAACGTATCATGCTTTGAAAGATACGCGTTACGTTGAGAAACGAGTCGCCGAGCTCGAAATGGAAACGCTCGGCTGAAGCGATCGGAGGGCGAGTCCATGACACGAAAGCTGACGACCCATTGGCATATGATGAAATTCAGCGGTCAAGGCGCAATCGAGCAAGAAGACGAGATTGCCGAGGAGTTCCCGCTAACCTTGTATGTGGACGGCGAAGAATTCGCGACGATCGTCTGCTCGCCGACCGAGCTGACTGATCTGGTCGTCGGTTTTCTGGCGTCGGAGGGCGTTATTCGGCAAGCCGACGAGTTGAAGACGATGTCCGTCGACGAGGACCGCGGCATCGCTTACGCCGAATTGATACGCCCCCAATCCGTCGGCAAGGAATATTACGCCAAGCGGTTTATCGGTTCCTGCTGCGGCAAAAGCCGTCAGTTTTATTTTCAAAACGATGTGCGGACCGCAAAAACATCGGTCTCGCAAATTCGTATTAAGCCCGAGCAGGTTTACAGCTTGATGGAGACGCTCCAGCGAAGCTCGGTTGACTTTCGCAATACGGGGGGCCTGCACAACGCGGCCCTCTGCTCGGTCACCGATGTGCTCGCGACGCGCGCGGATATCGGGCGGCACAACGCGCTCGACAAGCTGTTCGGGCACTGCTTGCGCAACCGGTGGCGGACGAGCGATAAAATTATCGCGTTCAGCGGACGCTTATCGTCCGAAGTCGTGCTGAAGGCGGCGAAAATCGGGGTCGGCGTGATGCTCTCCAAGTCGGCGCCGACCGATCTGGCGCTCTCCTTGGCGGACGACCTCGGCATTACGTGCGTCGGCTTCATCCGCGGCTCGTCCATGAACGTTTACACGCATCGGGAGCGTATCGCTTCGCCGGACGTCGAGGTTTAAATATTAATAGTTTAGGTTGTTATTTTAATGGCAAGCTGCCCTTCCACCCGCTATGATGTAGGATGGACGAGACTAGACGGAGGGGACCTATTGTGACTTTCGCATGCAAAGCTTATGAGGATACTTATCAAGGCGAGAAGGCGGTATGGCTGCAGGCGGGCCGTTACGAAGCGGCTGTTCTGCCCGAAATCGGCGCCAATCTTATCGCATTCCGCGATACGGAGGCCGGCTACCGCTTTTTGCACGAACCTGCGCTTGAGGAGATGGAGAGCTTCAAAGCGCGTCCGGTGATTCACGGCATGCCGGTGCTTTTCCCGCCGAACCGGATCGAGGACGGCAAGTTCCCCTGGAACGGCGCCACCTATCAATTCCCGGTGAACGAAGCGGCGCGAGGCAACCATTTGCACGGCTTCTTGTTCAATATTCCCTGGGTCGTGGAAACGTACGGTACGACTTCGAACAGCAGCTACGTGACGCTCACGCAGAAGGTTGACGCCGCCCATCCGGTATACCGTTATTGGCCGCACGCCTTTACGTTCCGGCTCACCTATACGCTGACGGAAGACGGATTGGGCCAGCACGTGCTCGTGCGCAACGACGGCACGGAACTTATGCCCTGCCTGCTCGCCTTCCATACAGCGGTCAATGCGCCATTCGCTCCGGGCAGCACCGCAGCCGACTGCCGCTTTACAATGACGATCGGCCGGCGTCGCGAGATGAGCGAACGGATGCTGCCGACGGGCAGATTCCAGACGCTGAAGCCGGAAGAAGAAGCGATCAAATCGGGCGGCATTTCGCCGTTCTTCGAGCCGATGGATAACCATTACACGGCGGAGCCGCAGAACGGCCGCAACCGGATGGAACTGACCGACTCCCGGCTTGGAGTCAAGCTCGTCTATGACGCAGGCACGTCTTACAAGCATTGGATGATCTGGAACAACAATGCAACCGAAGGCTTCTTCTGCCCCGAGCCGCAAACGAATCTTGTCAACGCTCCGAACGTCGATTTGCCGGCCGAGGAGATCGGTTTGTTCTCGCTCGCGCAAGGCGAAATCTGGGAAGCGACGAGCCGCTTGTACTGCATCCGGGCTTAGCCTGAACATCGCATCGCCAAACCGTTCGTTCCCCCTGGACCGGACGGTTTTGTCATGCATCGAAGATGAAAAGAACCTTCATCCCCACTTTGCAAGTGGTGTTGAAGGTTCTTCTTTGCTTGGTTTCGAATTTGTCCCATTAAGATGATTGCATTGGGTGTTACCCTTTAGGGATAGCCTCTTCGCTAGTCAGCCTGACGGTAATGCCGAACGGATCGCGGGCGAACCAAGCTTTCCCGTCCTGCTCCAGCGCGATCCCGGCTTGACGCAGCCGGGCGGTCGTCCGCTCCAGCTCTTCGGGCGTCGGCGCGACCAGCGTATAATAAGCGAGCCCCGCCGCATCGTCCGCAGCAGCCGGTGCGCCAACGCCGGCCCAGGTGTTCAGCCCGACGTGATGATGGTACCCGCCGGCCGAGACGAACATCGCCGAATCCCGTGACGCCATCAGGTCGAAGCCTAACGTCTCGATATAAAACCGCCGTGCTTCAAGCAGGTCGGATACGTGAAAATGAATATGCCCGATACTAGTTCCCGCGGGCAGCCCTTCCCACGGCGAATCCCCCGCCTCCTCCAGCAATCCGTCCAAGTCGAGCGGATCGGTCGTTATCACATAACGGCCGCTCTCGTCGCGCCGCCAGGTTTCACGGGGCCGGTCGGCATAAATTTCAATGCCGTTGTTGTCCGGATCTTGAATGTACAACGCCTCGCTGACCAAGTGATCGCTATGTCCGACATGAATGCCGCACGTCAGCAAGTGGCGCAGCGACAGACCGAGCGCCCCGCGATTCGGCACCAACAGCGCAAAGTGATACAACCCCGCGGTCGTTCGGCGCGGCATGACGATAGCGTTCGGCAGCTCATGCAGAACGACCAGCGGCGACTCGTCCCCGCCGACCGTCAACACAGCCCTCCCGGACGCGCGGTGCAGCTCGCGCAGCCCGACAACCTCGCCATAAAAGCGCACCGACCGATCCAGCTCGCTCACTTTCAAGTGGACCGGTCCAAGCCTTGTCTTCTCGTGGAGATGATTTGCCTGCATATGCTTTGTTCCCCTCTCTTCATTCATTCGGTTACGGTCATCCTCCGCTTCGCTCAAGGGATGACCGCTTCGCGAACGTCTTCTTTCAAATGGCCCTGCTGACCCGGGCGCCAAGTTCGTTCTGCGCGGGCTGACCGCCATGAAAAATAACGGCGGCTGCGCCCATCTGCTTCATTCATCTTAACTCTCATTATACTCCAAATATTCCAAATGTGAAAAATTAAACAAAATTCCCTAGCAGGATAACTGTCACTTTTTGTCGAAGTAATTGGAAACATGGCATGAAAATGGAGAAAATAAACAGGCGGAAGGTGTTTTTAGCGAAATGGAAAAATCAACAGTTATCGGTATTGTTCTTGGCTTTGTGGCAGTCATTGTGGGGATGATTCTGAAGGGAGCAAGTCCCGTTGCCCTCGTCAACCCGGCTGCTCTTATGATCATTTTCGTAGGAACGGCGGCCTCTCTCTTTATCGGCTTTTCTTTAGAAGAACTGAAAGGCTTCCCCAAACTGATAAAGATTGCCTTCACCGAGCAAAAAACAATTCCGAAAATGGATCTGATCAACCTGTTCACGGACTGGGTGTCCATCACCCGCCGCGAAGGGCTCCTCGCGATGGAGAGCAAGGTGGAGGAAATTCAAGACCCGTTCTTGCGCAACGGTATGCGCATGATCATTGACGGCAACGATCAAGACTTTGTGCACGACGTCTTGATGGAAGATATTCAAGCGATGCAGGAGCGGCACCGTTCAGGCGCGCAAATTTTTACCCAAGCCGGCACATACGCGCCTACGCTCGGGGTACTCGGGGCCGTTATCGGCCTGATCGCGGCGCTCAGCAATTTGAACGATGTCGAGAGTCTCGGCCACTTGATCTCTGCGGCTTTCGTCGCAACGCTGCTCGGGATTTTCTCGGGTTACGTCCTCTGGCATCCGATTGCCAACAAATTGAAGCAAAAGTCGAAGAAAGAAGTGGAAATCCGGCTGATGATGGTCGAAGGACTGCTCTCCATCCAGTCGGGTATTTCGTCGACGGCCGTGAAGCAGAAGCTGATGATTTTCATACCGACTTCTCAGCGCGACGAGAAAAACGAGAGCAAGGCGGGAGACAGGGATGAGTAAAAAAAAGCACCGCGAGCATCATGAGGAGCATATCGACGAAACATGGCTCATCCCTTATGCCGATCTGTTAACCCTGCTGCTCGCGCTCTTTATTATTTTGTTCGCCTCCAGTCAGGTGGACTCCAAAAAGTACGACAGTATCATGCGTTCTCTGAACTCTGCCTTCACTGGCGGTACCGGCACCTTTGACGTGTCCAATATGATTCCACTTCAGGTGGCGCCGAACGTTGATAAGAGCAAGTACGAGGATCCGTCGAACCCGGCAACGGCCCAGCAGCAACAGCAAGAACAGCAGGCGAAGCAGTTTCAGAAGGAACAGCACGATTTGGAGCAGCTCAAGGAAAGGCTCGATCAATACATAGCGGACAACCAGTTGTCTGCGGAGCTCGACACCCAATTGACCGACGATTTGCTGATGATTACCATTCGAGACAACGCCTTGTTCTCCTCCGGCTCCGCTACGGTAAAACCGGAAGCTACACGGCTTGCCGGCTTCATCTCCGAGATGCTGGCGCAATACCCGAATTACCGGGTCGAAGTGGCAGGTCATACGGATAATGTCCCGATCGGCAGCGCCGCATTCGAAACGAACTGGGATTTGAGCTCGAAGCGGGCACTTAATTTTATGAAAATATTGCTCGAGAACGATCAAATCGGCCCCGCCCGCTTCCGTTCCATCGGGTACGGCGAGTACCATCCAATCGACACGAACGACACGGAGGAAGGACGGTCCAAGAACCGCCGGGTGGAAGTGAGCATTTTGCGCAGCATGAAAACCCCGCAATTTGAGGAAGTGCCGAAATAAACGCAGCGCCTGCCAAAAAAAGCAAGCGGCGGAACAAATTCCGTCATTTGCTTTTTTAGTTGCTTCCGTTAATCTAAAGAAATGACGCGACTTCCGGAAGAGCCCGTTAACCGCTCCGGCGGGAACACTTGACGAACCGGCGAGATGATCAGCGTCGCCACGGCCGCTTTGATCGCATCGCCCAGCAAATACGGGTAACATCCGGCGATCATGGCTTTCTCGAACGATAACCCGGTGACGTGAGCAAGCCAAGGTACGCCGGTCACATACAGCAGCAGGGAGCCGAATACTTCCAGAACGAGGAACGCGGCTGCATAACCTAGCGCTCCTCTCATGCGAATGCGTGGCAGCAGCAAGCCGATCAACAGCGCAGCGAATGGCCACATGATGACGTAGCCGCCGGTCGGGCCAAACAATACGGGCAAGCCTCCCGTACCGTGCAGCAGCGGAAATCCGATAGCGGTCAGGACGACGACGAGCGCCATGCTGAGAAAGCCGTACCACGCGCCCAGCAAGCCTCCGGCGAGCATGACGGCGAGCGTTTGCAGCGTAATGGGGACCGGGGTGAAGCCCAGCGGGATGCTCACATAACCGAACAGCACCAATAAAGCGGCAAGGAGCGCACTAAATACGATTCCACGAAGCGATAATTTCATGATTGAACGACCCTCTCATTTTTGATATGGTTATATCGTTAACCTATATTAACACAATGTGGTTAACAATTCGAGAGTGCCTACAACATTTTTTTTATACGGAAAGGTCGTTTATTATGTCTGTTTTCTCCCCTCTGATTTCTATACATGACGCCTCCGTTCACTTCGCTTCCGAATCGGAGGGCGTGCGCAAGGCATTAAACGGCTTCTCGCTGGACATCCGCCCCGGCGAATGGATCGCCGTCACCGGCTCCAACGGCAGCGGCAAAAGCACCTTGGCCGGCATACTGCTCGGCAGCTGCCCGTTGTCCCAAGGCCGCGTCATCCCGAGCGGCCGCGTCGTCGTACGCGGCGTGATGCAGCATCCGGATGCGCAGGTGCTTGGCGACACGATCGAGGAAGAGTTTCACTTCGTCCTCGGCGCCATCGGACTGCCGGCGGACGAATTCGAACGGCGGCAGCACGAAGCGCTGCGGCGCGTCAGGCTGCCGCTGCCCGCTTCCACGCCGATCGGGGAATTGTCGGGGGGTCAGAAGCAGCTGCTGAACATCGCCCTGGCGCTCGCCGTTCGTCCGGATGTGCTTGTACTGGACGAACCGACGGCCATGCTCGATCCGGACGCCCGCGGGCAGGTGCTGGAAGCGGTGCGCGAGGCGCACCGGGACGGCGCCGCGGTCGTCTGGATCACACACCGGCTGGAGGAAGCCGCGGCAAGCGAGCGCGTCATCGCTTTGAACGAAGGCGCCCTCGCGTTCGACGGCTCGCCGCGCTTGTTTTTGTACGGCGCGGAGCGGCCGGAATCGCTCGAACGGCAGCC
>NZ_VIDW01000003.1:0-245671 GCF_006519665.1 Paenibacillus sp. tmac-D7 | reverse complement strand
TAGTTATTTGAATAAAATTCACTATATCGTTCTACTAGAACGATCTATTTTTTGTTGAAAGTAACCCCGTCTATAAACGGGCGTTACGAAGCTCGAAGCCAATCAGTAAAGTCGATCGTAACGATCTGAAAATTTTCGCTGCTTATTAATGGAACCAACCGAGCGGTGCGGTAACAATACCTGGGAATAAGATCAGTAGGATCAAAACCATAATTTCCACAATAAGAAACGGCGTTACACCTTTAATGATATCCTCCATACTTATTTTACTCACACCGGCCGCCACATTAAGAACCGTTCCGACAGGCGGAGTCAAGAGGCCGATACAATTGTTAAGAATAAATACAATGCCGAAATAAACCGGATCAATACCGGCAGCGTCAATCATAGGCATCAAGACCGGGGTCAAAATTAATACGGTTGGCGTCAAATCCATTGCTGTTCCAACCAGGAATACGACGACGTTAATCACAAACATTAACAGCATAGGCTGTTCAATCAGCGGCGCCATCCAATCCGTTATGAGCGTTGTCACATTCGCCACCGTGATCAGATATGAGGAAAGCATTGCAGCCGCAACGAGGAACATGACGACACTCGAGGTTTTCGCTGCCGAGATTAAACATTGATAAATATCTTTGATCTTCATGGAACGATATATAACTACACTAATAAACAAGGCGCAAAATGCGGCTACGATCCCAGCCTCTGTTGGCGTAAAAATACCGAGGCGCATTCCGCCGATTATGATGACCGGCATCATCAGTGCCCAGAAGGCTTCCTTCCCCGCGATAAGCACTTGCTGCATCGATTGGCGCGGATATACTTGCACTTGATCCTTACGAGCAACCCACCACCATGTAATCACCAGTGCTGCGGCAATGATTAAACCTGGAACAATCCCAGCCATAAATAATTTGGTTATCGAAGTGCCGCTGGAAACACCATATAAAATCAAGGCAATACTCGGAGGAATGATCGGCGCAATGATTCCGGACGCAGCGACCAAACCGGCAGAACGGTTAATGTTATAACCAGCTTTCGCCATCATCGGGATCAACACCGCCCCGATCGCCGCCGTGTCGGCAACCGCCGAACCCGACAGACCGGCAAAAATAACAGCTGCGATAATTCCCACATAACCGAGACCACCTCGAATATGTCCAACAAAGGCTAAAGCAAAGCTAATGATTCGCTTGGAAATGCCGCCGGCATTCATAAACTCGCCAGCCAATATAAAGAAGGGAACTGCCAATAGCGCAAAGCTATTGGCACCATTAACCAGGTTTTGGGCAATAAGCTGGGTGTCAAATCCTCCTATAGAAATCATGAGGACGATTCCGCTTACCAACAGTGCGTATGCGATCGGCATGCCTAAAGCCATTGCTCCTATTAAGGATCCGAGAAAGACGATGGGTGGCATTAAGTTTCAACTCCTTCGGCGGTTTGCAAACGACTGCGTTCAAGTTTAATCTCTTCCTCGGAATCCAAGGTCTTGGCCAGTTTCTCAATCGAGCTCTTATCCACAATGACACGAATGATATTCGATAACAGGATAAGCCCCATGCATATACTTGTAATGATTCCGATCCCGTATACGAAAGCAAGAGACATTCCCGTCGCCGGCGCTTGCGTATCTATACTCATCAGCGTCATCCTCCAGCTTCCGTCCCCTACCAAAACCATCGTAATAAGCATGAGCAAGTGGCTTAGCACATATACAAAGCGTTTTAAAGGAGCCGGCAGCCTTTTGACCAGCGAGTCTACTCCTAGATGCTGCTTTTCTTTAAGTGCTGCAACCGCTCCCAGGAAGACCAAATAGACGAACAAAAATCGAGATAATTCCTCCGACCAGGTAATTCCGGAATCGAAGGCGTATCGTAATATAACGTTACCAAAGGTAAAGATCGCCATAGCTGCCATAAATATCGCCATGATGACATTGAGAACCTGATCTAACCATGCCGTTAACTTCCCCATCTGATCCTCCTGCTAAACAAAATCATATCAAATCTTAAGGGGACTTTCGCCTACTTAAACTTTGACCCCGTTCATCAGCTTACCTTACTGCCTCGTATAACTTATTTACGTAATCCTCCCCAATTGTAGGAGCAAACTTTTTGTATACCGGCTGCACCTTATCAAAAAACTGTTTTTTTTGTTCTGCAGTCAACTCCGTTACCTTCATACCGTTCTGACGAAGATATTCAGTAGCATTCGAACCTTCCTTCTGGTTAGCTTTTCTTTGGAAATCTTTAGCTTCTTCCGCAGCCTTAGTCATGATTTCTCTTTCCTTGTCGGAAAGCGAGTCCCAGAACTTCTTACTGATCATGAACGGGCTGGCGTTATACACATGTCCGGTTAACGTCATATACTTTTGGACCTCATAAAATTTGGAAACCTTAACATTACCTGCGGGATTTTCTTGCCCATCAACGACCTTCTGCTCCAGCGCTGTAAATAACTCCGTAAATGCCATGGGTGTCGGAGTGGCCCCCAGTTCTTTCCATAAATCAATATGTAACTGATTTTCCAACGTCCTGATTTTTAATCCTTTGATGTCGTCCAGCGATTTCACTTCCCGTCTGCTATTCGTCAGATGTCTAAAGCCATTTTCCCAATAGTTTAGCCCGATCACCCCGGTGCTCGGCAAATCATTAAGCAGTTCCTTTCCGAGCGGGCCATCCAGAACCTTATACGCCGTAGCTTCATCTTTAAATAAGAACGGCAGATCAAATACGTTGAAGCGTTTCGCAAACGATGCGATCAGACCGGTCGACATGGTTGAACCATGAATGGTTCCCATTTTCATTCCTTCGAAGGTTTGGATGTCTCCACCTAGCTGTCCATCCGGGTACACTTCAACTTTAATCGAACCACCGCTCTCTTTTTCTACAATTTCCCCGAATTTATACAATCCTTGTGTCAAGGACCTCTCTTTAGGCGAGACTGTTGCCAATTTCATTACTTTGACTGGTGCGCTGGAACCGGAAGATTGACTTGAAGAAACTTCCTTTCCGGTCCCTTGCCCACAACCTACGGCTACAGCCGCCCATGCACCAATGAATAACACACTTAATGTTTTTTTCATATTGGATGCCCCCGATCTCATTTTTATTAAAACGATAAGGTAAGGTTTCTAAGATCAACTCATGTGTGACTTTTTAAACATGCATCATTAGCATCATCCCAAACATATTTCTTCAAAAGAGACTTTGGGACATTCTGCATGGATCCGAAAGCGGGAAATCACCTCCTAACAAGAAGCACAATCATGAACTACCCTAACATACTTGATTGTCTGACTTTGTACGATGGAGTGACAAATACTTGAGGACCTTGCTTAACGGAAAGCAATGATAAACCATAACTAGAACGTTATACTAGAACGTTCTAGTCGCATTCAAAACGAGTATATATCGCTTCGTAAGCGCTGTCAATAAAAAAATGTCACTTTTGTTTCCTTAAGTTTACACACAAAAAAACACCCGTGTTACCCAATACCGCAAAAGTTTTTCAACATTTGCAGGACTGATTAACTGCGGGGTTTTTGTATCATTTAACTCTCATGACCTGTTAGCTGGAGCAAGATTCGCGAATCACAAGCTCTGGCTTTAATATAATCTGTTGAGGCCTATCATCATCCATGCCCATAATACGCTGATGCAAAAGATTAGCTGCATAGGTACCCATAAGATGTGGTGACGCCGAGACTGTTGTCAGTGTAGGTGTGAACATTTCGGACTCTTCGATATTATCGAATCCAACGATAGCCATATCCCGCCCGGGCTTCAAGCCTGCTTGAGTTAATCCGGCCATGACGCCGAACGCAACCAAGTCATTATAGCAAAACGATGCGGTAGGCGGATTAGGTTGCTGAAGCAGCTGCTGCACCGCTTTAAATCCGCCTTTTTTAGTGACAGTACTTGTAATGATGAGGGACTCGTCATATTCCAATCCCGCCTCATTCAGCGCATTGAGATACCCTTGTTTTCTAGCCTGCCAAGAGGAGGAAGCGGTTACACCACCTAAAAAGGAGATCCTGCGGTGTCCCTTTCGAATCAAGTGCTCCACCGCCATCTGTGCTCCAAGCGAATAATCGGCACTGACGTAATCAAAGTTTGCGTTTGCCGGCAGTTTCCCTACTAAAACTACAGGGATACCCCACTTTCTTAAACGTTCGATGGACTCCTGCGAGCTTCCGGATATAGGACTCATAATTACACCACCGACTCTATACTCCAGCATGGTCGAAATGAGCCGATCTTGATTGGTGTTTAAATCGAAGGTCGCGCCCAAAATAACGGTATACCCTTGCTTGTCCAAGGATTGATGTACGCCATTTAATAATTCTGAAAAGAAGGGGTTGGCTATTTCCGCAACAATTAGTCCTATCGTTGAAGAATTCCGTGAGCGAAGATTTGCCGCTACCCGATCGTAAACATAGCCTAAATGGTTTATGGAGTCCATTACTTTTCGATGTGTAATTTCGGGAATTTCAGAGCTTCCCCGAAGAACAAGCGAGACCGTTGACGGTGACACTCCGGCATGCTCTGCAACGTGCTTCAATGTAATGCGGGATCCTCTTTCCCGTTTCATAGATTTACACCTCGTCTTAAGTGGAGGAGCTATTTCGATCTTTGACCACCATGAATTAAACAAAACATAATTATAAATTATAAACCATCAATTATCAAATATGTATGATAATTAGCTGCGTTGAGAGGTTCTCAACTCCTCTCCATTTTACGATATTCCCGCAAATCACTAGCATCCCCCAAACTACTGTGTCCAATCGAATTCGCAAAATCGATAGGAGCGAAATCGAGCTGACGCGACCCGATCGCCCCTTTTCCCCAAAATAACCGTTACGAAGCTTCTATGAAGCTTCGTAACGGTTCAGAGTGTCGAGAAACCCCGTCTTTTCAAGACGGGTTTCTCTTTTGGTGCGTTAAGATGGAGAACAGGTGGGGGGGAACAAGGGCTCGTTAGCCCCGCTTTTCTTGACGATCCAGGTGGATCGCCATCTTCTTCATCCTCTGCACGGCCGCCGTCATCAACGCTTGTTCGCTGACGCCCGGTAACCCGCGCAGCTGCAGGCATTTTATTGTGCAACAGTTACGGCCATGAAACCGTCGTGATCGTATAGACGCCCATGACCAGGACTCCAAGCGAAATCACCGTGCATGCATCATGATGCCATCCGCGCTTTCTATGTTTCAATGCCAACGCCAATTGCCGGAGGGCAAAGTACATGCCCGCTCCATTGGCAATAAGCAGCACTACGGTGAACATTTCCATATAGCCGGAAGCATCATGGTTCAAGCCATGATGGTGTTCGTGCATTTCCATGGCTCCCATCAGCAGCGGGGCGGATAACCAGTGAACGAGATGCAGCGCCAAGACGAGAAGCACCGAAAGCGTAGACACCATCGCATATTTCATTTCTGTCCCCATATGTCTTAATTTCTGCATCATCACGAATCACTCCTTAGCTTTGACAGCCGTTCGCTTTGACCGAGCTGCTGCAATAATTTTTCTTCGGGGACGGCGGCAGGTTGATTGCCGGACTGCGGTCAAAGAAGCTGACCGGCTTCAGCATAAAGCCGATATAAGCCGCCGGCATGACAGGCCAGTCCTCCGGACGAGGCACATGGGTGTGACCCATCGTATACCAGACCACAATGTCGGTATTGCTGACCGGGCGGTCCTGTGCGGTCCAAGCTTCCAGTCCTTCTCCGCCGATATTCTGGTTCGGATAATTGCCGGAGGCGTACATTTCTTTTTCGTTATACGGCGTGACCCATAGGTGCTGCTTGATGAACCCCGCACGCTTAAGCAAACTGGACTGCTCCGAGGCGAACGGGAAGCAGTTCTCGCCCGTCACCAGCTTGTATCCGACCGATTGACCCAAGCTGTTCTTCACATTGTCATTGACGATTTTCCAATACCTTGCCGTTTCCAGCTTGAGCTTCCTTCTTGCCTGCAGCTCGGTTTCAAGAAGCGTGGATTTGGCGTAGAATGCATTCTCTCGCGGGTTGTCCCCGCCCAATTCCTCCGCGAGCACATTGACTTCGTATACGGAATTTTCGTTGCCGTCTATTTGCATATCCATTCTCACGTTAAAGAAATGCTGGTGATTCGGCGCATAGAGATCCGGCCCTACCATCGTGCCATATTTCGAAGTTTCGCCCGGATGTAAACCCGCCGTTGACAAAATACCCGTCAGCTTCACTTCGAACTGGATATTGCCGTCTTGGTAAAAATACCAGAAGAACCCGTATTCATAATTGGCAACCGTGGAGATGGAAGAAACGACCAGACGGCGGGAACGTCTCACCTCGACATCGTTGGATCTCCAGTCCGTATGCTTCCACAAAATGCCGAAGTCCTCCTCATGCATGCAAATCGCATTTTTGATAGTGACAAGCTCGCCCTTGCTGTTGGTCATCGGAGCATCGAAATATTTAATATACCCTACGCAATCGCAGCCTAGCTCCAGACTGTTCGCAAGCTGACCGATACCGTATTCACCGCTGTCAAATGCGTTTTTACGGTTTTGGATCGCGCCGGGATCACCATATGGCACGACCATCTCCGACAGAGCGCCACGGTACATAACGGGACGCTTACGTCCTTGATCCTCGTAGGAAACGTTATGGATCGTCAGACCTTCACGGGGATTGAAGCCGATGCGGAAACTCCAGTTCTGCCATTCGACCTCATGGCCGTTCACCGTAAAGCTCGGTCCTTCCGGCTGTGTAATTTCAACGGGCTTGATACCGGTGCGCAGCGGGCCTACACGGTCCGGCGTGTAATTGGATGCCTCGGTGGGGATTCTCGTATATTGGTATTCCTCGACACGCAATATTTCCATCTTGTTCAGATCTACAATGGGTACGAGCGGAAGCGGGCGGGCATAGCCGTTATCCTTCGCGTCGCTGCGAAGAAAGCACAGCGGACGCGCCAGACGAACGGTCGAGTCCTCTTCGGTGCCGAAGTTGCCCGCCGACCAGAGATCGACCATAACCAAACCGGGATCTTCAATGCCTAGACGCTTCAACGCTTCATGGAATTCGGGGCTCTCCTGTACAATTTTTTCGCACTCGATATGTTCATCCAGCATAATCATCGGCTGAACGCCCGGAATCAGTTCCCAAGAAGTCACCTTCCCCTCGTTAAGGGAAACAACCGCTTCATAACAAGCGCCCGCTCGATTGTTCAAGAGGATAATAAAGGCTTCACGCGGAATGGACTGGGTGCCATCAAAGCTTTGTACCTTTTCCTTCTTCGGCTCTTTGAGCTCGATCGAGACGAAACGGTCATAGGCTCCCAATTGCTTCTGCACTTTCACGATGGAGACTGCCGCCTGAATTTCTTCCTTGCTAAGCGGCTCCAGAGGATGTTTAACGATAGTTTCAGCCATGTAAGCTCTCCCTCTCTCTTAAAATGTCAACTTTGAACACCAATGCTCATACAGTGTGTTAAGTTATGTAACGATCATATAACATAAATATAACCATGTTTAGCTGCTTTTCCCGAATAATGGAATACCTCAAATGAATTTTCGCATTTTCTCACGATTTGGGAAAAGCAGGCGCGCACAAAAAAACAAGCCAAAATCTTCCGTCAGGGTGATCCATCCTGTTTGATGAATAAGGTTGATTAACTCCATCTGTATTTGTTTCTGTAGCCCAGCTCTTTAGATATCAAATCGGCATATTTTTTCACTTGATACGCATAGGTCTCGATTTTCTCGGGCGTAAACCGCAGCGAAGGACCCGCTACATTCAGCGAACCGATTACGGTGTTCTCAAACGAGAAGATGGGGGCGCCAATTCCTGTCGTCCCCTCGGTTGCCTCGCCAGAGGTCATGGCATAACCGCGAGCGCGAATGACCTCCAAATCTTTCATGATATAGTCTGCGGATAACCGGATTAATGAAGGAGTTTTATCCCAATCTACATTCATCAGCAGCGTATCCTGTACTTTTTTGGACAGATAAGCTAGGATGACGCGGTTGGACGCCCCAACGAACAGAGGCAGCCTTAGCCCGATCGGCTCGGATATTTTGAGCATCTGCGGGGAATCGATAGAATCGATATAAACCCCTTCCGTATTTTCTCGGGTCGCGAGATAAACCGATTCTTTCGTTTTTTGCGAAAGCTCCTCCATAAAGGGCCTCGCCAAAGATCTGAGCATTAAGCTGTCCCACATGAGAAAGCCGTATTTCATCACACATAAACCTAACTTGTACTTTTTCGTTTTTTTGTTCTGGGCAACAAATCCATGTCTGGACAACGAATTGAGAATTCTATGGACACTTTGCACCGGCATACCGAGCTCCCTGCTGATTTCCGTGACACTCATTTCCTTTTCGCTGCCTTGCGGAACAAGGACATCCAAAATTTGAATAGCTTTTGAAATGACTCCGCACATAGATCTCACCCCAAGTCATAATGTGATGTTTCCTTACACAATCAGCAACACACCTCCCAGACCATAAATTTGGTATTTATGGGTAATCATTGTATTTATATGGTACTTATAAGGCTAGCAAAGAGCAAGAACACACTTTTAAGTGCCCTGGTGTCAAAAGGAAACCATGCTGCCGCAGCTTATTCAATGTAACATTAATGTTATATTTATGGGTTATTTTTATTTTTTTAGACATCATACCACATTCTGGGATGAATAACTATTAAACCGCAAAATCACATGTCATTATAACGTTATCAATAATGACATGAAATTAAGGAGGGAGTGAGTACTATGCAAGGGGCCAAAATTGAATCATTATCCAGGAGGGGTTATACGATGCCACAGATGTTTAAATCCATATTTATGCGAATCAGTATGCTGTGTATGCTGTGCTTTAGCTTTCCCATGACGGCTTTCGCCCAATCGGAGCCGCCCAAGATAGATACCGGAGATACGGCTTGGCTTCTCGTCGCGACGACTGTTGTTCTGTTCATGTTCCTCCCCGGACTAGCTCTTTTCTACAGTGGTCTGCTTAGCCGCAAGAACGTTCTTTCCACCATCATGCAGAGCACGGGCAGCCTGATTGTCGTCAGCATCGTATGGGTATTGTGGGGTCACACGCTGACGTTCGGCACCGACCAATTCGGAATCATCGGCGGACTTGACTTTCTGTTCTTCGAGGGGGTGGGCATGGATCCGTTCAGCACGCTCACATTCCCCCATCTTATATTCGCTATATTCCAGGCTTTATTTGCGGCCATTACGGTCGCGCTCATCTCCGGGGCGGTTGCCGAGAGAATCAAATTTTCCGTATGGATCGTCTTCTCCATCTTCTGGGTTACCTTCATTTATACGCCCTTCGCGCATTGGGTTTGGGGAGGCGGATGGTTATTCAAATTAGGCGGACTTGATTTTGCAGGAGGCACCGTCGTACATATCCTTTCAGGCGTGAGCGCCATAACAGCGGCCATCGTGCTCGGTCCGAGAAAATTGTTTCCCGGCAAAACGCTCCCTCCCCATAATATTGTCTTCTTCTTCATAGGCGCCATGTGCCTCTGGTTCGGATGGATGGGCTTCAACGGCGGAAGCGCGCTTGCCGCCGGAGGCTTGGCTACTCTCGCCTTCGCCAACACTCATATGGCCGCATGTGCCGGAGGTGCCGGTTGGGCGCTTATCGAGTGGATCTTCCATAAGAAACCTACGCTAGTCGGAACGGTTACCGGGATCATAGCCGGCCTTGTTGCCATCACCCCGGCAGCCGGATTCGTACCCGTATTATCCGCTATGGCGATTGGCGGCAGCGCCAGCTTCGTATGCTATTGGGCCGTCAACACACTCAAGGCCAAATTCAAATACGATGACGCACTCGACGTATTCGGCATTCACGGCGTCGGCGGCATATGGGGTGCGCTCCTCACCGGAGTGTTCGCCAGCAAGGAAGTGAACCCGGCGGGGAACAACGGCCTGCTGTACGGCAATCCCAGCCAGCTTGTCATTCAAGCCATCGATATCCTCATAGCCATTGGTTGGGCGGCGGCCGGAACCCTCGTCATCCTGAAGACGATTCAACTATTCACAACGCTTCGCGTCCCTGCCGAAGAGGAAGAGGCGGGTCTCGATATAAGCCACCATGGCGAGCACGCTTACAATGAGCTTGAATCCGGAAGAAGCGAAATGGCGGCGCCATCGTTTGCCTCATTCGAAATCGAGAAAAGTCCGATCACCCAAACCAATTAAACAGCAAGGTCCGCGCATACCATGTTGAAGGGAGCTAGATCCGATGAAGCTGCTGACCATTATTGTAAGGCCGGAGAAAATCAGCAATATTACGGCTGCCTTGTATACGATCGGCGTAACCGGCATGACCATCAGCGATGTCCGGGGCCACGGCATCCAGAAGGGTGTGAAAACCATTTACCGGGGCGTCGAGTACCAAACAGACTTTGTCACGAAATGTAAAATTGAAACGGTTGTTAACGACGCGATTTATGAGAAAGCCATTGAAGTCATCATCGATGCGTCAAGAACGGGTCAAGTCGGCGACGGAAAAATCTTCGTCACGGAAGTGCTCGACGTCATCCGTATCCGTACCGGCCAGCACGGCCAGGAAGCATTGGACCAATAGCAAAGAGAGGAGCCGCCCGGGATGATGATCCCTGACGGCTCTTTTTTATGCTGATCGTCGTTCCCGTAACACGTATCTTAAGCATCTACAGATTAATAATCAACGGGCTCTTGGCGCGGGAGATGCATGGGATCATCACCTTGCGCGTCTTTTTTTCCTGCTCCGAAAGAAAGAAATCGCGATGATCCACTTCCCCGTCCTCCACCTCAATCTCACAGCTTCCGCAGCCGCCGATTTTGCAGGAGTAGGCGGCGGCGATCCCTTGCTCCAGCATCACCTCAAGCAAGCTCTTGCTTTCCGGCACCTGTAACGTGACGTTGCTTTTCGCAAGAACGGCTTGAAACGGATAGCTCGGGCCCACATTAGGCGGACTAAACAGCTCATAGTGGATATTGGATGCCGGGTAACCATAATGAATCGCCGCTTGTCTGAACTGCGAAATCATCTCCTCCGGTCCGCAGAAATACACATGCGTTCCGATCGGCTGCTTCCACATGACGGCGACGGGCAGACGCTGCTGTTTGCCGGAGAAGTAAAATTTGGCCCGTTCTCCGTACCTCTTGCGGATTTCTTCATAGAAAGGGCAATACGCCTCGGAAGCGGCCGCATCATGCAGCTCAAAGGACTTGCCGGACGCCGCAAGCTCCGACATCATGGCCATGAAAGGCGTGATGCCGATTCCGGCGGCTATGAATACATGATGCTTCGCTTCAAAGCTTACAGGCAGGTGATTCTTAGGATAACTGATTTCGATTTCATCGCCGGTTCGAATTTGGTCATGCCAGTGCACGGAGCCGCCACGCGAGGTTTCACTGCGCCGAATCGCTATCGTATAATAATCATCCCGCTGAGGGTTGCCAACCAGGGAATAGTGGCGTTCCATGGTTTCGGCATTCACGGTAAAATACGTCGTAATATGCTCACCGCCTGAGAAACGCGGAAGCCTCCCGCGAGCGCCGACCAGCTTAAAGCTTTTGACCACAGGCGTCTCCTGGACGATTTCAGCTACGGTTACCTTTAGCCTCGGGTTCTGCAAGCCTACCCGCCTCCTTATACGCTCACTCTTATTCCTTACACAGAACATAACCCAGATAAGCCTCTAACCGCTCTGAATAATGATTGGAAATCGAAAGAGAGGCCCCGCAATGCAAGCAAGAGGTCTCCGATTCGACAGGCTTTCTCTGTAGCTTGTAGCAACGTACGCAAAACACGCTTTCTTCTTTGTCGCCGTTATCATATCCTTCGATATCTTCCTTCGCAAACCCTAATTCCCTCGCCAGCTTGACCAAATTATTGTACAAGGGCCAGCGGCAAATCACGACGAGCTGGGTGTCAATCGTCCGCTCAGCCAGCAATAAGGATAAGGACGGTCTCTTCCACTCCCGAATGATGCGGACCGGAATGTCCAGACTTTTGGCGTACCTCTTAAGCGTCTTGGGTGAATCCTTTGCATAGCTCTGAACATAGTATACCTCCGTTTGAATGCCCTGTTTGGCCAACAGCAGTAATAGGGGGATGGAGCAAAGAATACCCTTCTCATCGACAAACAAAATATACTTATGTTTATGCAAATTCACGAAAATCTTCCGCGCCGGCGAATCTAAACGAATCTCTCCCGAATGTGATTCGCGCAGCAGCTCGGTCGTCTGTTGATCCGGGCAATCGTTCAGATCTACATACAGCCTTACCTGAACGCCTGTCCCGGTGCTTAAACGGACAAATGAAGCCTCTTGATCGATCCGCACATTATGGAGCCGCAGACCCCGAACCACACCCACCGGAGCCTCCAGTTCCCCATGAGTCAATTCAGCGGTGAAATAAACATACGGCGAGGACCTAATCGTTCCCGGCTGCAAGATATGATAACCCGTTTCCACCTTGAAAACCTCCCGATCTTATCCCTCAGCCCCTGCGAATGTCCGCAAGTATTCAAGCATCAACGGTTTATAGGATATAAATCCCTTGTATTCGGCAATAGGGTCCGGAAGATCCTCCAAGACCTTATAAAACCTTTGTGCCCAGTCCGGGTTCTGCACTAACATCTCAAGCGGAAGCAGATGGGTATGAATGCTGAATAAAATGCCATTGCTGCCTGGAATACGGAATAATCGCTGATCCTCCGTCCGAAGATGAACCTCACGGCCTACATTTTCCGCATTCAAGTCAAATTTACCGCGCCCCCACTCTCCAAACGCCTCCGGAGAAGTATCCAGCCGGGTTCCGACGTTAATCGTCCAGTTTAACCGCGTCCACGGCTTGCCGGCCTCCATTCTCAGAAGAAATCCGCGCACCTTTTCCGCAAGGCCGCTGTCCGAATAGATGGGAACCGGCGAATGAAATTGCAGATAGGTCATCCCCAGATCGAAAGCGAGAGACCAATTCGCAGGAAAGCACAATTGCCCGGCATCCATATATAAATCGCCGTCCCGCTGCTGCAAATAAATCAAATCCTCCTGCATGTGACGCCCAATGAAATCGAGCGGCTCACACGGAAGCGTGGAGACGTCGCCGAAGGTGAACGCCTGCTCTTCATTTAACAAATGATTGCGAAATGTCCATCGATCGCCTTGTTTATCCAAACTGAAATAATCGGCATAGACACCGGAAAGCTCATGCATCAGCATATCTAGAATTTCCCACTGGGCATTCAGCGTATGAGCAAACGACTGGAAGGTCCGTTCGGGATAACGCTCCAGAAGCCGCCTCTTCTCGAGCACTTCCTCCACATACTCAAGCGTAATGTCCGTGCAAATCGGGGGCACTAATGCCCAGGAATTGTTCGAGTACCGATAGGAGTCCCCTTGAAACGGAAAAGGAAACCTTTCCAATAGCTGCCAGTTGTTCATCTGTCTGCTTTCGGATATATCCATCATTTGATCCATGCCTTATTCCTCCAATGTTAGTGATGACAAATAACAGGCGCCGTTCACCCAAGAATGCCTAGGCGTTCTTTGAATGGCCGGGGCCTGTTGATCATGTCCCCCCTGATCATCGCGCACGACGATCTATCCGCGGCATAAGATTGGGCAGAGTCCGTCAGATAGATCGTCTTCATCCGCATCAAATCTTCTTTTGTGTGATTACGCCTCCCCAACCTTGCGCAGCCCTACGAAAAATCCGATTCCATAGTCGGGTGAGTTGAAGGTAATCTCGCTGCCTTTTTCAAAATAAAACACATCGCCCGGAATGCCCTTCACTGTCCTTTCCGTTTCATCCGTAATCCAAATCTCGCCTTCAACAATAATTTTCATTTCATCGTACGTATAGGTATAGGAAAGCGGCTTGGACTTTTCCATCCGGAAAAATCCGCTCGTAATTGTTTTTTCAGGGTTAGCGGACGTTAGGGTATCCACAAGAAATGCTTTCGTATCCGGTACTCCCATTGAAGGCTTCTCGCTTTTGATCGCTTCTTTCACAACTTTCATTGCCATGGTCAATTCCTCCTAGTAGATGGTTTGTACTATTCCAGCCACGGTACGCCGATTAATGTTCTCCCGATCCATTCACGCAAAACTTCATTCGTAGGCCCCATTATAGCGCCCGCTCTTCCGTCTCTCATAAACCTTTCTACATTCCCGCGCAAGTAACCGCGACCTCCGGAAATTTGCAAAGCCTTGTTCGTAACGTCAATGACGATATCCGCTGCATGCGTCTTCAGTTCCCATAGCGGGTACAGGCAGGAATCCAGCGTTTCTCCCTTTAGCGCCGCCTGATCCAGCTTGTCAGCGACCCGGTACAACATGCTTCTTGCACTGTCTACGAGAATTTGCGCTTTAGCCATCTCATGTCGAATCACTTGGTAACCGGCCACCGATTTACCGGTATCCGCATGAACTTTTCTTTTCGCTTGTTCGACCGCAGCGCTGATGGCTCCCTGCGCAATCCCTATCCAGCAGGCGCTTGATCCTAGCAGGAAGAACGGATCGATGACTATGTCGTTCCAGTAACCGGCACCGCCCTCTTCTCCCAGACGATTAGAAGCCGGAACGAACACATCCTTGAATTTCATCGGACCGCTATTATTCCCCCTTAAGCCGAGTGCATCGAACGGGAAGGCCTCCACACCGTCCTGACCTTTCTCCACAATCAGAAACATCAGCTTGTCGGCCTTGGCGCTTTCCGGCGAATTCGTCTCCACAATGTACCAATCCGCTTCGCCCGCACTTGTCACAAAGGATTTGTCCGCGTTCAGCATATATCCTTCGCCACTACGGGGCGCTTTACTTACCACATTCCAAAAGTGACTTCCGGTGGCCGGTTCGCTAAATGCCAGACCTCCGACGGCTCCCCGTACAACCTTCGGAATGAAGCGAAGCCGTTGTTCGTGCGATCCAGCCATAAACAGCGTCTGAACGGCGGCCGTATGCATCACCCAAACCATCGTAGTTGAACCGCAGTACTGGGCGAAAGTTTCGGCCAATACCGCAAATCCGCTGCAACCGGCCCCAAGTCCGCCATATTCTTCCGGTACGGTAACGGCGCCAAACCCTGCATCGGCAATGGCTTGCAGGCTGACTCTGGGATAGACCCCTTCCCGATCGGAGATGTCGGCATTGGGCCGAAGAACTTGTTCGCCGATCAGCTTGGCTTCGGCATGCATTTGCTCAAAACCGGGCAAACAGTTCCACCATGCAGGAATTTTCATCAGCAGACTATCATCGATTGCTTTATCGACCGCCACACCATCCACTCCCTCATCAAAGTTATTTTTTGTCATCTTACATGACATTATTATTTCATGAATTTGAGTTTGTAGATATCTTCCTTTCCCAACTATTGATAATATCGTAACTTTTTTCGCAGATTCACCTTTTTATGTTACTATCCATTACATATACATAACTCATTTCCCGAACCATTGATTTTTTCCATGTTTCTCATTTATTCGTAAAACGGCCTACCGCAAGTCAAACCATCCGGATAAAATAACTGCAAGATGGGATAAAAAGGAGCGATCGCCGCATGCATACTACCGATATGATCAGTTCTGCCGATTTTGATTTCGTCATTGACGGTCAGCCTGCAACCCTTGAGGACATCTTCCCCGGGATGAAGCCCCATGATCGTGTAGGCATCGTGGTTCGCGAGTCCGGAGGAGGTATTGGCGCCAGCGCTTTGATCATGGCGGCGATGGCCAAAGTCTATGACTTTTATCGGCCTAAGCTTGGCAATACCCCCGGTAAGTTAAGGATTTATCCGGAGTTCTACGTGTTTCATGTCGGTCAGAGGCATATGGATCATTATTGGATGGATATATGGCCGCCGCACAAGGAAGTCGAGGTTATCGACGATCCCGAGCAAATTCTGGAAGCGATTAACGATCGCGCAATAACCCGTCTGCTCGTTCCGGACACCCCGCCCGTAACAGCCGTTACCCTGTATGAGGCCATTCGTGAGGATCAAATAAATCCGTCGGCGGCAACGTTTCTTCAAGAAACGGTGAGCAGCGCCGAACAGCGCATCCTATCCGCTGTGGCGTATTCTTCGACCGGCCGAACCCGCCGGGCCGATGTCCTCATACGAAGCTGTTTGGCTGCCGAACAGGTTGTCATCGCCTCGATCAACAGTTCCGAAAGCTTGACCACCGAGCAGCGCGAGCAGCTGTGCGCGAAACGTGATGCGTTAATGGAGGGCGGACGTGCAGCCGAGACTTATCGCCGTATTCCCTTCGACGAGGCCATCCGTATGCTAACAACTTCCACTTTGGCAAGCGGGGTTACCCTTCGTTATATAGCCCTCATGTAGCCGGCAAAGATAAACTGCGTTTCGTTTCCCGTTGCTTGATTCGGTAGAAAATGCAATTCTTGCCTCTTTCTATCCAATTCATATATAATTGGGTTGAAGGAGCGATCATATATTGTTAGTTAAAATGAGGCAAGAGGCATTCAACGCATTAGACGATGAGGCACTCGGGACTGCTTGTGTCGATCCGCTCATCAAAGCTTATAAGGAAATCCAGACTCGAGGAGACGATTTCAGCACAGGGCTTTTTAAAGAACTATCAAGAGGACAAAAAGCGTTATTCGTGTTTCGTGCTTATTACAATCACGTCATGAAATCTGATGCTAATTTTTATTGGTGGAGTGCTTATTTTATGGCGCAACCCGAGAGATGGTCAGGGCTAAAAAGCGGGTTGCGTTTTTTCGGTGATCGCAACACCCTGCATGTCTTAGAGAGTTTGGAAGAGATTCTTAAAAAAAGGAATCACCCCAGGAGTTTAGAAAATTTCGATGTTTCAGCTAATGATCTACATCATGATCCTGAATTGATGTCTCTTGTAAAACCTCTTTTCGATAACCTTCACGAGACCGTATGGATAACACATAAAATCATAGGTACATGTATACGAAGTAACCCCAATGACTTTGTGCAATTCGAGATAGATTAGGGTAGCATGAATAAAACCGGCTGCGATTGAACCGGTATTATCCCCTTCAAGTAGACAGTAAGAAGAATCATTTCTTACCGTTATACTTAAAGGGGATTTTTCATGGGCGAAATGTGTTGTGGGCATTACAAAAGGGCCGAAAGTAAACCCATCCGACAAATATGTAATCATCGAGTTATTTATTGTTTGGTGGATGGTTAAGATTTAATTCTGGATCATAAATATTATTCGTTTTCAAAAATATTTCTAAATCACAATGGATATTTACTGCGATTGCGTTATTCTCCTTTGTGAATATGAATAGAGTTGGATAGTACGTCTCCGTCCGACTAACAAACAATACTACCTGAGTAACTGTCCCAATTATCCATTGATTGCTTATTTTCAAAGGGGGAGCGAGTTCAATCTTTATCCCGATCCCGTTATCTGGCTCAATTTTGAATGATCCAACGGGTCCAGTAATAGAAGATAACCATTTCTCAACTTCACTTTGCAAATTTGTAGGGTTGTTTATTGTTTGGACAACCTCACCTTTCTCAATATCAAACACCTCAGCTCCATCAAAAGCGCGGACAGTTTGTACGTTAAAGCAAGTTAACGCAACAATAATGGCAATCATGTACATTAGGTGTTTCAAGCTAGTACCCCCGCCAATACTATTAGAGCATTACACTTCATCCACACCTATGATACCCCATGTTTTAACATTTGATGTTGCAGTTACTTTTTACTACGCTCCTGCTCTACTGCCCCTGTTTAATATAAATAAGCAGGCTGCCGCGGCAACCTGCTCGAAATGAATGATTCAGCTATAGTTCTTCGATAGTGTAATCATTTTACATTAACCTGGGTTTGGTTCAATTGAAATTAGACTTGGTTGTCCCCATCTTCGTTTCTCATATTGAATAAAATACTCTTCATTCTCATTAATTAACTTACTGACACCCTTTGGTAATGAAACCACCGTGCTGCGACCTTCAAGATTCCTTATTTCAATATTTTTTTCGTTTACCTTTACTACAGTTGCTACTTCTCCAGTGTGTGTTGTACGTGAATACCAGGCAAAAAAACTAAAAATCATTAAAGCAAAAATAAAAACCAGCAAACGTTTCCTCCACCTGTTGCCTTTCACTGCAAGTGTGTTCATAACCCCTCCAGTATTGATTTTTCGTAACTCTAATTTAGACTTTGTAAACTCATGGAAATTGTGCAGCCTGCCCGGTTGGATCCGCGGCAGGCTGCATCGTTAATTGAGCTATTGTTCTCCGTTACTTACCGTCCAGTAACTTATTTTTCTGTCTTATACTTAATTTTTACTGAACAGCTGATCTTTGTCAATCGCAAGAAACTGCCTGGGACATGAGGTCCAGGCTGTTTCTTGCCTCAACGCTTTACAACCCGTACCAGGATGTCCTAGCTGCCTGAGCATGGCGGTGACATTCCCTCGATGGTACGTCCCGTGATTCACGAGATGCTGGATGAAATCTATATAGCGGGCTTGACTCCTTTAATTCCTCCCCTATATTTTCTTGAAAGCGTCCGGATAGGTCGCGATAAAGTCGATCATCTCTTCCGTGATGCTCCAGCCGAACACCTCCGTCAGAATCGGATCTTTAAAAAAGCCGCTGACCGCCTGCTTGTTAGCCGCTGCACTGTAACGGTCGAAGTGAGCGATTCGGCTTCCACGGTCGTGAACAAGCTGCATGTTAAGTATATGGCCCGGCAAACTGGCGCTATAGTCGAAATCCGTCACTCTTACGGTTGTACATACCGGATTACGGCTTGTCGTAAAATGAATCTCCATTCGGTTCAAATCGTACACGAGACTAAACACCGTATCCGGTCTGCGCATCTCCCGCAGCCCTTCGAATGCGTCCTCGATGCTGATCGACGGAAGCTCAAACTTATTGGCAATCCATTGGTCTGCCTTACGGAACCGGTGCATGGAGTTGGCTTCGTAATCCCCGGTCGCTTCCTCCTGCTCGGCCGGCTCATGCCTGGTACGAATCGTTTCCTGGTACAGGGAATTAGCCATAACGGGACATGGAAGCGAGGCATCCTTGTACACAGCCATTTCGCCATTCAGAAATTCGATGATCGCCCGGTCTCCCCGCTTGTCGCACACCATATAGTGCAGATGCGATTGGTTCTGGGCAATGCGAACCCGGGAGGCTGCCTCCAGCACTTCGCCAACTGTCGCACACGTATCGAGCATATATTGAATCCATTGAAGGTCCGATACCGCCGGCCTCTCATCCGGGGCCGGATACGCGGCTTGCCATAGAGTCGTTTGTTCGACAACGAGTCCCTCCTCATTCATGCCGCCGTTCGGGCACTCCTTCCCGATTTGGGATACGGTCAAGTTTCCATATATGGACACCCAAGATGCCGGCTGATCCGGCGGCAGGATGAATGCTGTTTTGGCGAGCCCTCTCTGGTTGGTGTACATATACACCCCGTCATAAATAACATCTTGATTTTTGCCTACGAAGTTTGTTTCGCCTTTACAGATATGCCAAGCAGTACTCATGTTTACTCTCCTTTTCTTCCAAAGCCAATTTGATTTGACTTCAGTATACCGTTCCGTTTTCCCCGCTTCTTGACATTCTTTACAGCAATTCATTCCTTTCAAAAGAAAAGGCTATGTTAATTCTCAATGTTGATTTTTGATATACACGAACAATTGTTCTGCAATAATGGGTATAATCATATAGGAATATCTCTGACCGCAAGCCTCGTAAACGTGGTGGCAAAGCTAAGTATCGTGGCATCAGTAATGACCAAATATGTGTGTTGGTTGCTCGTGACCGTCAGAAGATGACTTTTTCTGGCGTACTTGGGCGTGAACGAATTCGGACAATGAAATTGGATGAGGCTATTGGCAGTCATTTAACTGAGTCAAATGTACTTTGTACTGATTCGTGGAGGGCATTTAGTTCCTATGTGAATTCGAAAGGCTTAGACCATTACCGCTTTAAGTCCGATGGAAAACAACGTGTTAAAGGAGTTTACCGCATTCAGAATGTAAACCAGCTATCATAATCGTTTGAAACGTTGGATCGACCGTTTTAATGGTGTTGTAACCAAGTATTTGCAACATTATTTGGCTTGGTTCCGCTACTTAGACAGCAAGGAATATGAGAACACAACGTCGAATAAGAAAAATATGTTGGTCACCTCTTGCCTGCTTACTGTAAAAGAGACAAACACCAAACTTCGACAAACTTCTTTTGTCTCAATTAAACGGGTAAGAAAGTTAAAGTAAAGTAATCTATAAAAGGTGGAGTGAATACACGTCGTGGCAACAATTGAGGATTTTTTAAAGTTAGATATCCGTATAGGTACTGTGACTAAAGCAGAACCTTTTCCAGAAGCACGAAAACCTGCAATAAAATTAGAAATTGATTTTGGTGAAATCGGTATCAAACGCTCTTCTGCCCAAATAACGAGAAGATATGAACCAGAACAACTTATAGGTAATCAAGTGGTCGCAATAGTAAATTTTCCAGTAAGGCGAATTGCTGGTTTTGAATCTGAAGTGTTGGTAATTGGAGGTGTTCCAGAGGAAGGTGATGTTGTACTATTAAAACCAGATGAACCAGTTAAAAATGGTACACCGATTGCCTAATAGAACATTCGGTAATGGATTTTCATTCAACAAACGGATATCTATAGTTGATTAACCGCCTTTTCAGTGGGCGGTTTTCTTATTGGTCCCCAAAATCAACAACAAAATTTAACATAGCCAAAGAAAAAGCCCGGCCAGCGCCGGGCATTTAAACAATCGGAACATAAATGTAAAAGGCCCCGGTTTCTGCATAATCGCTCTCATAAACCTCCATAAAGTCCATGCCGACCGGGTTCAGCATCAGTTTGGACACGCTGATCGATTTATACAAGTCATGAATGGCGGTCTGAAATACGCTGGCCATGCCTTCTTTATAGTGGAAAACCGCATATTGGGACGCGGGGAGCTCCAGTAAAGCCAGCTCGCCGCTTTCCCGCTCGTTCGAAGAGCCTGCCGAAAAACCGGAAAAGTAACGGATGTCCTCCTCCGGAAATCTGGAGTTGTTGAGCGTCACGTTATACAAGCGGTCCACTCCGTTCGGCGTTATCCAATTTCCCACAAATCCGGCTACAAATGCAGACACCCTCCCGAGCCCTTCCTCGGTTTCGGGGTTAAACCGGATCTCCTGTCCGGTCAATGTAACTGCCGGTAAAGAAGCATACGTAAAGTCCACGATGACATCTTTGTTCACATTTTTAAATTCGCGCTCGACGATATGCGGCCTCTCATAGTAGGGCAGCGCCCGACTGCTCCTTTTAAAGCCGGAGGGCGACATGCCGTACATGTTGGAAAAGCTGCGCGTAAACGATTCATGGGAAAGAAAGCCATACTGAAAGGCGATATCGATAATTTTACGGTCGGTTTGCCTGATTGCCTTCGCGGCTTCCGTCAGTCTGCGCGCATCGATGTAAGACTTGACGGTTTTGTTGGTCACCGCGCGGAATATGCGATAGAAGTGCATCGTGGACAGATGATGCCGACCGGCAAGGTCCTCCAGGGTAAGGTCTTGATCAAGATGCTCTTCTATGAAGGCAATCGCCTGGTTTACAATATCGATGTATGTCATCCGCATCCGAACCTTCCTATCCGAGCCAACCGACTTTGTATTCAACCTTTGCAAACAAGCGTACTATCCAAATCATAGCAGATCCCTCCAGCAGCAACAATCTATTCACGGAAACCTGGACTGCCGCTGTTATTGAGCTATCGTTCTTCGTTAGCAAAAAGGTTTGTCTACTATGAAAATTCACTTATAACAGCCTGGATAATTCTTCTATATCTTCAGCTGAAGTGACCAACCCATGAATTGCGGAGGAAATTTCTCCTGTCGCAGCCGACTGCTTGTGTGAGATTTCAGTTGCTTTTTTCACTGAATTAGCGATAAATTCTACTTTTTGATTGAGTAAACGGAGTATACCACGGATTTCATCTACAGATCTGGCACTATCTTCAGCAAGGCTTCTAATTTCTTTGGCAACAACGGCAAAGCCTCTTCCATGTTCCCCTGCTCTGGCTGCTTCAATACCTGCGTTTAAACCAAGAATTTTAGACTTCCCTGCGACTGAGTTGATGAATGTTAAGATCTTTGCCGTTTTATCAACTTGTTCGCTCATTTCTTTTTGCGCAGTGCCCAATAATTCCATAAAATTAGCTAACTCGAGAGCCGAGGAAGAAAGCTCTTGGGTAGATGCAGCAATTTCTTCCGAAGTAGAGGCGAAATGCTGAGCTACAGAACTTAGTTTTTGTTGATTTTCCAAGCTGATACCGATTCCAAAACCCCCAATAACTTTTCCATGCTCATCTGTGATGGGTACACTCTTTGCTTTAAAAGCAATGCCAAAAGCCTCTTTAGGCACACTAACCATTTGTGCTTTATTGGACTTCATAGCTAAATAAATAGCATCGCCTTCTGGAACAGCCATCCCGTCAATAGCACCAAGGTTCAGGTTTGAAGCAGGAAGATATAATAGAAACTTTTCGGTATCGGTTACTCCAATCATCACATCAAAAGGAATTCCCTCTTTTATTTTAGGCGCAAGTTTTACCCAATAATCGAGTAATTCATTCTTTTCATTCACCGTCCATCCCCCCCTAAAATAGTTTATATACTTAAATATAATCTATGATTGTATGCGCTTACATAATGGATAAAATTACTATATCGGATTTTTTTTTGACTGTCAATGTCAGTAGGATGCCTATATTTTCTGTCACATAATCTAAGGGAAATATACCCCCGAATATGCTAAGTTTAACCAATTCCTCTCGTTTACTGCGATTCGAATTCTCCTAACTGTCTGTAACGGCAAATTTTTTGTCGACCACTGGACCCCATATAAGTTACAATAATACTAACTCAATAGCAAAAGGGGATCATTTATGAAATATATCAGCACCCGGGGACAAGTATCCCCCACAGGATTTATCGACGCGATTCTGATGGGACTGGCCGACGACGGCGGCTTGCTCGTGCCTGAGCACATTCCGCAATTATCGGACGATACCCTTAAACAATGGCAGAAACTCACTTATCCGGAGCTCGCCCTAGAGGTGTTCTCCTTATATGTAAACAATGAAATTCCACGTGCGGATCTGAAGAAACTGGTCGACGACAGTTATGCGACATTCCGCCACGAGGATGTAACACCCGTACGCCGGCTCGACAACGGTCGATATGTGTTGGAACTGTTCCATGGCCCAACCTTCGCCTTCAAGGATGTCGCGTTACAATTTCTTGGCAATCTGTATTCCTACGTCTCCCGTAAAACGAACTCCATCATCCACATTCTTGGAGCGACGTCGGGTGACACAGGCGCTTCGGCGATCGAGGGCGTGCGCGGCAAAGAAGGAATCCGCATCTGTATCTTGCATCCACACCAGAAGGTGAGCAAGGTGCAGGAACTTCAGATGACCACGGTCAATGACGCCAACGTGCTTAACCTCGCCGTGGAAGGCACCTTTGATGACTGCCAACGAATCATTAAGGAACTATTCGCCGACGTTAGTTTCAAACACCGGTACCACCTGCGTGCCATCAATTCCATTAATATTGCCCGGATTCTCGCACAGACGGTGTACTACTTCTATGCTTACTTCCAGGTAGCGAACAAAGAGCATGCCGATAAGATCAGCTTCAGCGTACCGACAGGGAACTTCGGCGATATATTTGCCGGTTACCTGGCTCAAAGAATGGGACTTCCCATCCATAAACTGATCTTGGCGACGAACGAGAACAACATCTTGGCACGCTTTGTGAATGAAGGCGTATATCAACCGGGCGCTTTCCGAGGAACATACAGTCCGTCCATGGACATTCAAGTAGCAAGTAACTTCGAGCGATATTTGTTTTACCTGTATGCAGAGGACGCTGACACCGTGACCTCTCTCATGGCGCAGTTCAAAGCGGAAGGCCGCATCGTCATCACCGGAGACGTATTGAAGCGAGTGCAAGCCGACTTCTCGGCCTACAGCGTGGAGAACGAAGAATGCCTAAACACCATCAGTGCGTATTATGAGAAGTACAGTTATCTGCTGGATCCGCATACCGCCTGCGGCGCAGCAGCATCCGACAAGCCAGCGGCGGAGGGAGAGGTCACGGTTGTTCTGTCAACCGCCCACCCGGCGAAGTTCGACGAAGCCATCCGGCTGCGCAATATCAGTCAGACCTACCCCGAGCAAATCCAGGCGCTGTTCGACAAACCGCAAATCCAAACCGTTGTCGGCGGGTCCAACGAAGAAATAAAGAAACAGTTAGTGACGTTTTTTAATTAATCCTCAGCAAGCTGCGTGAGAAAGCCATCCTACGGGATGGCTTTTGTTGTTTGCTGCGTTGTCTTCGGCCATGTCAATTCCTCCAGTCAGCTACGGAATATTTACGCCCCTTAATATGACAATGTTTGATTAATTATTTTATTTAGTCTTTCAATCCGCCCCCATCCGATCCTTTTCCTATCTATATACTACTATTCGTTTTTCCGGTTCCCTACTCGTCCCCATTTAAACATTAGGAAATATATGACATTCATTATCAACTATCGACACTATTTATAAGAGTGTGATATCATATAATTCTTGATAAAGTGGTAACGCAATAAAGCAATGGATACTTAGTAAAAGGTGGTTTTTCATTCGATGAAACGTTTGGCAACTATGGTTATGGTTATCACAGCATCGCTCTCCCTCCTTGCAGGATGCTCCGGTTCGAAGGGCTCGGCAGGCGAGGACAACAAACTGGTGATTGGCATTGACGACAAATTTGCACCGATGGGGTTCCGGGATGAGAAGAATGAGATCGTCGGGTTTGATATCGACTATGCCAAAGCGGCTGCCGAGAAAATGGGCACCACGGTGGAATTTCAACCTATCGACTGGAAAACAAAAGAATCCGAGCTGAGCAGCGGGCGGATCGATCTGATCTGGAACGGATATACGATTACGGACGAGCGCAAAGAGAAAGTCCTCTTCACCAAGCCCTATCTCAAAAATGCACAGGTGGTTGTGACATTGGCAAAATCCAACCTGACCAAGCTCGATGATCTGGCAGGCAAGGTTGTAGGGCTTCAATCGCTTTCTTCCGCAGCAGATGCCTTGAATGACCACCCTATCAAATCCAGGATCAAAACCGTTACGGAGTTTTCGGATAACGTCCTCGCCCTGAGCGATCTGAAGATCGGCCGTGTCGATGCGGTGGTCATTGATGAGGTCGTGATTAAGTATTATATGGCCAAGGAAACGGGCACCTTCAAGCTGCTCAGTGAATCTCTTGCTCCGGAAGAGTACGGAATCGGCGTAAAGAAAGGCAACGACGCCCTGCTTCAGAAGCTGCAAAAAGCGCTTGACGAAATGAACCAGGACGGCACCGCGTCGAAAATCTCGCAAAAATGGTTTGGCGAAGACAAAGTATTAAAGTAAACAAAACCGAATGATGATCAGGCAAGCCGGATTTCTTCTCGGAAATCCTGTTTTGTTTTTGGGGGAATTTCTTCATGTCCGCAGATTACATCACCACCATGATCAAGCCGATGCTGCAAGGGGCCCAAATGACGGTCCTCTTGTTTCTAATCGCCATTGTGGTATCCATTCCGCTGGGCTTCGTGCTCACGCTAGCTGTAAAAAGCAGCATCAAGTCTATCGCTTGGCTCGCCCATTCCTATATCTACATCATGCGCGGGACGCCGCTGCTTCTGCAGCTGCTCTTTATCTGCTTCGGGCTGCCGATGCTGCCGCTGGTCGGCGAATATCTGGTGCTGGACCGGTTTACCGCTGCATGCCTGGGCTTTATCTTGAACTATGCGGCGTATTTTGCCGAGATCTTCCGCGGCGGTCTGCTGGCGATTGATAAAGGCCAATATGAGGCCTCACAGGTGCTGGGTTTGAACAAATGGCAGACCATGACACGAATTATTCTGCCTCAAATGTTCCGCGTTGCACTGCCTGCAGTGTCCAACGAGTCGATTACGCTGATCAAGGATACCGCGCTTCTGTATGCCGTTGCCGTTCCGGAACTGCTGCACTTTGCCCAGACGGCAGTGAACCGGGACTTTACGATCGTGCCTTTCTTTATAGCCGGTATGATTTATCTGCTCATGACGCTCTTGCTAACCGCACTCTTCAAATGGCTGGAACAAAGATTTAAATTTGAATAAAAGGAATGGCGAACGTGGCTATCATTGAAGTAACCAACCTCAAAAAATCATTCGGCACGCTGGATGTGCTGAAGCAGATTACATTTCAAGTAAATAAAAACGATGTGGTTGCGGTGATTGGCCCCTCCGGATCCGGGAAAAGCACGATGCTCCGAAGTCTGGTTCATCTCGAACAGATTAATGGCGGCAGCATCAACGTAGCCGGAGACTATCTTGTCAAGGACGGGGTCTACTCCAAGCCTCAGGAGATCAAGCGGATCACCTCCAAGATGGGCATGGTGTTCCAGCATTTCAATCTGTTCCCGCACCTCACGGTCCAGGAAAATCTGGAGCTCGCTCCCAAAATGGTCAAAAGAGAGCCGAGTGCGGAACTTCGCAGACGAAGCACCGGGCTGCTGGAAAAGGTAGGTCTCGCCGAACGGGCGTCGGCTTACCCGGCCAAGCTCTCAGGCGGCCAAAAGCAACGTGTCGCCATTGCCCGGGCGCTAATGATGAATCCCGAGATCCTGCTGTTCGATGAACCCACCTCCGCCCTCGATCCGGAATTGACCGGCGAGGTACTGCAGGTGATGAAGAGTCTCGCCGAAGAGCATATGACGATGATTGTCGTGACGCATGAAATGGGATTCGCCAAGGAAGTGGCCAATCAGGTGATGTTCATGGATCATGGAGAGATCATCGAAACCGGCCATCCGGAGCAGCTCTTTACAACTCCCCGGTTTGACCGAACGAAAGCCTTCCTGAACCGGAGTTGGCAATAGTTCCTCAGGCGCAGCTCTATCGAATGGATAGACTGCGCTTTTTTGCATGTCTGCTGCCCTCTATCCATTTAATCCGTCCAATTTGACGGCAATTTGCAGCTGCAGCCTCGTTTCCGGATCATCAAGATGAAATCCCAGCTCGTTGCGTATTCGTTCGATCCGGTAATTGACGGTATTATAGTGAATAAACAAACGCTCCGCAGTTTCTTTCACATTGCAATTACTAAGAAAATAAGTTCGCAATGTTTGTAAAAGCGAGCCTTGATGCTTACGGTCATATTCGATTAGCGGCTGTAAAAAAATTCGCTTATATTCCTCCAGTTCCTCGGTTCCTTGCAAGCGGTACAGCAAAAGATATATGCCTAAATCGCGATAATGAACAATCGCATCATTCACATGGCTTTCACGGCATACTTCCGCTGCGCGTTTGGCTTCGCGAAAGCTGGCCGGTACACCGCTTTGATCTTGAGCCTCCCGGCCCAAGCATAATGTCGCGCGCTTCTCCAGAAGTTTGGGGCGCAGCAGAGACCATACGTCTCCCAGCGCATCTTTTCTCCATTTCTGATCTTTCTCACCGCTGTTTATCAACGTGATAAGGACGACTAAGCTCTCTTCGAGAACCGTCCAAATCATATCTTTTTTACCGGCGGCATCCCAGTTTAATCTTCGGGCTATTTCCTGAAGGTCGCTCACCTCCGGCTTTCGTTCATGAAAGGTTACGACGCCTACCAAAAAGGACGATCCCTCGATGAACGGGCGTCCGCATGCTTCTGCCCTCATCCGCAAATCCGCGGGGGAAACGATGCGCCCGGCTATCCAATCCTGCAGAAATTGGTCGATATACTTGGCCTCAATTTTCTTCCTGACTTGCGAGTTGTTTATTTCAAAGCCGATTAGCTCGCTGGCCCAGTTCATCGTCAACGTATCGACAATTCCGTATTCGCTTTGCTGCTCCAGCATCAGCAAAAGAGACGGCTGCTGCACTTGTCCATCGGGCACCGATGTAATGTATACGCGAATCATTTGCTCCCCTGCCTGGATGAAACTGGTTTCAAGGGTTCGGTCCTCCCTGAGTCTCTCCCATCCGGCCTCGTCTACCTGCCTGCATAAATGCTCAGCTGAAGGTGAAGCCATCCAGCGATTTCCCGGGTCCAGCAATACAACCGGGTTTTGAATGAGAAGCTGCAGATGGTGTAAAAACGCATGAAGCCCATCCCCGTGCAATAGCACTTGGGACAGGCGTTGGACCCGGCTTTGAAGAAGCGTTAGCTGTCTTACTTCCGTGACGAGAACGCGTTCCATCACTTCGCGGACAACATCGGAAAATGCGGTATCCGGGGGAAGCTCGATTAAGGGGAGTCCATGAAACTCGGCGGCCTTCACAGCCGAGTCGGGCACGGTGTCTATAAATCGTTTCGTCTTGATGCCCAGAGCGACTACGCCCTTTTGCACAAGCTGCTCAATTAAGGTGACAAACAATTCCGGATTATGTTTTAAGGGATACCCCGTTGTCATTAAGAACTCGCCAGGCTTTACCCAATTAATCACATCGGGAACTTCCATCACATTGATTCTGCTTATCGTCTGCTCCAAGCCGGACCGTCCCCCAAGAAGAACAGCCTCCTTGAAATGAGGGATCGAGAAAAGATCTTTTACAGTAAAGCCGTACACAGCTTCCTTTTCCATCGTTTATTCCTCCCGGTGCACACTTCGTGTCTGTTTTCAATGCAGTCGTTGTCAAGCGTTTCGCAGGCTTTTTACAACCGGCTCCGACATCGACGTCCACCCGAAAATTCCGCCCTGCTGCCAAATCATCCGCAGTGCAGCCGCATGATCTTCAGGATCAAAGGCGGCTGTTGCATCTTCCAGCACAAGACATTCATACCCCCGGTCATTCGCTTCCCGAAGTGTGGTATGCACACAAACATGTGTCGTGACCCCGCATAAAATTAACGCTTCTATCCGGTTTTCTTCAAGAATCGCTTGTAAATCCGTTTGAAAAAACGCTCCTTTTCCAGGCTTGTCGATTATGATCTCCCCCGCTTCGGGGGTGAGTTCGGGAACGATAGCATGTCCCCTTTCTCCACGAATCAGAATTCGCCCCATCGGTCCCTCGTCTCCAATCCCGGCCCCCTGTCTCCGGCTCCGCCTAAGCTTGGACGGCGGACAATCGGACAAATCGGGCAGATGCCCCTCCCGGGTATGAACGATCATCATGCCGGCGAATCTGGCAGCGGCCATGACGCGCGAGATGACCGGGATAATGGACCGTGTGGACGAAATATCATTTCCAAGCCGTTCCCCAAAACCTCCCGGTGCGCAAAAATCATTCTGCATGTCAATGACGACAAGAGCTGTCCGGTCGGGACGAAACACAAACGGATACGGCAGGGACTCATTCAGCGTTAGGGTTGGTTTCATCATTTGACTTCCCTCGTCTCCGGCAATTTTTGAATGCAGGCGAACCAATGCTCAGTTCGAGTTATGCAGATGAAGCCTGAGGAGCGTGCCGATTAATTTATCCGAACTGGACACCGCCCCAAAAACACCGCCTTGCATCGTCGCCATTTTCAGCGCAGCCACATGGTTGCCTACATCGGTTGCGCCGGTACAATCCTCCAGTATCAAGCATTCATACCCGCGATCATTGGCTTCCCGCATCGTGGTATGAACGCCGACGTCCGTGGTGATTCCGGTGAGAATCAGATGCGTAATTCCGCGCGATCTCAGAATCAGATCAAGATCCGTGGCGAAAAAACCGCCCTTGCCGGGCTTATCCACAACAATCTCATCCGGCAAGGGGGTAAGTTCCGTCACAATCCGCCAACCGGGCTCGTCTCTTACCAAGATTCGGCCCGAGGGGCCGACGCTTCCGATCTCCGCACCCGCTCTCCGGCTGCGCCACCGTTTATTGTCCGGTAAATCGGAAAGGTCCGGCCGGTGTCCTTCCCTGGTAAAAACGACGGTGAATTCGGGGATGGACCGAACGACCTCAAGCAATCTGCGGATCGGATCAATCGTACGCGCCGTTAAATGCGGGTCGTACCCCATCCGTTCTACATAGCCGCCTCTTCCGCAAAAATCATTTTGCATATCAATGACTAGCAGCGCTGTTTTCCGGGGGACAAGCTCCCCGTCATAAGGCCATGAATAAGGATAAGACGGAACGGTTATTCTACCTGATTGTCCTTGTTGTCTATGCCATTTCAAATTCGCCGCACGCTCCTTACCCGGGCCTGACGGTACAAATGGTTTACGGTGCTCATTTCGGTATATTTCCGAGGACGCCCTTCACTAAATAATCGGCGGCTTCCAATTTTTCAACGGGCGGTATTTCTCCTTCCTTGATTTGAATTTTGCCCGATTGATCTTCAATAGGCCCTTTGAACGGCTGCAGCGTACCGTCAAGCAATTCCGTTTTTTTCGTTTCCACAAACTTTTTCACATCATCCGGAACCCCCGCACCGAGCGCTGTCATTTGAACGACGTTGTCTTTCAAGGTTCCGCGATATTTACCTTCGTACTTGCTGCCTTTAAATTTACCGTCGACAGCGGTTTTCACCATATCTACGAATAAATCCGGCCAGTTCCATACAGATCCGGTAATCCATCCTTTCGGCGCCAGAGAGGAAGCGTCCGCATGATAGCCAACCGACATGACGCCTCTGCGTTCGGCGGTTTCGATGATCGTTTTGGTACAATCTTGATGCTGCGTCAATACATCTACACCGTTGTCGATCAGCGAGTTGGCCGCATTCGCCTGCTGTCCCGGATCACACCAGCTTCCCGTAAAGACAACCGATGTCGTCGCATCCGGATTTACCGATTTGGCTCCAAGCTCAAAAGCATTTACGTTCAGCAGCACCTGAGGAATCGGAACAGAAACGATATAACCCAATTTCCCTGTTTTGGACATTTTGCCCGCTGCAACGCCGGCAAGATAAATCGGCTCCCAGATCGTACCGAAATAGGTACCCAAATTGTCCGCCGTTTTCAGACCCCCCTGATGAAAGAAAGCAACTTCGGGATGGCGCTTGGCCACGTTCAGCGCAGGATCAAGGTGTCCGTAAGAGGTCGGGAAAATAATTTTGGCCCCTTCCTGGATCATCTGCTCCATGACCCGCTCAGCCTCTGCCGTCTCAGGGACATTCTCGGCCCGCAGCACTTTTAAATCCGGGAACGCCTTTTGGACCGCTTCACTGCCCAGATAAGCCGCCTGGTTATACCCGTAATCATCACGCGCGCCTACGAAGATGAAACCGACAGCAGTCCCGCCTGTTCCCGGAGTGACGGAGCTGGCGCTTTTGGCGGCTTCCGCCCCGCTGCCGCTAGTTGGCGCTTGATTCGATCCGGGTTGGCTGCAGCCGGACAAAAGAATGACAGAAGCCAGCGTTAATGCCAAAAAGCTCTTCATTTTGTTCCATTTCATGTGTGATTCCCTCCATTTTTATATATAAATTCAAGTGAAACCTCATGACCCGGCCGAGTTTCCGGTAAATACTTTACCCAGAGCCTCAGGGGTTTGGCTTCGCTGTCGAAGCTCCACAACCAGCAGAGCCGCAAGGGTCAGCAGATAAGGCAGCATGAACAGGAAGAACGGAGAAATCGGCAGCTGCGTCTGCTGAACGGTAAGCTGCAGAGCTTGAGCGGCACCGAACAAATAAGCGCCGAGCATCGCCCTTGCCGGCTTCCAGGAAGCGAAGATCACAAGCGCGACCGCTACAACGCCCCGCCCTTGCACCATATTCTCCACCCAACTGTGGGTATATGCTACCGAAAGCTGAGCGCCGCCTATGCCGGCCAAAAAACCTCCGGCCAATACGGCTGCATACCGGACCAGCTTCGGATTGAATCCGTTGGCAAAGAGCACTTCCTCTCTTTCGCCGGCAGCTCTGAGAATGACTCCAAGCCGGGTACGAAACAACAAATACCATAACAAAGGCACTAGAACTATGGATAGATAAGTTAACGGATCATGATTGAATAAAATCTGGCCCAGAAACGGAATATCCGATAAGTAAGGGATAGGTATCGGATTAAAACCGACGATTTGCTTGCTGACAAATCCCCGTCCAAAAAACGAAGTAAGCCCCATACCGAAAAACATGATCGTTAGTCCGGTCGCCAGCTGATTGGCATGGCAGGTGAGAACCAGAAAGGCGTGGATTGCAGAGATGAGCAAGCCGCATAATCCGCCTGCCAGCGTACCGAGCCACGGGTTGCCGGTCCAAGCCGTAACCGCGAATCCTCCGAGTGCCCCTGCAAGCATGGAGCCTTCCGTCCCCAGATTGATCACGCCGGCACGTTCCGAGATCAATTCCCCTTGGCTTGCCAGCATGACAGATGTTCCCGAACGAAATGCCCCTGTCAAAATATCCGCTATCATTTATTCAACCTCCTTCCACTGCCGAGCAGAAAGAACAGAACCAGCGCCATCAAAATATAGACCGAAGAAGATGGAAGTCCGGAACCAATCTCAAGCGAGTTGCCGGCAACGCTGATCATCCCGAGCACAAACGCCGAAACGATAAGACGCAGCGGGTGATTCCAGGCCATCCAGGCGGCCAAGAAGCCAAGATACCCGTAATTGACCCCTGTCGCTGGGCGAAGGCGGCCTTCAATACCTGCAATTTCAATCATCCCGGCTATACCCGCCAAAGCGCCCCCGGCAATCAGCACCCAAAAAAACATCTTGTTCACCTTAAGGCCGGCGCGCTCCGCAGCAAAGATGTTACCGCCAAGCACCCGAATACGGAAGCCGAGCTGCGTCTTCGCCAAGACGAACCAAACGACTGCCGCCAGAACAAACGCGATTGCAATGCCTGCATGAAGCCTCGTGCCATCCATAACCGGCAGCCGCAAGGAAGGCGCAATCTCGGGGGAAAAGGGCCAATTGAACGATTTCGGATCTTTTAATAATCCGTGTACAAAGAATCCGACGGTAAAGGAGGCGACGTAATTCAACAGCAGGCTGGTGATCGTTTCATTAAGCTTACCCTTGACCTTAAGAATAGCCGTGACTCCAGCCCAGACCGCCCCTCCCAGAGCGCCGGCGGCGAGCATTAGCGTTAGGCCAGCCCAGGCCGGGAAATGGTCAAGATAAAACACGGCAAACCATGTGGAAAACAGAGCACCGATCGCAAGTTGTCCTTCTCCTCCCACATTAATCAAACCCGCTTTGGCCGGTAAGGCTGCGGCAAGGCCCGTCAAAATGAACGGCGTTGCCTTCAGCAATACTTCGCCAAAGCCATAGGCGCTCCCGAATGTGGAACGAACCATCGAAACGTACAATTGCACCGGGTTTACACCGAAAAACAACAGGAACGCACCAAAGATCATAAAAGGAACGATCAATACGCCGACCTGAAATGCGAACAGCTTTAATTTGCCGCCGAGCGAAAAGGACCGCCCGGGTAATGCAACCGTATCCGCTTGCTGCTTCATGCCAATTCTCCTTTCAACATGCGGGAGCCGATTTCTGATGCATCGGTTTCCGACGGACGATAAGGCCCTCGCAATTGTTTGCCGGAAAGAACAACCAGCCTGTCCGATAATTTGAACAATTCATCCAAATCCTCCGAAAACAGTAATACAGCCGTTCCTCTCTCCGCTAATGTGATCAACTGCTGTTGGATCGTACGCGTCGTTCCTATGTCCAGTCCCCGGCTGGGGTAACTGATGATCAGGATTTTGGGCTTTCTGATCAGGGCTCTGGAAAGCACCATTCGCTGCACATTTCCTCCGGAAAGCTGATCCGCACGCCGATCGGCAGCCGCCAACGCGAGGGCCCGGGCCTCCTCACTACCCTCCAGCAAGCTTCGGACATGCTGCCAATCGATACCGGCTCCTTTAGGCTTCATCGGAATTCCATCCAAGACCATATGCTCAAGTATAGTAAAACCCGGGATCACCGATTCCTTGAGCGGATCCTCAGAGACGAAGCTGACCCCGGCCTCCATAAACGCTTTTGTGCCGCCTTCTAACTCTTTCCCGTCAACCGTAAGCCTGCCGGACGTTAAATGACGCAGACCGAACAGCACTTCGGCCAATTCCCGTTGTCCGCTCCCGGAAATTCCTGCTACACCGGTAATTTCCCCCTGTCTTAAAGTCAATTGAATATCCTTAAGCACCGTTTCGCCATGGTTTCCCAGGATAGTCCCGCGTTCGATTTGAAGCACCACCGGGTTTTCCCGTGCGGCATCTTGGGTTTGCTTGTTCACTGGCTTCAGCGTCTTGGCCCCCATCATTGCCGCAATCAGCACATTCCCATCCAATCCGTCCTCGCGGCTCGCCGTATAGGTGATTTGACCGCTGCGCAGAACGCTTACCTGATCTGCGCAAGCCAGAACTTCATTAATCTTATGTGTAATGAGCAGAATGCCGTATCCGTCTTGTCTAAGCAAACCCAGCATCTGAAGGAAGGCTTCCACTTCTTGAGGCACAAGCACACTGGTCGGTTCGTCAAAAATAATCACGCGCGTTCCGGGAATCAGCAGCACCTTCACGATTTCAAGACGCTGGCGTTGACCTAAATCAAGCTGCCATACATGCGCATCGGGATCAACCGATAATCCGTACTTTTCGGAAATTCCCAGAATGCTGTCACGAAGCTGCTTTCTCCGAAGGCGCCAACCACCACTCGACATGGCAAGTGCGATATTATCCAATACAGTCATTGCCGGAATCAGACGAAAATCCTGAAACACCATGCCAATGCCTTTTGCCTTCGCCTTAAGGGGAGGATGCAATGAAACGGCTTCGCCATCCATATAAATGGCGCCTGCATCGGGGGCATATACCCCGTACAGCATTTTCATTAAAGTGCTTTTACCCGCGCCGTTCTCTCCAAGAATGGCGTGAATAGAGCCTTGTTTCACCTCCAGATTGATGTCTTTATTGACAACCAGCGAACCAAAACGTTTGGTTAAGCCTTCGGTCCGTAACAGATAGAAATCGGCGGTATCCCGAGAATGATTCATCTTCCACCCCACCTTAAATATGTTATATATCATAACATTATAATGAATGATTAATTTACATAGATTATTATAATACCTTTCGATCGCTTTATCTTTATGAATTTGTTACAAAATTAACATTTATTTTTTATTGTTTTTTTTATAAAGATAACATATATATAACATATAATTTCAATAAAATCCCATTTTAAATGTCAGGTTTGGGGCTTTGCCGTTAAAAAAAACTGTCTCTCCAGCTCCAAAGCTCACTTTTGAGACAGCCTTTCATGTTATGTTATACGGCAAAAACTGCCGCTCCTATCCATCCATTCCCGCAGCTATACCGCTTCAACGGCATTACGCCAACCTCCATAGCTCGTTATATCTACGGCCTCTGCCGCGGCATAAGCTTCGCAAATGAATCCTGGAACCTCCACTCCATCCAGCAGCTCGATTTTCCCGATCCCAAGCGGAGCAGGTATGGCTGCGGCAAAAGCACCGAAACGGTCCGTGGGCATTTCCCACAATTCCAATCGAATGGAAGCCCCTCCCTGCTCTTTCCTGATCAAACCCGGTTTGGCAGGATCCGTCGGCAGCTTGATCATTTGATATTTCGCCGCCGTTGCGGCATCACGTACAAAACGCGCACAGAACTCCTTCATTTGCTTTTCCAACGGATACCCGCGCATATGAAGGCCGCAAACGGCGACAGGAACCATATCCCGGGACACGGGTTTCAACTCCGTCGTCAAGTCAACTCCTGCCAGATTGGCAGAGGAATCGGCAAAACAAGCAGCGGCGCCGCATATCAGCGCTTCGTTCTCCGCGAGCGCAAACATTGTGATTCCAAACGGTGTATTCGGCGCGGCGTCTTCCGCCGGCACAGCAACCGCACAAAGATCAAGCAAGTTACAATGATTGGTATAAAGCCCCATAGCACTGTTTGCCGTAATCGGGTTGTTCCTCACTTCTTGAAGAGTCCATGTCCCTGCGCAAGTCGGCAAGATCAGAACGGCGTCTGCCAACCATCTTCTTACTTCAAGCTTATGGGCTTGCAGCGTATGCCAGGCTTTAAACAACGAAGCGGCACTGTAATCCGTTGTCGCACCTGAGCGCAAAATTCGTTCCGTCACCGGCAGAGCGCTGCCCGGATGCGCTTCGACGAAATCGCCTAATCCGGCCCACCGCTCAGCGACAAACGGTCCGTCGTACAACAGCGCCGACGTTTGAGATAGCTTGCTTGTATCCGTATATTCGACGGGGATGCCCAGCTTCTTCAATCTTTCTACAGCCAAATCCCAAGCTTGGCTGTACTCGTTCGCAAAGGTTCCGAAAAAATTCAGCGGCTCTTTAGGCAAATAAATTTTTCGAGGGAGCGCAGGCGTCGGAGCCGGAAAGCTTCGTGACCAAGGATTGGCATGATCAACGCCCCGCGCTACAGCATCTACCGCGAGCGCGTCTTCCAAACTGTGCGCAAGCACCGAAACACAGTCCAAGCCGGCGCAGGCCGGAACAACGCCTTTTGTCGACCACGCTCCCAGCGTCGGCTTATAACCGACAAGCCTGTTCAAGGCAGCCGGTACACGTCCCGACCCCGCAGTATCCGTCCCCAGAGCGAAAGCTGCATGACCGCGCGCTACAGCAACTGCGGAACCTGAGCTTGAACCCCCACTGATCAGTTCTCCACGCAAGGCGTTTTTTGTCTCGCCGTAAGGACTTCTTACTCCCACCAAACCGGTTGCGAATTGATCCAGGTTCGCTTTGCCGACGGGAATAGCTCCAGCTTCAATTAATCGTTCTACAACGGTCGCATGTTCTGTCGGCGTATATTCAAAATCCGGGCAACCCGCCGTTGTCGGAACATGCGCCAAGTCAATATTGTCTTTGATCGCAAAAGGAATCCCCCACAGCGGCGCTTGTCCCTTGTCCAAAAGCTTCAGACGGTCCAAGTAAGGCTGAATCATCTTCATGCTGGGCGGCGTAATCCATATATTCATTTCCGCATCTTCGGCGGCCCGGTTTATAATTTCATTCACAACTTCTTCAGGACTCCAAACATTGTTTTGATACATTTCCCGTAACCAAGAAATCGACAATTCTCTCGGAAGCATGCGGGTGTTCATCCATTATCACCATCCTTTTTTGTAACATCCTTTACCAAGTGCGTGTTAAAAAATTGATTCGACGGCACAGCTTCCTCAACCGGCAGGAAGATACTGATTTGCTCCGACGGAACGATATCGTCGTTAAGTACGGAGTGTACGGTTCCTGCCGGAACGTGAAAGGTATCCCCGGCCTGATAGTTTTTCCACTCCCCATTACACAGCAGCTTTACTTTCCCAACCGTAATATGGATGATTTCCGCTACATCATGATAATGCGGGAGCACCTGTCCGCCCGGACCGATTTTTTCCCAGAGGATGGAGCTGGTCCTTATTCCCAGCCCATCCGCCTGCTGTGCATTCAAGATTTCCCGGTGATACAGCTCTCTGTGGTTGGGCATTAGCTCCCATTCCATCTCATCGCCAACAATAACTTTGGTTTCATTTCCCGTGATCATGTGATGTCCTCCTCAACGATAGCTAGCCGGATTGTCCGTTTAGAAATGCTCCAACGCTTTCAGCACCCGGGAAGAGTCGGATACACTGCCGAAAACCCCACCCTGCATCGTTACCATTTTGAGAGCCGCCTGATGATTGCCGATATCCGTCGCCCCGGTGCAATCTTCCAAAATCAAACATTCATAACCTCTGTCGTTCGCTTCCCGCATCGTCGTATGCACACATACATCTGTGGTAATGCCAGTTAAAATCAAATGTGTAATGCCTTTGTTTTTCAAAATCAAATCCAGGTCCGTCGCATAAAAACTTCCTTTGCCGGGCTTGTCGATCACCGGTTCCCCTTCCAAAGGCTTTAGTTCTTCAATAATGTTCCAGCCCGGCTCCCCCCGAACAAGAATACGGCCCGCGGGCCCGGGAGAACCGATCTCCGCACCAATCTGTTTACTTCGCCATCTTTTGTTCGCAGGAAGATCGGAAAGATCGGGCTTATGCCCTTCCCGCGTATGAATGACCGTAAAACCCGGAATTTTCCGTACCCTCTCCAACAGCGCTTGAATAGGCTGAATGGCTCTTGCCGTCAAGGAAATGTCATAGCCCATCCGATCCACATACCCCCCTTTTCCACAAAAATCGATTTGCATATCGATGATGACAAGCGCCGTTTTCTCCGGCACAATCTTCCCGTCAAACGGCCAGTTGTACGGGTTCGCTTCCACTTGCATAAAATCACATCCCTTTCTCCCTGCTTAAACGATGATATATAACTTAACAAATGTTTGGGAAAAGGTTGTTATTGTATGATCCCCGTCCCTTATTGTTATATTATATGACGTAAAAAACCTGATTTCATTATCATCATTCAACAATTAATGGGGATTTTTATTGTGTCTTTTTAACAAAAAACGATTGATTATAAATATTGTGTCATTTTTTATTACATTGAAATCGTTTGTAAAATCATATGTGCAAAAAAAATAGACCTTTTTCCGGATATTCCGGAATAGAGTCTACTGCTTGTTTTTAACGCTTTCCTGACTAAAAAAGAGGGACCCTAGTCCCTCTTTCCGGTTAAAGATTGATTCAAAATTTGCATTTTTTCAATTTGATCTTTCGTTTCCTTCGTCCCTAAAGCGTGAATTTTTCGATAGATTTCTTGTAAGGCCATATCGTATCCGACGTTGGCCTGGTCGTAATGATAAGGAATGCCTGCCGCATGCGCTCTCCAAAAAGTGTCTATCTCGAAATCTTCCTCGACTTCAAACAACTCCTGAAGCTGCTTAATTTCTTCGTCGGTTGCCTCGATTTCTAATTCATAGGCGGCATCGCCTTGATTAGACATGATCGACCTGGATTGAACCGATACATAATACTTATTTCTCTCCATGTTAGTCCTCCGCGTTAATAAAAATAATACATCCAAATAGCGGCTCCGATCGCAAGAACAATCGGAAACAGCACATAAGCTATCATCATGGGGTTAGCGATGAAGTAATGCTTGACTGAAGTGGGATTCACTCCTTTATCCATTTCTTTGGTTCGCTGCCTCCGGATCAATACAATGGAAGCGATCAAAGAAATAACGATGATCAAGTAAGCCAAAGAAAGCAAAATTTTCAACATCGCATTATCGGACTCCTTAATTTAAAATTATTGTTATTTATTTTTCGTTAAAGAGATAAAAATTATGATTGACGGTTGACTCCTCAATCGGACTATTATTTGGAAAAAAATAAAAAACCTTGATTTCTCAAGGTTTTGTCACACCATTCCCGTATTAATTCCAAACGTCTTGTGCAATATTAACGACAAGACGTATTTTGTCCCACTGCTCCTCTTCCGTGAGAAGATTGCCTTCTTCCGTTGAAGCAAAACCGCATTGGGGGCTTAAGCAGAGCTGATCCAAGCTTACATACTGGGCAGCTTCATGAATTCTTGCTTTGATACGCTCCGGATTTTCCAGTTCACCGAATTTGGACGTGATTAATCCTAATACAAGTTGGATATCCTTTCTATTTACATGACGTAAAGGTTCAAATCCGCCGGATCGCTCATCATCAAATTCTAAAAACAGTCCGTCTACCTTGAGTTTGCCAAAAATAAATTCGGATACGCGATCATACCCGCCACTGGCCACATAAGTAGATTTAAAATTGCCCCTGCATATGTGCATCGTAATCTTCATATCTTCCGGCTTATTGGCTATCGATTCGTTAATAGCCCTGGTGAACAGCTGTGCTAATTGTTCCGCAGAAAAGCCTCTTGCCGCAATTTGTTCCTGACCTTTCTCGGAGAAAAATACGGACCACGAGGTATCATCCAATTGTAAATAGCGGCAACCAGCATCGTAGAAAGCCTGAATCGCTTTTTGATAAGCTGCGATCAAATCATTAAAAAATTCATCATAATTCGGATAAACGTCTTCTTCAATATGCCCTCTAAAAAATAACATGTTCGGACTAGGAATTGTAAATTTAGCAACATGCTTGCCTGCAATTTGATGAAGGAATTTATAATCCTCGATCATAGGATGGTTATGAAAATCTACTTTACCTGTTACTTTCACTCCGTGAGCTTTGGTTTGAACACCCTGAAATTGAATCCCTTGCTCCGTTTCATAGAGCTCAACACCAACAAGCTGCGATAGAAAATCGAAATGCCACCAAGCGCGTCGAAACTCACCGTCCGTCACAGCGGCCAAGCCCAATTTTTTTTGCATGTCAACAAGCCGGACGATTTCTTCATCTTCAATGATACGCAATTGCTCTGCTGTAATTTCCCCATTTTGCTTTTGTAAACGCGCCTGTTTAAGTCGCTCCGGTCTTAAAAAACTACCTACATGATCTGCCCGGAATGGTCCTTTAGCCAGTACTGCCGTCATTTTGCACATCTCCTCTTCTAAAATAGGATGTAGTGAAGCCGGATTCACTCCACATAGGATGATCCAAATGAAAAACCATGCAAAAAAGACATCTTCACCTCAACAAAAAGAAGGAAAAGATGCCTATGATTGCATGTGAACAAGCAGCGGCTCGTCTTTAACACTTTCCTATCTTCCGTAGGTTAAAGCAGTGTTGTCAGAACAGGCAGGTCTCCTGGCTCCGGAATTCACATCATCAGCGGCCTTCCCGATCCACGTTTATCAAGATCAGTGGCAGTATAGCTGAGACTCCTCCGTTACAGTGGCGGGACCGCGTCGGCTTTGCACCGGACTTCCCTATTAAGCTTTAGCTATGGCTAGAGCACCTTGTTCCCACAGGTTTTCAGTTGTAATTAATTAAGATCTTATCCTATTATCCTGTTAATATCAAGTTAGAATATAGCACAGCGATGCTTTATTACATGACTTATGTGGTTGTTCATCTAGCATGCGCTTGCGGCAGATCAGGGAGCTCATTCACCGAAATAACTTCATCGGTTTTCTTTTGGGGCTTCTGCCAATATTGATCGCTACCTGGCAGATCATCGAACCATGCCGCATCTTCAGGGCAATCCAACACTATGAACTTGCCGTATTCGTTATCCCGCGACTGGTGATATTTCAGATAGGCCTTTCCGTTATCAATAGCCAGAATTTCGATTTTGCCGGAGGTGTGACTCATGGATAGACGCACCCTTTTACCTAAGCCTGAAGTGCGCGCCTTGGCTTCTTCCACGATTCGGTACACTTGCTGCAGCGGCAGAACGAACTCGCGATTGCCGGCCACCGGACGATTGACGAAGAAATAATAGGGGGTTACGCCGGCCCATGACAGCTTATCCAGCAGCTCTGCCAATCGTTCGGGGTTATCGTTGATCCCTCTAAGAATAGGCGTCTGATTGACAACAATAGCGCCGGCTTGATGAAGAGCTTCAAAGCCTTTCTTGGCTTCGGCGGTAATCTCGCGAGGATGATTGATATGCGCCATCACATAAATCCGCTGGTTTACGTTTGAATGACGGCGGATGACTTCCAGCAATCGTTCGTCTTCATAAATCCGCATCGGATTAAAAACAGGTATTTTCGAACCGAGCCTTATAATTTTAACATGGTCGATTTCTCTTAACCGGCTCAGGATGCTTTCCAATTTGGCTGTTGCCAGAATCAAGCTATCTCCTCCGGTAAGCAGCACGTTGTTAATTTCCGGATGACTCGCAATGTAGGCTAGACCGGGATCCATATCTTTCGTCGCTTCATGAACGTCATTGCGAAAGAGTCGCTTCCGGAAACAATATCGGCAGTATGCACCGCATACTTCAGAAACCAGCAAGAGAGCCGTAGTCCGATATTTGTGCTGGCAGCCCGGCACTACGTAATTGGTATCCTCATCGGAGGCATCCCAACGCCCATATTCGGATAACTCCCCTTCATTAGGGATGACCAGCTTTCGGATCGGATCTTCAGGATCGTCCCAATCAATCAGGTTCAAATAATAGTCGTTCACCCGAAATACAAACTTATCTGTAATCGGTTTAAGCTTCTTTCTTTCATCCTCAGGAATTTCCAGTATCTTATCAATATCCGTTATATATTTCGGCTGTGTCATATTTGCTCCTCCTACTACGAGTTTTTTCAAACCACAGACCTGATCTGGTTCCCTCCTTTTCCTGGAATAAACGATTTGTGCTTTCTTTTAACAAGTAAAACAAAAAAGACCCGATCGAGACGAACGATATCGCAGCATGGCGATAACCGATCGTCATTCGAAGGGTCTTCAAACAAACAAAAAGACCCTGATCTCGGGTCAATAGATGCAGGTTAATGCAGACCCATCTCCTGCTGACGAGGTTAGCTGCCGGGCTCGGGAAAGATGGTTCCCTACATCGTTACATGATTCGCCCCAATTACATTGGTTCCCCCGCTTTCCGATTCGAAAACCGGAAATTAAGCGTACGTTTATGATATACAAACATTTTTGATAAGTCAAGGAAATATGTTTATCTGGTTTCCCGATGTAAGGTGTGTCTTTGGAGACGCGGACAATATTTGCGCATTTCCAATCGTCCGGTTTGATTCTTTTTGTTTTTTGTCGTCGTATAGTTACGATCTCCCGTTTCCGTGCAAGCCAATGTTACGATTACCCTCATCCTGTTCACCTCCTCTACAGTTGCCAATTACCTTGATTGCTCGTCCTCAAGCTCAGCGAATATTTCCGCGCATCGTTGCATCAGCAAGCAGAAAGAACGGTTGTGTCCGATAAAAAATGAAGAAAGATCGTACCGGTTCCGGCGCGGCTCCCATGTTACAAGCAGACGGTGTCTCATCCGTGTCAGGGCCAGCTGTACGAATCGATCCGCTGTCGCCGAGCCGGTGATGGTTATATACGCATAGAGCGAATGATCTTCAGGTTCATCCAATAAACTTACGCCTGCGCAAGAAAATTCCGTCTGGATGCGCGTCCGCTTAAGGAGGGTAAGAGCCATAAGCAGTTCGGCATCGACCGGGGTGTTCCCCAAAATAACGGTTTGTTTGGGACGCTTTCTTGGCTTCGCCCGCTGCACCCAACAGGCCAATTCCTGTTCCCGGCGTTGCCATTGTGTCTGGGAGTGATGACTAATGATCGTCTCATCATCGTTTTGTGTGCTCTTCTTCAATATCACACCCCCCCATGTAAACCGCTATAAACCCAGCACGCAGGGTTAGGGCACAATTCCCTGACCGGATGTTAGCATTTTTGTCACTGCAACTTGGACCGGGGCCGTTCACGACAATAATATTTGTAATTTTTACGATTACTTCACATCATACCTTAACCTTAACGGCCAGTCAACTGCGAAGCTTGAAGTTTTTACCTCGCCGACGAGTTTAGGCTGATTTTGCCAGCTCCATAGATCCTCTCGGTCTTCCGGTAACTTCGCAACGGTTATGCAGGCGGGTCTTCTCCTGCACAACAAAAAGAAGTCTTTCCAAGATCGAAAGACTCCCCGTCAGCAAGGCATTTTAAGATATTGCCTTGCTTGCTCTTTTACATTCGCTACTTTTGCAGGTGTGATAGGTGCCCATGAAGTCGAGACGATGATCCGTTACTTTAAAGCCATATTCTTGTTGAAGTCGATTCTCCAATTCAAGCAGCCAATCGTCTTTGATTTCCTTGAGCGCCCCGCATACCGTGCAAATCAAATGATGGTGCATATGCGTATGTTCTTCGCTGCGGAGGTCGAAGCGGGCAACCCCGTCTCCGAAGTTCATCTTCTCCACGATATGAAGCTCGGCCAGCAGCTCCAACGTCCGGTATACAGTAGCCAGGCCGATATCGGGATATTTGTCTTTCACGAGCATATACACATCCTCGGCGCTCAGATGTTCCTGCTCATTCTCCAATAAAACCCGAACCGTCGCTTCGCGCTGGGGGGTTAATTTATAGTTGCTGCTCCTCAACTGCCGATTGATTTTGTCGAGTTGTTCCAATACCATCATGGATGCACTCTCCTTTAGTCTCGACGCGCGTAAATTTTTTTATTGTCCGCGAAATGAATCTCACTATTTATAATTATTCTAATCTTATCGCAATTCTAAGTAAGAAGCAATGGAATTGATTATTCAATTGTCCGCATGAGGCGGAAGATGACAAACACATCGGTCGAACATCATCGCAGCGAGAGCCCCGATTCAGTCCGCTGCATCATCTACAATAATCCGTTGTTCGGTCATGGTAACTAATAATTGCTGGGATGCTCATCATATGTTATGATTTATTTAATAAAGACCAAGTGCTGCTAACACTTGGCCTCGTACAATTGGCTTGGATGGGATTCCCTTCTGAGCTCTCGTAAGACAAAGACCCACCTTCCGCGTTGCCAAACTTGGGGTGGGTTTTTACTTTTTCTTGTTGTTATTACTGATGTATGTTAAAAGAGCAATAATAAACATGCCAAACAGAAACATGATCGTTATGGGTCACAGAACATTTCGAGTTTTCATAGAATCCTTGGAAATACCGGGTAGGTCTCTGCTATGAGAGATTTTCAAGATCGCTTAAGAAAAAAGCTGGTTCAATAAGTATCAAACAACTTTAAGAAGGACATAATCATTTTTGAATGAAATCTTGAATGCCGGTTTTGGTTACCCTATGTTCCTTATTTAATGAAATATGAATTTCAGGAGGGAAAAAAATGAAAATAAAAGCTGCAGTTACTCATAGTATGGGAGAAGAATTTAAAATTGAAGAAGTGGAATTATCCGATCCTAAGGCAAATGAGGTACTAATTAAAGTTGTTGCTTCTGGTGTATGTCATACGGATGCAGTTGCTCGCGATATAGGGTTATCCCCATTTCCAGCCGTATTTGGACATGAGGGTTCCGGGATTGTAGAAAAAGTAGGGGAAGGTGTCAGAACCGTCCAACCAGGAGATCATGTTGTATTATCTTATGCATCTTGCGGGCACTGTGAAAATTGTTTGACAGGCCATCCATCTGTTTGTGTGGATTTTAACGCATTAAACTTTGGCGGCAAAATGGAAGATGGTACACACCGTTTACATCAACATCATCATGAACTTTCTACTTTTTTTGGACAGTCTTCATTCGGTACTTATGCCATAGCAAATGAGAGAAACGTAGTAAAAGTGGACAAAGATGTTGATATAGCCTTATTAGGCCCATTAGGCTGCGGTATTCAAACAGGTAGTGGAACCGTGTTAAACAAACTAAGACCGCCTTTTGGCAGTTCTATTGCTATTTATGGTACGGGTGCGGTAGGTTTGAGTGCTATCATGGCAGCTAAAATAGTTGGATGTAAACATATAATTGCCATTGATATCCATGAAAGCCGCTTGGAGCTTGCTAAAGAATTGGGAGCTACCTATGTAATCAACAGTAAACATGCGGACGTTGTTAAAGAGATTAAGGAAGTTACCAAAGGTGGAACCCACTATGGCATTGACACTACAGGTGTTCCTATTGTGGTGCGTCAAGGTCTGCAAGCACTGCGTCCGCTTGGTCAACTAGCGATTGTAGGGGTCACCCCTGAGATGAATATCAATGTTCATGAAGAAATTATGGCAGAAGGAAAAACAATGGTAGGAGTCATTGAAGGCGACGCTGTACCTCAATTGTTCATTCCTGAATTGGTTGAGTACTTCAAAAAAGGAATGTTTCCGTTTGATAAATTGGTCAAATTCTATGATTTCACTCAAATTAATGATGCATTTGAAGATTCAAAAAAAGGGGTAGCTATCAAACCCATTTTGAAAATTAGCTGAAGCAGGAACTCAGCTATTACTTGACACCGTCACATAAAAAGACGGTGTTTAACAGGACCGATAGCAGTGACAAGAAGGGGCCGCTCGCGCAGCCCCTTCTTGTCATACCGTCCTACCGGCCGCCGCTGTTGATGCCGCTCGGCGGAGCGGCAGGCAGCTTAGGACCGATCGGCGACTCCAGCACGATCGTCTTCTGAACCGGCTCGCTGCTGCCGCCGTACTTGTTTTCCGCCCTCACGGTAATGACGTTCGAGCCGGACGAGAGCACAATGTCTCGACTGACGCTGCTCTTGCCGGCCAGCTCGCCATTGATATAAATGCCCGGCGAGCGGTCGTAACCATCCGTGGCTTGCGCCTTCAGCGTCACAATGCCTGATGTCGTCCGCTCCGGCAGCTCATCGACTTGAAGCTCCGGAATCGGCTCGATGAAGAACGCCACGACCGGCTTCCAGGCGAGAAGCAGCGTGATCAACGCTGCCGTCCCGACAATCGCCGCAAGCAGCGTCGATTTCTTCCTGCGCAGCGCAAAACGCTGCCACGCGGGAGCCTGCCGCTGCCGGATATCGCGGAACAGCGCGGCAAATGCAGCATTCGGCACGGCCATCAGCCGCTGCCGGACCTGCTTCTGACGCATCGCCCCCTTGTCGTACCGATCGAAATAGCGGTTCAGCGCAGCCCGGTAATGCGGATCGATTCCGCCCCGCGCTCCCGGGAAGCGTTCTTCCGCAGCGCTCCACTCGATGAAATCGTACACCGTCTCTTTGCCGCCTTGTGCCGCCAAGTAATCGAGCAAGGAATCGAAATCGTACGATCCGCGGCTTCCGGACACCCCGTCTCCGCCCTGATAGAAGCCGAAGGCGATGCGTGAAAATACGGAGCGAGACAGGCCGTCGTCCCACGCGCTGCGAAGGAAGGCTTGCGCCCGTTCCAATTCCAGCGGTCCAAGCTTGGCAAGCCAGGCCTCCGCTTGGGCCTCACCGCCGCGTTCCAGGGTCAGCACGCGGTACACCGCCGCCCACAATTCAAGCGTCAGCCGATGGCCCTTCGTCAGGTGAGGCAGAAGCTCAGGAGCCGGCGGGTCCAGCATGAAGCCCAATCGGACCAAATCGTCCGCCCCCAGCTCGCTTAGTGGCACCTCTTCCAGCAACCCCAGCTGAATTTCCAGCTTCATCAGCTCTCCGTAATCCACGTAACGCTGCAGGCCTTCCCGTTCGGCCAGTTCGTCGAAGAAGCGGAACAGCGCCGAGGCCGTCTCGGTCTTCCGTGCCGGCGATTCCTTGCCGAGCAGCCGCTTGACGGCTGTCAGCGTCTCGCCGGCGAGGAAAGTCACCGGCAGCGCACCCGCATAGGCCAGCCAGAATGTCAGCACCGTCTGCAAGGCGCGAGCCCCCTCGGCCCGTTCCAGCGCGAACGTTGCGCAGCGCTCGGCCGTTCGCGGAGACAGTCCGCAGAGCTCGCGGAATACGGCCCGGAACGTCTCCGGCCGCTGCTGCACCGGCTCCAACAGCGGAGCGGCAGCGCGAATATCCCCGCCTGCCGCCGCCCGCAGCACGTATAACGCCAGCGCGCGGCAAAGCAGGGCCCGCTCGCCGCGTTCCAAGCAGGCTTCGCAGCCCAGCATCGCTTCGATCTGCGCCCGGTCGGCGATGCGCTTGACGTCGGCAGTCTCCAGGCGCAGCAGCCGGACGAGCAGCTCGCGGAGCCGCGGCTTGCCGCGTCCGGCTCCCGGCCCGCTGCTATATACGCCGAGCGCCTTCCACACGCCAACACGGTCGGCGTCGTACAAGGCGTCTTCGCCCTGCTCGATGCCGAACAGCACGGACAGCTCGTCGTACGCCGGCAAGGAAAGCGACTGCACCGCGTCCTGCCCGAGCAGCGCCTCCTCGCAGAACGCGAACAGCTCCTGCAAACGCTCCGGCTCCTTGCGCAGCGTCCATATCGTATCGAGCAGTCTGCGCGCCGTCCCTGCCGACTCGGCCCCCGTCGTCTTCCCGGCCGGCAGCTCGAACAGCATGTCCCGTTCGAGCTGCCGGTCTGCTTGGCGCAGCGCCCCTTTCTCCAGAAACGTCACATGAATATGCTGTTTCCCTTCCGGTTCTCCCGCAAAGGTCAACACGCCCAGTCGTCGCCGGAACGCGTAAGGCAGACAATCGAACAGGAGCCTCATCAACTGCCGGGCGTCCGGTTCCGCCTGCCCCGCCTCGGCGTCCAGCACGACGTACACCTTCCGCCGGTTCGTTACGGATACCATCAGCGACGCGAGCAGCTGTTCGAACACCTCTTGCGTGAGGCCGAAACGGGCCAGCAGCCGATCCGTCTCCACCCGCTTCCCCGCTTCCGAATGGCCGTAAACGGCGGATGGATCGTGAATCTCCGACAAGCTTTTGCCCTGCGCGATATCGTAGGAAGTCGCAAAGCCCCCTAACGCAAACAGGCGTTCGGGATGGCGCAGCCATTCATCCTTCCGTTCGGAAGGCACGACGTATTGATGGGTGAAAAACGCGCTCCGCTGTCCGGTGAAATCGTAGGACGTATAGACCGTTTGCCCGATCACCAGGTCGCCGTTGTCCGCATGATACACGGACAGCGCCGCCGGGTACGCCGCTTCCGATGGCCCGTCCCCCGATTCCGGCAGGTCGCGAGGACCCTTGTAGAAGCAGTACGGATGCAGCGCGTTTTTGATGAAGGCCGGGTCAAGACCGGGCGACACGGCTACCGTATCGAAGCCTTCGTTCGTTCGAAAGACGCCTTCCCGCTCCCGCGTAAAATAATGCTGTTGAATGCTGCGATGCGGATTTGCATTCACGGGGCATCTCTCCTGTCGATATAATCGAGCTGGTTCAACAGCCAGATGAACGGCTCGTCCACCCGTATCGGGCTAATCACGCCATGCACGCGCCGGTTCACCGGGTTCGAACCGAGCGCCGATACGGCAAAGTATGCCGTATTGCGGAAATAAACGTCGACCGCATCCTTGAACGGCCGGTCCACCTTTTCGAGGAAACGCCGGATTTCGCCGTTAATATTCTCGAATTCCGTACGGTCGAGATAGCCCCGGTGCCTCACATCGCGGAACACGTTGCTGTTCGGCCGGATGTAGTCGCTGTCCTCCTCCTGCAAATACTGCAGCATATCGCTCTTGGTCAGCACGATGGCCGTCGGAATGTCCGTCTTGCCGCTTTGCTGGTGCGAGATGAAGTTTTCGTACAGGGAAATGACGACTTCCCGGGGCTCGTCGTATCGTCCCGCGAACTCCCCTTCCTCCCCGCCGAGGTTCAGGCGGATTTTGTCGCGGATCGTGCGTACCTGCAGCGGGTCCACGAGAAACAAAATACCCGACGAGTTCTGGATATGCGCCGCATAAATGTCCAGGTAGTCGCGCTCGACCATGCCTTCGCCCGCCACATCGAAAAAAACAAGCAGCAGCGGAGGCTTCGATTCGTCCTTGAACACGAATTGAAAAATAAACGGCTCCTGCTGCTCGTTCGGGTTGGTCGACGCTAGCATGCTGCCGCGCTCAAAGATCGGCTCGTGGTAATTGTGCCGGAACTTGCGGGAGATGTCTGCGCTCAGCGGCATGCAGGCTGCCTGAAAGTGCGCCGCTGTCTCCGTTTGCAGCGTATGGATCAGCGACGTCATATAGACCGACTTGCCCACCTGCGACGCGCCTACGATCGAGATGATGTTGCTCGGCACCTGCCCGGCCGTAATCGGCAGCTCGTTGTGGCAGCTCGGACACAGCCGTCGGCGCGTCGTCACGCCGTAACGGTCCGTCACCGCGACCAGCACCTGCCCGGCATAGATCCGGTTTTCCTCCGGAATCAACTCGGGATCGACGATCGCTTCCATGTCGGGCAGGGCGAGCCGGAACTTGCGGCGCCATGCGTTGAGGCGCTCGTCCTCCTGCAGGGCGAACTCGTCATCGTTCTCCTTGACGTGCGCAGCGCGGAACACCACATCCGACGGCTCGCATTTGGCAAAGCAGTACGGACACACGATGCTGTAATACGGCGGCCGTTCCTTCACGGGCGCTTTCTTATCGAATATGCTCTTGAAAAAGTCCAGCATGCACGTTCCTCCTTAACTCCTTCTCCCCGGTTTGCTTACACGCAAAGCCTGCTGAGCTTCGTGTACTTACTCCGGGACGACCTCGAATTGGTCCCCATACGTTCTTCCGTCGGTCAAAAAAATCCGCACCTGATCGCGGCGTCCGACCTCGATCTCCGGCAGCTCCGACCTTCCCGCCGGCAAATCGCGAAGCAGCGGGTACCTTGTGCCGTCATCCGCGTGCAGCGGCACGGCATCCTGCTTCTTGACATAACAGAGCGCTTCCTTCGGAACCGGTATTTCACAGTGCAGCCGGATGCGCACGGAACGGTGCTTGGCAAACCAGCCCAGTCCGTACTGAATCGAGTAGCGGACTTTGGCGCGCCCCCCGCTGACGCGGGCGAGATTGTCCCCGTCCGCTTGGCGCAGCGCCACCAGTTGTCCTTCCTCCATCAAGCAAGGATAGATGCGGAAATACCGGGCTCCAATGAAATCGGCGGGCAGCCGGTACCCGCCGCGAACTTTGTATTCTTCACGCGTATACAGCTTCATGCGGCGCTCGTCCGGCTGCTCGCCGGACTCTTCTTCCCCGGGACCGAAGCTGTAAATTTGCACATATTGAATGTCTGCCGGCCACTGCCAGGTCACCAGACATTCCCCTTCTGCAAGCCGCGAGGCGGCCTTCATGATGCGATGCCGCTCTTCCGCCGTTGTCCACAACATCGGCCGTCTCCTCCTTTAGCCCGTTACCGGAATCGTTTGCCGGTCCGCTCGCCCTGCGTTCCGGTTCGCTCCGGCAGTCTGCCGTAGCCGGATGCCGGCCGGAACGGGCGCAAGCCCGCTCCGACGCCGCTTTCCTTCACCGCAAACAGGACGGTGGACAGCGACAGCACCACGGCCAATATGAGATCAGCGGCCGCACGAGTCAAAGCCGGGTGGTCCGTCGGCAGCCCGCCTTCCAGCACGAGTCCCGCCAGCAAACCGGCCGCCGACCCGCCGAGCAGGAAGCTTCTCGCCAAGTAACGGTTGTCGAACACGATGCCGAGCGAAAGCCCGAGCAGCCCGCCGACAACCAGCATGATCGCAACGCGGAGCGACGCGCGATATACGCTGTCGGCCTCCGGTCCGGATCGCTCCTCCAGCAAGTGCCCGTTCTGCTGGGCCGCATAAATATGGCCGATCGCTTCCGGAATCCGTTCGGCTTGCTCCGCGTGCCGGTACGTCCCTCCGGTCGCCTCCGCCAGCTGCAAGAGCAGACGTTTGCCCTCTTCGTTCCCCGGCGATTCGATGCCGACGGTGTGAATCGCAAAGCCCCGCGACACATAGGGCGCGGTGACGTCAGCGACATTCGTCTCGCTGTACCCGTCCGAAATCAGAATGACCGCTCCGCGGTTCGCCGGTGTTCCCGATACGTTCATCTGCTCGATCGCTTGCCCGAGCGCTTTGCCGATATCGGTCTGTCCAACCGGCTCGGGCGCGCCCTCCAATTTGCCCGCAATATCCCGTCTGACCGCCTCGTCCTTCAAGCCGACGAGCGGTTGAAGCCATGTCGTATTTTCATTGAAAATCGCGACGCCGACCCGCTTGTCCGCCGACATCTCGGCCACGAGCGAAGCCGCCGCCATCCGGCTCTGCATGTTCGGGTCGTTCTCCTTCATGCTCTCGGACATGTCGAGAAGCAGCACGTAATCCTTCGGCGCCGCCTTGCGTCCGAAATCAAGCCCGTATACCCACTGGAACAGCGCGCCGCCGGCAAACAGCAGGACGAAGGAAGCGGGCACCAGCCACTTCCATCCTTCGGCAGCGTAACGCAGCCGCCAATTTGCGCCGTTCAGCTTGGGCGATATCGTTTCCGCCAGCAGACAGCCGGCCGTCACGAGAAGGGCGAACAGCCCGAAGTACAATCCCATCAGCAGCGTTTCGTGCAGCGAGCCCGACAGGCGGCTCAGCAGCCATTCTCCTGCGATAAAGCCTGCCAGTCCGCCCGCCAGGGCGAAGCCGACGAGCAAACCATTCCATTTGCGCCGTTTCAACGGCTATCCCCTCTTTCCTTGGCGTCCGCCCCGGAAGCCGCTTCCGGCTCCGAAGCTTCCCATCCGGGCCTATGGAACCGGTAACCGTTCTGCAGGTACGTTTCGTAAAATCGCCTGCCGCCCCGGTAAACCATCAAGTCCTCCCGGCGGAAACCGCCCATAATCCGCAGCTTCTCGACTCCGCTGCGCCGCTGCTCGTGCATGCAGCCCAGCTTCGTTTGCGCCTGTTCCCCGGACGCCAGCGCATAACGGAGCAGCTCGCTGTCGGCATCGCCGAACAAGTAGCTCTCCTCATAGCGGTGACGATGCGTAAACCGGTACACGTCCACCCGAACGGCAGACTCTTCGTCCAGCGCCCGGCATAAATCCCGGTACAGCTCCTCCTTGGTCAGCGCCTGCCGGTTCTCGTAGCTGACGGTCACGTTGGCCCGCTCGAGCAGCTCCTGTTCGAAAGGCTGCGCGAACAGCGAATGAGTGAACCAATCGCTCCGGGCTACCTGCATCAGCCGCTCCGCATAAGCCTCGTCCCCTTGTTCCAGGAGCTTCGCCACGGAACCCATACGCCGCTCGTCGAACTCGAATCGGGCTCCCCAACGCGTCTCCAGCTCGGCCGCGATGACCTCCACCGCCTGCGCATAGTATTCCTCGACGTTGCGGCCCATCTCGTCGTTCGCCTCGGAGATGCACAGACGGCACGCTTCCTGCAGCCGCTTGTCGATCGCCTCAAGGCGCTCCGTGTACCGCTTGAGCCGTTCGTGCGTCTCCTCCAGCAGCTGCTCGTAACGCAGCAATAGCTCGCGCTTCAGCTCCAACCGCAGCAGCTCGCGCTTCAGGCCGTACACGCGGTCCAGCAGCGCGCCGACCGTCGCCTTCACATTCGGCTTGGCGCCGAACAGGCCGAGCATGCCGCCGCGGGCGGCGGGCAGCCTGTCCGCGCTCTCTTCGTAGAGCGCATCCAGCTCCGCGCGCCCCGCCGTAAGGCGCCTGTCGTTCTCCAGCCGCCATTCGCGCACCGCGCCGGTCAACCCGTGGCGCTCATCCGCCGACGTCCAGCGGTATACGGCCCACAGCCCGTACCGCGGATCGCTCACCAGCCGCTGCTCTACGGCTTGGCGAAGCCGTTCCGCATGGCTGGCCGCGGACAAGGCTCCCCGCAGCCGCTCGCTCTGCCGCTCGAAGAAATCACGGGCGTTGCTCCCGAAGAGCGCGCTCTCCGCCTGACGCAGCGTCATGCGCCGCAGCTCCGGGACGGACATCGGCTCGTAGAGCAAGCCGTGCATCTCTTCAACCGGGTCGGGCAGCTGAGCCATGGCGGCTTGCACGACCGTATCGGCTTGCCCCGCATCGAGTCCGAGCGCTTCCAGCAGCTCGCGCTGTCCGGCTTCGCCCCTCTCCTGCATCAGCCTGAGCAGGCGGCGGTGCAGGGCGAGCAGCACCGTGAGCGCGATCGCCCGGTCCGGGCGGGTCGCCTTGGCGAGCCCCGCCGAGGCATAGTGCGCTTCGGCCGCCCCGGGCGGCATCATATTTTGCCGGAACAGCTGATGATTGTACGGGTTGTGCCGGATTTCGGCGTCCGCCGTCTGGCGGCAGCGCAAGAAACTTAACCGGCAGACAATTTCTGCGCAAACCGCCGTATCGTCTTCGGCGAACCGTCCGCGCTCGTCCTTGTCCCCGAGCATGTAAGCCGTATCGAACAAGGGCGAAGGCGGATGGACCGCCGGCAGCTTGAGGCCGTCGGCCGTCACTTGCAGCCCGGCCTCGAACCGGAACGAGCGGCTTTGCATGCGGTCCAGCTCGTGCAGGAAGCTGACGCCAAGCGCCGCATCGTAGGCGTAATCGCCGTGCGCCTGCTTCTCCCGCAGCAGCGCGAACAGATCGGCCGAAACCGTGCGGAAGCTTTCGGCGAAGACCGATTTCAGCAGCACCGTCAATTCGGGAAGCAGGGCGTTCCAAGGATCGTCCGCGCGCGTGATCACGGCGACGTGCACCTGCATCAAGGACGCGTACAAGCGTCCGCTTTCCCCGATCCGGCCCACGAGCCGCCGCAGCAGCCCGTTCAACTCCTGCAGCTTCTCCTCGCTGCCGTACAGCGTTTGGGGCAGCCGGGACCTCAGGGAGCGCTTGTCGTCCGCATCCGCAGGCACCGGCGGCTGCCACTGGAAAGCATGGCCGGCCACCGGCCCCGTCAGCTCCTCAGCCCCCGCATATACATACATCACGCCTTCCGGATGCGTCCACTGTGTGCGATTCAGCTCGAACAGGCGTTCGAGCGCCTGCTTCGACCGGTCGCCGACGACGAGATAAACGAGCGGATGGCGGAGGCTCCGCCGCTCGTCCCCGCCCGATTCCGTCCTGTCCTTTCGTTCGGCGTAGTGATCTGTAAACGCCGCGAGTCGTTCCTTCATGTGCGCTCTCTCCCCCAGCCGGACGAACCGTTCCGGCTTTCTATCTTGTCAGCCCTATTTCAGGCTGCGCACCATCTCGTTCACTTTGCCGGCCATCTCTTTGTAGAACCGGTACAGCTCTTCCCCGTTCACATAATCGCCGCGGTCGTAATCGAGCGCCGCCTTGGCGTCTTGATAAACGCCGGCCATTTCCTGCAGCTTGCCGAGCAGGTCAGAGATGTCTTCGGATGCGGTCATTTGCCTGCTCCGTTCGGACGATTTGCGCTGCAGCTGGGCCATCTGCTTCGGCTGGAGTCCGCGCAGCTTGGCGTATATTTCGAAATCCAGGAACCGTCCGGCCTGCATGACGTTGGCGAACGGCTCCCACGGGTCTTCGTCGGGCCCGTGATCGTACACATAGAGCGCGCCTCTGCGGGCAATCGTTCCCGTATACATCGCCTCGATGAACTGCTTCATCAGCCGCTCCTCGTCCTGATGGGCGGCGATCACCTTATCGAGCTCCTCGACGCGTTCGCGAATCTGTTCGTATTTGCGGATTTCTTCCTTGACCAGCCGCAGCAGCTCCGGCGAACGGATCAGGTTTTCTTTCGCCATCTCTTCGCTGACGCTGCCGAAAATATCCTTCACGCTCACCGGCTCGAGCCCCTGCTCAAGCAGCGTCCGCAGCTCCGTCGCGCAGCGCTTGACCTCGCTCAAGTTCGGACGCGCTTCCTGCAGCTGCATCGCGTAGGACGCGACCTTGCGTTCCAGGTCAAGCGGTCCCGACAGCACGCACTCATAGCGGTGGATCGCTCCGGAATCGGCCGCTTTCTCACGGATGCAGCCGAGCGCAAGCGCCCGGTCGAACAGCGCGCGGACCTCCGCGTTGTAACTGCGCACCCGTCCGTTCACATAGGTGTCGCCCCAGGAACGCTCGGGAATCGGCGACGGCAAGTACGTCCAGTTTACTTTGTCGGTCTGCACGAGATGCCGGCCGATCCCTTCCGGCTCCAGAATCGAGCGCTCGTAGCTTTCCTCGTATACCTTAAGCGGCGTATACAGGAACAACGGCACGCCGTTCTGCGTGTTCAGCCAGAAGATGCGGTTCTTCACCTCGCTCTCCTTGATCGTGAACCGCGAATTGGCGATCGCGTTGTCTTGAAAATTGCGGATGCCCTTGAAGATGTTCGGCGCCTTCACCGGAACCGAAACGAAACCCCACGACGGAAAATTGAAGTGTCCCGACGAATTGGTCAGATGAAACACGGGCTTCGCCTCTTCGTACAGCCTTCCGGCGATGCGCTGCTCCACCAGCTTCTCGATCGAATCCTCATGGCCGTATTGGATGATCAAATATTCTTCCATCGACTTCGTGATGAGTTCGCCGAACTGCTCGGTGAGGAAGTCCGAAATCGAGCCGACGATATCGACCTCCTGCTCCTTCACCCAATGGTTGGCCTTCGCCAGCAGCTCCTGCGTAAAATCACGGATCAGCTCCTGCGAGTTGCGGTCCTCCGTCAATCGGCCGATCATCTTCGCCATATCCGGCACGCTGACGACGTTCCAGTAGTACGTTTTATTCCCCTTGTGGTCGACCTGCTCGTCGCCGTTCATCAAGATTTGGCCGTTTTTCTCGAAAATCCGGTTCAGCTCGTTCAGCAGCTCGGTGAACACCTGATAGATCCGGGAGTTGTCCTGGTTGATCAGCGTGTACAAATCCTCGTAAAACTCGATCATCTGCTCCATCCGCTCACGATCCGCGTGCAGCAGGTACTCCTGAATTTTGGCCTCGATGTAAGCATCCTTCTTGCGGTCCTTGGAGATGAACGCGCTCTTGGCTTCGCCGAGCTTTTGCAGCGCGCTTTCCTGAGCCGCTTCGAGATCGCGCGGAAGCCGCGCCAAATTTTCCTTCAAGGCTTCGATGTAGGAGGAGATCAGCTTCAGCAGGCAGAAGCCCTTGTCCTGCAAGATCATGCGCGACGCATAGAACGGCCCCTGCTCCGGATGCAGGAACACCCGCGTAATCTGCTCGGTGAACCGCTCCTTGATCTCGCCCGGCAGCTGCTTCCGGCATTTGATATATTCCTCGCGCGCGCGGGATAAATAGCTTTGCTCCAGCTCCGTGTCGACGTGCACGACCTGCTGCTTCACGACGTTCGCGTAACTGAGCCGCTCGCTGTTCTTGTAGCCGGGCAGCGGCTCCGGCACGCGTTTGTCGAATTCGCGGTGGATCGAATCGGGATCGAGCCCGAGCTTATGGGCAAGCTTCTCGACGTCCTCCTGGGACGGACCGGCATTGAACATGTTCTCCATGCGCTGGAACACTTTATAAGCCAAGTAAGTCGTCATCTCTTCAATCGGCAGCACCGCCGACGAAGCGCCCAGGATGTTGTATTGATAGTTGGCCGCATACGCCTTCGGCATCTGGTTAATATTCGTGCGGATGTTGCTGATGTAGTCGTGAATGGCGAACTCCTCGCCGGATTGCTTCTGCTCGCTGGCCATAAAATTCGTGATATTCTCGGCCGTTACGTTCATGCAGTAATCGTAGGCGTTCTCAAGCAGCTTGCCCTCGAGATTCGTCGCCGAAATCAAGTGGGCGAGGTTGAAGGGCGGCATCGGCGATTGGACGTTCAGAATGTTCGCATACTGCTGCCGGAACCGCTCCCCACGCTCGTCGACGTTCATCCAGTAGTCGAGCTCCTTGAGGGCGGCATAGCCGTTCTTCTTGATATATTCGCGCGAATGCTCGGTCAGGCTTTTGTTCGCCAAATTGACGTCCGGCGTAAACAGGTAGCCGAGAATGCTCACCTTGTCCACCCCGGCCGCACCGTAATCACGCTCGAGAATGCCGCGGACGATGTACGAGATGTCGAGGAAGCAGCCGCTGCCGGTGCCTCCGGACAAGCCGGTCAGCACGAACACCATCAGCTTCTTGTTCGTGCCGACCATCAGCGATTTGATTTTGCGCTCGATCGTCTGCACGACCTGCACGATCTTGGTAAACAGCAGCAGACGCCCCGCCTGGCGGACGCCGGATGCGCCGTTAATGCCGTCGGTAATCGTCAGCTCCGGCGACAGCCATTCCTTGATGTACGGCTCGAGGATGCTGCGGTTTTGCAGCACGCTGCCGATTTCGGCGTTGGCAAGCAGCACAAACTCGGTCATCGGGTCGAGGCCGATGCCTTTGTACCTTTTGCCCCGGTCGTGTTCGTTCGTCTCAAAGGCGAGAAACTCGATATTGTCAGGCTTTTCGCGCTTTTTCTTGGTGTACGGGTCCTCGGGCAGCTTAAACCGGCGGTTGACCTGATACTTTAAGCGGAGCAGCGCATCGATGCCGGTTCCTCCGAGACCGATGACCAGCATCGGGTTGTCGATCGTGTCGACCCGTATTTTCTCGCTGACGATGCCACCGCCGAGCGACACGTCGAGCTGCTGAATATGTTCTCTTACGACTGCTTTCATGTTTGACCCTCCTATGGGATAACGATGAACGGTTAGAATGCTCAAGCTTGCTTGTCTCTTTCATGAAGCTGCTATTTGATGTATTCGAGCGTCACCGAGCGGTGGACCCCGCTGAGCATAATGCGGATGCGGTCTCCCGCCCGCAGCTCTTTGCCGCCTGCCGCGTCCAGTACCCGTCCGCCCTTCTCGATGACGCAGGCCGACCCGTTATACAGCAGCAGGCTGTCGTTCGGCCCGGGGCGGAACGTCAAATCCTTCGTCTCGGCAAATTCGGGAGCGAGCTGGAGCAGCTGGTGAAGCGTGACCTTGCCTTTGAAGGCGTCCAGCTTGCGGTACTGCGGGGTTGTCCGCTCTCCCGTATCTTCGTCGCGCACCTCGATCACCATCTGCCCGACGAAGCCTTTGTTCGCTTTGCGCCACAGCGCCAAGCCGTACAGCCCCGCAGCCGCAGCGGCCAAAACGCCGGCGGCGATCGCCGCCCACGCCCCGGCCCCGAGACCCGGCTCCGCCGCTTCCGGCCCCGATTGCGGTGACGGCGCCCTGCCGGCGGCACCCGCCGCCGACAGCTTGACCGGGTCGGTCTCTCTGATGTAGCCCGCATCTTCCGCCCTTACCTTCAGCTCGTATTCGTGCGCTTCGGGCAGCTTGTAGCTGCCGGCAATTCCCTGCGCGCTGGAGACGAGCGGCTTTTCCTCCGTCCTGCCGGTTTGCAGATCCTTGACGATCAGCGTCGCTTTCAAGCTTTTGTACAGATCCGCATCTCCGGCTTTCCGGCCGCCCGATTCCAAATACGCTTGAACTGCAACATCATCCCCCACCTTCCACGTCTGAGTAGGCAAAGGCTCCATTTGCAGCTTCAGATCGTAGTTGTAAATGAGGTTGATCTTGATCTTATCCTTCGGCGCGCCCTTCACCTGCAGCTTCCAGGTCCCTTGTGCGGGCTGCAAAATTTTGAGAAGCGAATAAGCCCTTGACGACGAAAAGAGAATCTTGTCCGAAGGTATAGGCACCTCCGTGCCCTTCGGATCGGAGAGCTTCAGCTCCACCGGGGAACCGGACATGATCGAGATGTTCGCCTCCTTGACGCTGGCGTTCGGAATGTCGAGCGCCACCTCCTGGAAGGCCCCGCTCCCGTTCAGCTCTTGAATCGGCAGCACCTTCAGCTTCAAATGGCGGGCATAGATTTCGCTCAGGATGGCCGGCAGATCGTCGGCCGAGCTGGTCACGAACGATTTGGCGTCCGTTTCACCCGCAATCCGTTCGAGCGCCGATTGGTTCAGCTGACCGTCGGCATTCAGTCCGATCGTATAGATCGGAATGCCTTCGGTCTTGGCCCGCTCGACCGCTCCGGCCAGTTCCTTGTCCGACTGCTCCTGCGTCCTGCCGGCAGGCAGCGAGTTGTTGCCGTCCGTCAGAAGGACGACCAACGGGGTATGAGCGGGATCGGCTCCGTTCTCCAGCACCTTCAACGCCTCATTCACACCGACGGCCAGATCGGTGTAAGGCCCGCGGTCGAGCTGGTCGATGAAAGTCTTCACGCTCTGCTTGTCCGACGCGTCCTTCATCAGGAGCATCGCTTTCTCGCGCATAATGCGGTCCGTATAGGCGACGACGCCGATTTTGTCGCCCTGTACCGAAGCCATGTCGACAAAAAGCTTGACGGCTTCGAAGCTTACCTTATTCACGTCGCTTTCGTTCATGGATGTGCTGACATCCACCGCAAGCACGGCGTCCATTCTCGCATCGCCGGCCGGCCCGGCCGGCCCGGCCGTCTGTGCCGCAGCCGTCTGCAGCGGGAGCACGGCCAGCAGCAGCGGCAGCAGCGTGCGCGGCCATAGGTTTCTTTTTCTCACAGCGGGTCATTCCTCCAAACAAGCGCCTGCGCCCGAAGGCTGTCGCTCTTGTAGTATTTTGTCGGATAGGGTTGTACAATGTTCATTACAGTCGCTAGTAATTTAATATAATATCTGGTCCTAAATAAAAATGCTACTCAGCGAATTCTTATCATTTTCTTAAGATTCTCGCTGTCCTGGGGAGAGTGCCATGCTAACCTTGATCGTTTTGCTTGTCGCCGCATTGTATGCAGGGGTCCGATTGCTGACGTTCGTCTATTATAAAAAACACGACATTTCGCTCGCACAAATCGACGAAGCTTTGGCCGGACGCTTCAAGGAGGTGTCACATGAGTCCAAAAAAACCCATCCAATTGACTAAGACGATGCGAACGGCCTATTTGTTTCAACGTCTGCGCCAATGCAAGCGCTGCGGCGCCTACACCTGCCTGGACGCCGAGAGCTGCCCGGATTGCGGCGCGGTGCAGACGTGGATGCCGCTTCCGAAGCCCGCGGAGGCGGTGAGCCGGCAGCGCGCCTATACGGACATGCTCGTTCTCGGCATCTTCGCGGCGGCGGGCTTTCTTGTGGCGCGCAGCTTTGCCGAGATGGCGGCTGCCTTAGGGACCGGCGCGGTGCTGATCGCGGTTTACGCCAGAATCCGCCAAACCTATGAGCCTTATCTCCTTAGACGTATATTGAGCCGTCTACTCCTGCAAGAACATGAAAAAATTCGTCGAGGTCTGCTGCAGGATATCGACAAGGCGGAAGCCGACCTGAAGGCCGAAGACTACAAATCGGCGTACGAGAAATTCCGCGAAATCGGATTTTTCATCAAAGACAACCCGATCCGGCTGCTCAAGCTCATGTGCCTCAACCGCTTCATTCTGCGCAGCGATATGGAGCTTGAGCTGACCTCGCTCATTCCGGACCGGTTCGACGGCGATTTTGTGGCCTATCTGCTGGAGGTCGGCCGGGTCAAGCCACAGCTCATTGACCGGCCGACGATCCAATATGTCGTGAAGCACCGCGAACAGATCGAACGACTTCCGCACGGTTCGGAAGTGCTGACGGCAGCAGCCGCAGCGGCGCTGCGCATCCGGTCGCATCTGCCCCTCTACCGCAGCCTTGTGCTGGATTATGCCGACGCGCTGCCGGAGGACCGGCTGCGCCGGCTTCAACAGCTTGCGGCAGAACGCGCGGACGAGGATCCCGAGCTGTTCGAACGCGTGCGGCAAACGGTGAACCGCCGCTTCGGCGGCGACGCGTCTAAGCCGCAAGCCGTACCGGTACTGTCCGGTGAAGATGCTCATTCCAAATCGTAAAGGCGGGAAAGTTTGTGAAGGGGTTTACCTATCAACGTGCGAACCGCGTCAGAACGGCAGCTGCCGTGATGCTCGCGATCATGCTCGCCCTGGCGGGCTGGAAAACGTATGCGGCGCTGCAGACGGTTCGCGCGTACAAGCAGGCCGAAGCACATAAAGCCGCAGGGCGGCTGATGGAAGCGGAGGCGCAGTACCTGAAAGCGAGCTCGGTTCCCGGCTTCGACTACCGCAAGGAGGAAATATCCGCCTCCCTCGCCGAGCTGCAGCCGGTTGTTCACACGATGCGAACCGTGGCCTCGCTCTCCGCTTCGATTGCCGAAGCGGCTGCTTCCGGCAGCGTGGCCGGATTGGCAAAGGCGCACGCCGACTACCAGGAAGCCAAGCAGCAGCACGCCGCGCGGGGGGCAGCCGACGCCGAGCGGTTCGCACAGGCCGCAAGCGAAGCGCACCTCGAAACGGCGCTCGCGGACGCCTTCTCCGCTGCCCGCAAAGCGGCGGAGAAACGGCTTGCGGGCAGCAAGCCCGCGGACGACACCGGCAGCGCGGCTTCCGAGCTGATCCTGATTCCCGCGGCGTATTACGGCGGCGACGCCGCCAAGCGCAAAGCGGTGAACGCGCTGCTCCAGAGTCGCGATACGGCGAGGCTGGATGCGCTCGCCAGAACGAAGCCTTACAAGGAAGTATGGAAGCTCGGCGAAGAATTGAGGATCTCTTATGAACGGCTGGGCTGGGAGGCGGCATGGATCGCGCCGAAGCTGGAGAAGCTCGCACTCGGTTCGCTCAGCATCGTCGAGAAGCAGGATTTGGGGAAATTTCTGGACGCTGCGCAGCAGCTCAAATCGTATGAGGCCTGGGCCGGGCCGGGCAGCAAAATCGACGCGTATGTCGACTCGGTTATCCGCAATCGGCTGGTAAAAGCGGCTGCGCTTGCCGACAGCGGCAAGTACGACGAAGCCATCGCCCTGTATCGGACGATCGGCGATTACCGCGACACGTCGAAGGAGCTGCTGGCGGTTGAGCAGCGGAAGCTGGCGAACGACCCTCAGCAGCTGCTGCAAGCAGCCGGCGCCCCGGGCAAGCTGGCAGCGGTGACGAGGCTCAAAGGACGGGACGGATCCGCGCAGGCGGCAGCTTTGAGCGAGACAGGCACGCGGCTTTTCTTTGCGCAGCTGCAAGCGGACGGCAGCCCCGGGCTGCTTGAAACCGAACTGAGCCCCGGCGTGAAGCCCAAGTCGGTGCGCTACTCGGAGCCGGCAAGTCCGGGCGGCGACAAGCTGCTGCTGATCGAAGGCGTTTCTGCGCAGCGCAAAGCGCGGTATGTGCTCGTGCAAATCGGCAATACCGGGCTGCATCCGGTTCTTGACGTGGAAGCGGACGCGATAATGTCCGGTCAGGACGGCGAGCTGACGGTTGCCCGTCCGCTGTCGGCGGTAACCGGCGCGTCGGACGCGGGAGCCTTGCTGCGCGGCTATTACCGCTACGAGCAGGACCATTATGTGCTTGTTCGAGCGGAAAGCGCTGAGCCGGATCGGGCTAAGAACGAGCCCGCTCAACCAGAGGAAACAAAGCCCGACCTTGGCAAGCCCCATCCGCCGGAGCCCGACGCGGGTAAGCCCGAAGGTTCCGGCAGCGAGACGCAGCCGGAAATACCTAAGAAACCGGCGGAAAACGGGACTCAAAAACAGTAATTCATTGAAGCCATTGCAGGACTTTGGAAAACGAGGATGCGTCGTACTGTTTTTCTCAAGTGCCTCCCTTTGATCACGACAACAATAAAGCCACAGAGATCAAAGTCGTCTGTGGCTCATGATTAAGAATGAAGCTGGCGGGCTATCCATATGAAGTCATATCAAACGAATCGTTATCCACATACAAGGTGCAATTCAGGTGGGTGCGAAGGACCGTCGCCGGACATGCTGTCGTAATGGAAAGCTTTAACGTATTCCTAACGGCTTCGCGTTTGGTCGGACCCGGCACCATGCAGAATAGTCGGTAAGCGGACATAAGTACAGGGATCGTTAAGGTTAGGGCGTGTGTAGGCACCGCATTCAGATCCGGAAAGCACCCGTCGTTGACTTGCTGTTGTCTGCATGCGGTCTCCAGCGGGATCGCTTTAACGGCATAAGGATCAGCGAAATCAGCTACAGGCGGATCATTGAATGCAAGGTGCCCGTTCTCGCCGATCCCGAGAAATACGAAGTCGATCGGCGCTTCCTGCAGCAATTCCGCATACCTGCGGCACTCCGCCTCCACTCCGTCGCTGCCATCGATCAGATGAACCACTCCGGGCTGTACTTTGTTGAAGATGCTCCTCTTGAGAAATTCCGAAAACCGTTGCGGCGAGCCTTGCGGTAAGCCGATGTACTCATCCATATGAAATGCGGTTATTCGATTCCAGTCGATGCCATCCTCCAGAGCTAACTGCTCCAAGAACTCATTCTGGGAAGGCGCGGCTGCAAATACAATACGAACTTGCTCCTTCTCCTTCAGCCGGTTACGGACGGCTTCCGCCGCCTCGCTTCCCGCTGCCCTACCCAGCTCGCGTCGGTCGGCATACACCCCGACCTTTAAATGGTCTGCCGTCAAACTTCGCTCAGGCTTGATGCTGATTGTCATACGGCTCCTCCTCCTTATGCCATTAAGGCTTCAAGTATTGGGTTTCCCCGCCTACGATGGTCTCTCTAATTTCCAGGGAACCCCGTTCATCAGGTCCTGTAAAGAGCGTGAAGTTGGCAGCACTACCCGGCCGCAGCCAATCTCCGCCTGGAAAGCCGAGGACACGTTCCGGACGAAGCGTGACCGCTTGAATCGCCTCATTCAGCGTAATTCCGGCAAGCTGTATGGCGCCTGCAATGCCCACATCCAGAGCTTGGGCAGAACCTGCCAATATCAGCGGTTGGTCTACGGGCGTGAGCTTGCCGTCGGCATGAAGCTCAACTTCCGCTCCGATTACGCTTGAATACCGGCCTGGCTTCATGCCTCCGAATTTCACACAATCGCTCACCAGAATGAATTGATCGCGCTTCGCTCGAAGCATCGCCTTTAACACAGCCTTACTCAGATGATGGCCATCTGCAATAAAAGTAGCGCACAGCCGGTCTTCCGCCAATTGATTCCATATGTAATGGGGATGCCTCGGTAATACAGGATGTGCACCGTTTCCCAGATGCGTCGACAAGGCAGCTCCTGCGGCTACCGCTTGTTCAAGCTGCTCCAGACTAGCGCAGGTGTGGCCTATGCTAACCGCAATACCGGCTGCCTTCAGTTTTTCAATAAAAGGGATAGCCCCTTCTCTTTCCGGTGCCACGGTAACCAGGCGGATCCGATTGCCCGACGCCTCTTGCCACTGGGCAAACTCATGCCAATCGGGATCCCTCACGAACGTCTTGTCGTGAGCCCCGCGTGGACCATCTTCGCCGGAGACATAGGGCCCCTCCAAATGGATGCCAATTACCGACTTGTTGACATTCGGATATTGCTCACAAGCCTCAGAGATGGCCGTCATGGCTTGCTTGATTCTCTCGAAGCTTCCCGTTATGACCGTCGGCAAGTAACGGGTAACGCCCTTTTCATACAGCGATTCCGTGACACCGGCCACATCCTGAACCGTTGTGATTTCACCGTTGAAGTCAAATCCGTTATAGCCGTTGACCTGCAAGTCAATCCAGCCCGGCGAAATCCAAGGAAGCCCTTCCTCTTCAGCAATGGAGCGGACCGAGACGATCAAACCGTTGCTGATTTCTACTTCAACCGCTTCATTTGTATCAAATCTTATCCCACGGGATCTCATTGATGATCACCCGCCCTTTGTCAGGATCGATCCGAATGGTCCAGAACGACTTCACGTTGTCGTTTAGAAGATTCGTAGGTGCCGAGAATAATGTCCAATGCATGAATTCCTTCTTCGCCTGGCACGATCGGGGCGCGTTTTTCTTGTACGGCGAGGGCCATGTCACGAATTTGGATGCGGTGTCCGTCCGGAATAACACGGAAAGGCTCGAACGTTGGGATTTGAATATCTTCTCCATCGACCTGTAACAATTCAATTTCATCTTCTTTATAAATGATGGAACCTTTCTCGCCGTGTATTTCCAATCGCTGACCCAAATCAGGGTATACCGTCGTCGTGATCTCCATCACTCCCATAGCCCCGTTCTGAAAGCTTAGCAGCGACACGGCCGTATCCTCTACCTCGATGTTTCTAAGCATCGTATGGGCGCGACCGTAAATCGACTTCACAGGACCGACGAGCCATTGCAGCAGATCAACCGTATGAATCCCCTGATTCATCATCGATCCGCCGCCATCGATCTCCCAAGTCCCCCTCCAGCCGGCGCTGTCATAATACTGCTGACTGCGGAAAATTTTCACATAAGCGTCGCACAAGCTTAATTTCCCAAGCTTACCGTCCGCGATCCATTTCTTTACAAATTGGGCGGCAGGCGACATTCTTCTTGGGAAAATAGTGGCCAGCAGCACACCTTGCTCCTTGCATTCCCGAATCATCCGGTGTGCGTCTTCCAAGTGAATCGCCATCGGTTTTTCCACCAGTACATGCTTACCGGCCCGTGCCGCAAGTATGGTTTGCTCCGCATGATACCCGCTTGGCGTGCATATGCAAACCACATCGATATCATCGTTGCGCAGCATATCTTCAAGCTGCGTATAAAGCTTGCCACCGTGTTTATCCGCGAACTTCTGTCCTTTCTCTGCTTCCGTTTCACAAACCGCAATCAGCTCGGCCTCCTCAACTTCTTGAATCGCATTGGCATGAATCTCGGCAATAACACCGCATCCCACGATCGCAAACTTCGTCGTTGTTCTTTCCTTCTTCATCGCTGAATCTTCCTCTCGTGCAAATCTAAAATGGTTGCAAGCCCATCGGCCTTGATGGTCGCTTCCGTTGTCTTAAGAATATCGTTGTGGGTCAGGAGGGAATCCAAGCCTTGTATACGCCGGATGAAATCTTCCGTAATCGTGCATGGTGGCGATAGGAGAGGGACCAAGACAGCAGGCTCTCCATTCGTCAGTTGAATCATGATGCTCTCTTCTCGAACAAATGGATCCCCTTGCAGCCTTAGCTCGGCGAATCCTTCCGTTCCTGTTACGAAAATCCGTCCGTCCCCCCACGTCCAGCTCTTGCCCGGGGTATGCCAATCGGCATAAAGCTGGGCCACGATACAATCCTCCATGACAACTTGAACGCTTGCCGTATTATAAAAGGTCGGGTGCTCAGGCAAAATCGTTTTGCCCACGCAGCCATCGAACTTTTCAATTTCTTTTCCCGTAAACCAGCGGAGAAGATCGAAATCATGAACAAGCAGATCAATCAGAATTCCGCCTGAAAGCTGCTTGGAGAAAAACCAGGCAGGCCGTTTCGATGCATCCAAGCGGTGAGGCTTTCGCATGCCGATCGTGACGATATCGCCTAAAGCACCTTGCTCGAGCTGCTGCTTCAACGTATAGATGGCAGGATGAAACCGTTCGGTGAGCAGCATGCCGATTTGAATGCGCCCCCTGTCAAGCACAGCCTTCAATCGCTCCAGTCCTTCCCTGCTTGTGACTGCCGGTTTGTCCAGCATCACATGCTTCCCGCGGCTTTCGCATAGCTCGATGACATCTATTTTATGTGCATTGATCGAAGCACAGCCAATGACAGCAATGTCGTCCCCCAGCAAGCTTTCTTTATCTTCCGCAAGAGGGATGCCGAATTGGTCAGCAAAGCCTTGGGCCAGCTCATCATTATCATCCTCAAATATTCCTGCGCAAGTGTAACCTAATTCCAGCATTTCGCTGATAAATATTCCAATATGCGCATGCTGACAGCCTATAATGGCAAACCGGCGTGAATTCATGCGGGGAATACTGCACGAGCGTAAAGGAGACGGCGCTGACAGCGAGCAGCAGCGCGATGAGCTTGACCCCTTTGTTTAGTACAAACCGGCCTGCCGCCAGAACGGCGTTCCCCCCTGCCCTTGACTTTCGTCGCGTCAGGAGTTCCATCGCCATTCCTCAATGTTGTCGGTTACCGGCCATCCGTGTCCGTGCGGATGAATCTTCTGCTTGCCGATATCGAGGCCCAGCTTCACCAGATACAAGTGGTCCAGGTTCACGAGCCAGGCCCAAGGCGCATCCCCCTGCGCGCTCAAGCCGGTTTGGCCGTCCCACTGGGCTTTTTTCCACAGATTCCAGGCGTCTTTCTCATGGATCGCCTTCAAAGCCTGATTCATGTAAGCCTCAACGGCCGGATTGTGGTAAAATCCGGGATTGTAATAATCGACGCCGCTGAACTTGCTGCTGTACACATTGTACATTTCCACCGGATCGTGGCTTCCCCAGCCGAAGAGAACCGCATTCGCATGCATTTGCTTGCCAATGTCATCCCAGCTTTTCCCTTCCACCTTGACTTGAATGCCAAGCGGCTTGAGCGAATCGGCTGCGGCGAGAGCAAGTGACTGGCGGGTGACGTCGCTTGACGGGTAGATGAGGGTAAACTCGGCCTTCAGAGCGCCTTTCTCCACGATGCCGTCGCCGTTCGTATCCTTCCATCCGTCGTCCGCAAGCAGCTGCTTCGCCGCATTCATATCGCCGTCTTGAATGACGGCCTCGGCATTAAACCAGGGCAGCCCGTCATTAATCGAATACGCGGGCGTGCCGTGTCCCTCCAAGACGCCTTGAACCAGCGCCTTGCGGTCCAGCGCCAGATTGATCGCCTTGCGGATCGACAATTCCGCGGTGACATCGTTGCCGACCGGATATCCTTCTTTCGTTTGGCCGCCCGATTTTACGTAGGGAAACATGATTCCGCGGTTGTCCACCGTATGTATAGCTTGAAGCTGCATGCCGCTCACCTGCTGTTTGCTGAACGCCGCAGGGATGGCCGCCATATCGACCGTTCCGGCTTTGGCGGCGGCGAAAGCCGCATCCTCGGCAAGAAACAGGAATGTGATTTTCTTGAAGTAGGGCTTCGTCCCGTAATATTCGGGATTCGGCTCGACGATCAGCTGCTGCCCTTGATCCCATTGCACTAGCTTATAAGGGCCGGAGCCGACCGGTTTTTTGGCATAATCGCTGCCGTGCGCATGCTTCGGAACAATACCTGTGCTCACAAGCATCTGGGCGAAGGTCGATTGCGGTTCCTTCAATGAAAACTTGACCGTATGCTCGTCCGCCGCCGCCACATCCTTGACATTGCTTAAATCGATGGCAGAGCCGCTGCGGCTGCGGTTTGGAACGTATACTGAACGTCGGCGGCCGTTAACGGATGCCCGTCGGAAAATTTGACATCCTTCCGCAGCTTCACCGTCCAGTCCAGACCGTCCCCGCTGACCTCATAGCCCGTTGCAAGATCGTTGACGATATTCAAGCTGCTGTCGCGCTTGAGCAGCGTGCTTTGAAACAACGGAGATCCGTAGCGCCCCCATCCCGTTGTCGGATCGAAGCCTCCCTCGGCTCGCCGCCTATCGCAAGAACAAGCTCCTCCTTCGGGGCGGCCGCCTGCTCGGTCTTGGCCCGGGTGCAGCCGCTGATGCAAAGCGCTGCCACTAACAGCATCATTAGCGTCCATCGTAAACACATTTTTAAACTCAAACACTCCTTCGAATTAAGTTGTTAACGTGTGCAGTAGCACGTTTCATGTATATAGTAGCACTTGCATAGCGTAGCACATGAAACCAATTTCTGTCACTACAATTGTGCTATTATTTTTAAACTTTGTGTTACAACAACCGCTGCTCTGCCTCTTCTCCGCTTGTTCATAAAAAAGGTTTGAATAAACCTAAGAAATATTGTACTATTACTCGGTATTCGATAATTGAATCATGTGGAAATAGGTGCTCCGGACCGGTCGTTATGCCGGGCGGAGCTTAAAAGGGAAGTTCGGTGAAATGCCGACGCGGTCCCGCCACTGTAACAGAGGAGTCGAACGTCACCCGGCGCCACTAATCCTTCGGATTGGGAAGGCCGACGCAAGACGATGATTCTGGAGCCAGGAGACCTGCCTATTTTGACAGCACTGCTTTTACCTACGGGAGATAGGGAGGTGTTAAAGATGGCAGCCGCCGTACAAACAATCGGGAGGCATCTTTACCCTTGACTTTTACTGGGTAAAGATGCCTTTTTTGCATGGGAAAGCACCGCTTATGAAAACAAATGAACTGGAGGAATACCTATGAACCGAGCATTAAGCAGCAACCTGGGATATCCGCGAATCGGCGGCGGGCGCGAATGGAAAAAAGCGCTTGAGGCCTTCTGGGCCGGAAAGCTGCAGGAGACGGAGCTGGTCAGCCGCATGGAAGAAATACGGCTCAACCATCTTCGCACCCAGCAGGCGAGCGGCATCGACTTGATCCCTGTCAACGATTTCACCTTCTACGACCACATGCTGGATACGGCAGCGATGTTCGGGCTCGTGCCCGGCCGCTTCGGTTACGAAGGCGGCGAAGTGCCGCTGAGCACCTATTTCGCGATGGCCCGCGGCAGCGAGGGCGCCCCGGCCTGCGAGATGACCAAATGGTTTAACACCAACTACCACTACATTGTGCCGGAGCTGAACGGCGCCGAGCCGCAGCTGACCGTGAACAAACCGCTCCTGGCCTACCGGGAAGCCAAACTCCGTCTCGGCATTGAAGGCAAGCCCGTCCTGATCGGGCCATACACGTTCCTGAAGCTGTCCAAGGGCTACAAGACCGAGCACTTCGATAAGCTGCTGGAGCGGTTCGTGCCTTTGTATGCCCGCATATTGAGCGAGCTTGAGCAGGAAGGCGCGCAATGGGTGCAGATCGATGAGCCGATTCTTGCGACCTCATTAACGGAAGCCGATATGGAGCGGCTCGCATTCGTTTACAAGAAGCTGAACGAAGCGGCCCCACGTCTTAAGCTGATGCTGCAAACGTACTTCGACGCCGTCGATCTGTATGAACAAATCGTTACGCTGCCGGTTCAAGGCATTGGCCTCGACTTCGCTCACGGGCTGGACAAAAACAGCGAGCATTTGCTGCAATATGGATTTCCTGCAGATAAGAGGCTTGGCGTCGGCTTGATCGACGGACGAGGCATTTGGCGTTCCGATCTGGACGCGCGGCTCCGGCTGCTCCACACGTTGTCCCCGATCGTCCCGTATGAGAGAATGATGATCCAGCCAAGCTGCAGCCTGCTTCATGTTCCGGTCACGGCCGCACATGAAACGAAGCTGGAGCCTACGCTGCGGAACGCACTTGCGTTCGCAAACGAGAAGCTCGAGGAGCTCGTACTATTGACCCGAGCCGTGAACGAAGGTCCCGCGGCAATCGCAGCCGAGCTGGAACAAAGCCGTCAAGCGGTTCAGGAGCTCAACGCCTCCCCTTCCCGAAACAACGAACGGGTGCAGTCCGAAACGAGCCGGATCGCCCTCCAGCCGTCCGAGCGAAGCCGGCCCTTTGCGGAGCGGCGTGCCGTTCAGCAGAGCAAGTGGAACTTGCCGTTCCTGCCCACGACTACGATCGGCAGCTTCCCGCAGACGCTCGAAGTGAGACAGGCCCGGAAACATTGGAGAAGCGGCGAATGGAGCCAGGAGCAGTATGAAGCCTTTATCCGGGAACAAATTCGGACCTGGATCGCTTTGCAGGAGGAATTGGATCTGGATGTGCTCGTTCACGGTGAATTTGAACGGACGGATATGGTGGAATTTTTCGGCGAGAAACTGGACGGTTTTGCGTTCACGTCGAACGGCTGGGTACAGTCCTACGGCTCCCGCTGCGTGAAGCCGCCTGTCATATACGGCGACGTGGAATTCACAAAGCCGATGACGGTCGATGAAACCGTCTATGCGCAGAGCTTGACCGCTAAACCGGTCAAAGGCATGCTGACGGGCCCGATTACCATTCTGAACTGGTCCTTCGTCCGGGACGATATCCCGCGGGAGACGGTGGCCTATCAGATCGCTTTGGCGCTTCGCCGCGAAGTGGAAGCGCTCGAACGCGCCGGTGTGGAAATGATCCAGATGGACGAGCCTGCACTTCGCGAGGGGCTGCCGCTGAAGCGGGAAGATTGGCAGAAGTATCTGGAGTGGTCGGTGCTTGCCTTCCGGCTGGCTACATCGACGGTCAAGGATACGACGCAAATCCATACGCATATGTGCTACTGCGAGTTTCACGATATTATCGATTCGATCCGTGCCCTGGATGCGGACGTCATCTCCATCGAGACGTCCCGCAGCCACGGCGAATTGATGCACAGCTTCGAGGAGCACACCTACGATCACGGCATCGGTCTTGGCGTGTACGACATTCACAGTCCGAGAGTGCCTTCCGTGGATGAGATGGTGCGAATGATCGACCGCGCGCTTGCCGTGCTGGACCCCGAATTGTTCTGGATCAATCCGGACTGCGGACTCAAGACGAGAGGCGTTGACGAAACGATCGCAGCCCTCCGGAATATGGTCGCTGCCGCCAAACAGTACCGGGAACAAAGCTTAAAACCGGTCTGATACATGCTCCAGCGGGCATATCCGCCACACAACAACACAACGGCCGCTTTCCGATTATCGCCGGTAAAGCGGCCGCTCTATTCATTCGGGAAGCCGATGTTCACGACATCGGACAACCCGTCGGATGAAACGATAAAGACAGGTTTACGGCCGTATGCTGTACGGGCTCAGGGGCAGCAAATCCCCTGGAGCAAGCTGCCGATTGACCGTATTCGCTACAAACTTGTCCAACATTGTCCCGCTTCCGTCTGTCCTTGCTTCCGGTATACCGGGCAGGCCGCTGTTCCCCGACTTGCGAATCTCAAACTGCACGTTCGCTCCCTCCTCCTTCGCCATTCCTTAGATGGACCGCGTCCCTAATTACTTGTTGCGAAGAGACGGGAACGGGCCTCGTTCCTTTCCATGGCACATTTTTAATTTTACTTATTCCCCCAGAGATTCCTATGACTCGAACGGGCTATTATTATTACGGAAAATTGAACTCTTGCCATGCATGAAATGCGGGGGCTTGACAGGTAGGATTATAATAAAAGAATTAGATGAAGCTGGAGGTGCCACATTTGAACACGCAGAACGTATCCAGCGGTATCATATCCGCTCTAATGGCTTATACAGGGGGCCTCATTCTTGTGATTGATACGGCGAACGCCGCAGGCTTCAGCAGGCCTGTGCTCATTTCCTGGATTTGTGCCGTTTACATCATCGGCGGCCTATTGAATCTTGCTTTGGCGCTGATGTACAAAATTCCAATCGCCGGCTGCCATTCCATTACAGCGATAGCCTTTTTAAGCACGGCTGTTTCCGGGTTCTCCTTATCCGAACTGGCAGGGAGCTACATATTGGCGGGAGTCGTCGTTGCGCTGGTCGGGTTGTCCGGCCTGTTCGACAAGTGGCTCCGTTACATTCCGAAACCGATGCTGGACGCCATGCTGGCGGGATTGGTCCTGAACTATATCGTCAAAATGGTTCCCGCCCTCAAGCAAGCTCCGCTTATTGGCGGGTTAGCCGTATTCGGATTTTTGATCATGCCGAAAATATCCAAGAAAATCCCGCCGATCATCGGGGTACTGGTTTTCGGCATCATAGGACTTGCGGTCAGCGGCTCCTTGCCGCCGATGAAAGAAGCGGTATTCGCATGGCCGCAAACCGTAATGCCTACCTTTACCGCGCATGCTTTTATATCGATCACGATACCGGTCGCCGTACTGATTCTAAGCAACGATATTGCCGTAGCCCTTGCCGCGCTCCGAAAAAATGGCTTCGAGCTGCCCGTCAACAGGATCTTGGTCATTTCGGGCTTGGCCACTTCCTTCGTCGGTTTATTCGGCGGACATGCTGCCACCGTTGGAGGGATGATGAGCGCCATCTGCAGCCAGGACGAATCGGGCCCCAAACACAAACGTTACTGGGCGGGTGTCGTTTCAGGAAGCCTGGTGCTTGTGTTTGGCCTGTTCGCGTGGTGGGCCGTTTCTTTTATTGAGGTGCTGCCGCTTTCTTTTATTACCATTATCGCGGGATTTACGTTGATCGGGGTGTTGATGAACAGCCTGCAATCCGCTTTTTCGGAATCCACCTACCGCTATTCCACCGTGTTTGCGTTTGCGATCGCTGTGTCCAACGTGACTTTTCTTGGGATTGCTGCGCCCGTCTGGTCCCTGGTCATCGGCGTGCTTTCGGCCAAAATATTAAGAGAAGGCATCGATCATCGGGTTGCGGAAAAAGCCTTGGAAGGAAATTGAAGCAGCGAGCGAGTGCCGCCATACAAAAAAGAGGATGCCGCTGTTGCCGTTGGCATCCTCTTTCGCACCTGCATGCAGGTCTATTATCGTTTTACGGAAAGATGAGGGTCAATTACAAACTTTTTGGAAGCGCCTTTATCGAATTCCGAATAAGCGGCAGGCGCTTGGTCGAGCGAGATCAAAGTAGCGTTGACCGCTTTGGCGATTTGGGCTTTTCCGCTCAGGATGGACGTCATCAATTCCCGGTGATACTGCATGACCGGCGTTTGTCCGGTTACAAACGTATGGGATTTGGCCCAGCCCAAGCCGAATCGGATTTTTAAGGTCCCGATTTTGGCATCTTCATCGACAGCGCCCGGGTCACCGGTTACATAGAGTCCGGGAATGCCAAGCCTTCCCCCAGCACGTGTAACCTCCATAATCGAATTTAATACGGTAGCAGGCGCTTCGCCATGCGCGTGGCCATGGCCGTGCGCTTCGAATCCTACGCAGTCGATCGCGCAATCCACTTCAGGCTCCCCTAGAATTTGGTCAATTTGCTCAGCCAGGTTCGCATGCTCGCGCAAATTAACCGTTTCGCACCCAAAGCTCTTGGCCTGCGCTAATCTTTCGCTGTTCAGGTCGCCTACGATGACAACAGCTGCGCCAAGCAGCTGGGCGGAGTGGGCCGCAGCCAAACCGACCGGACCGGCACCCGCGACATAAACGGTAGATCCCGGCTTGACACCGGCGCTTACTGCGCCATGATATCCCGTCGGGAATATATCCGACAGCATGGTCAAATCGAGAATTTTTTCCATAGCACGGTCTTTGTCCGGAAATTTAAGCAGTTGGAAGTCCGCGTAAGGAACCATGACGTACTCCGACTGGCCGCCGACCCAGCCTCCCATATCCACGTAGCCGTAGGCCGAGCCCGGACGGTCCGGATTCACATTCGAGCATACATTCGTGTTGCGTTCTTTGCAGTTCCGGCACCGGCCGCAAGCAATATTAAAGGGAACGGAAACAAGATCGCCCTTCTTAATAAACTCGACATCGCGTCCGACTTCGATGACTTCTCCGGTAATCTCATGCCCTAATACCAAGCCGCTTGGAGCGGTTGTACGGCCTCTCACCATATGCTGGTCACTGCCGCAAATATTAGTCGTGATCACCTTCAGAATGACGCCATGCTCACATTTCCTGCCGACGTTCAACGGGTTGACACCCGGTCCGTCCCGCAAAATCAATTCGGGATAACTGATATCCCGAACCTCCACTTCTCCTGGTCCAACGTAAACAACTGCGCGATTTCCTGCCATGAACATCTCTCCTTCTGTAACCGTTTACACAAATTAACCGGAAGTATGTGAAATTATGTAAGTAGTTCGGCAGATTCATCATACCATGTTTGAGTAAAGTAACTCAAGCCTTCGTGTGCAATTCGACCGGCCACAGCATGAATTGCCGCATCAGCTCGACGAGCGCCTGATGCTCGATCCTCGTTTTTCGGAAAATCAGGCTGATTTCCCGTCTGATCGGGCGGTTCAGATGAAGCGGCAGCACCACGAGCTTGCCTGCTTCGACATCTTGATCCACGACGATGGAAGGCAGAAAGGCGATGCCGTTACCGGCCATCACCATCCGTTTCACCGCATCGAAATGGTTCAATTCCATGGAGATGCGGATCGGCAGGCCGTGCTCCCGAAACAAATTATGGATCATATAGGAGGAATTGGATTCCCTCTCGCTGATCAGCAGCGGTTCGTTCTTCAGGTCGTAAAGATGGAGGCTGGGGCATTGGGCGAGCGGATGCTTCGGCGCAGCAACAAGCCGGAATGGATAGGCGCAGATCGGAAGGCTGACCATGTCCGGATGCTCCAGGTATCCGGCGATAAATCCGACGTAGGCGACCTCGTCAAACAACATTTCCATCACTTCGCGCGTGCTCCCGATGTGCAGCGGCATATCCCATTCCGGCCGCTTGCGGATAAAATCGCCAATCAGCGGAGGTAAAAAGTAAGTCATGATGGTCGGGGTTCCTGCCACAGGCAGCCGCACTTTCGGGCTGCTCTGAGCATCGGCCAGACGTTCCAGGCCATCCTTGAGCACGCGCAGCGATCTTCGGGCGCACTCGTAGAACGCTATGCCCTCGGCGGTTACGGTCAGCTTGTTGCCTGCCCGGCTAACTAAAGGTACGCCAAGCTCATCCTCCAGCGCCTTGATCCGCATCGTGACAGCGGGCTGCGATACGCCGAGCTCCCCGGCCGCCCGGCTTAAGCTGCTGTGTTCTATCAACTGGCCGAGCACATCCAGGTGGAATACGTTCATTCGGCACCCCCCGCTATTTCCGCAGCTTCCCGCAAGGCAAACTCCATAAAGGCTTGGGAAGCCTGTGCATGATTCGAGGCTTCGCTTCGGGAGACCATAAACAAGGAAGAGCGGATATCCGGCGGCGGCGCCATCCGCAGACTGACCAAATCCCCGCTCTCCAGCTCTTCAGCAACAGTGAGACCAGGCAGGAAAGCGATAGCGCCGAACGGCTGCAAATATCGTTTCAGCGTTTCCGGATGGTCGAATTCCATGTGAACCCGGAGAACAAGACGGTGCCGAGCAAACCATTGCTCCAGAAGGCTCCATGGCTCCGAACGCGTATCGAACCCCAATATGGGGCATGACGCCGCGTCTTCCGGACCGATCGCCTCAAGCCGGGTTAAAGGATGTCCCTTGGGCACTACCGGGATGACCGGATCGCGGAGCAGCGGATAACGGACGAGGCCCTTCTCCTGCGGCTGCTCCTGAACCATGCCGATGTCCGCCTTCCCTTGCGTGACCAAACTGAGTACCTGGGAATTGGAGCAAGCCGACAACTTCAGCCTTACCTTCGGAAACTTCTTAGCGAACCTCCTGATCATGTCCGGCAGCATGTAGCTGGTGAAGAACGGCGTCGCAGCGATATTCAGATGCCCTGCATGGGCCATGCCCCTGGCATGAATCCGGCTCCGTCCTTCTTCGATGAGATCCATAAACCGTTCCACGTATGCGACGAACGCCGCTCCTGCATCCGTGAGTTCAATCCGCCGGCCCGTTCGGACAAACAACGGGACACCGACCTTATCCTCCAAGGCTTTGATTCTTCCGGTGACGGTAGACACCGATAAATACATGTCTTCTGCAGTTTTGCTGATGCTCCCTGATGTGACAACCCGTTGAAACGTCTTCAACAAATCGATTTCTAACGGCGGCACCCTCATTCGAATTCTCCCTTGCTTCAATCGCTTTATGCCCATTCTAACAGCGCGCTCCCTGCCATAAACAAAGCTGTGCCGCCATGCGGAACAAGTTTCGATTTTTTGTCACATAACGGCAGATTGAATCAAGGAAGGCGGTTTGCGGAAATGGACGGCTTCAATTGTTCCCAAGTGAGTACGGAAGCGTACTTGGCGTCCAGATCATACAAATTATTTTCATGTGCAAATCGGGAGCGGTCAAAACAACCGTCCTCCATAACGAAGCATGGAAACCCGTTGGAAAATCCGTCAACGGCTGTCGCCCGCACACAACCGGAGGTGGAGCCTCCGCATAAGACAAGGGCATCCACCTGCTGCCTGATGAGATAGCTCAGCAAGGGGGTGTGGAAGAAGGCGCTTGCTTTGGTCTTCGGCATCACCCATTCGCGGTCGAGCGGTCGGATGTCTTCCGCGAATTGATTAAATAATTCGTGAGCTTCATGCGTGACCGACTTAGGCTTTGTCGCCGTCCCCGCATAAGTCCCTTGCCGCAGGTCCATAACCGTATAGACGACCGGAAGCTGAAGTTCGCGAAACCGCCCGGCGGCCTGCCGGATCGCGGACATCGCCTCCCACGCCGCTTCTCCGCAGGAAGTCCGGTATTCTTGAGTCGCCTGCTCCAAAGGTAACGGTCTGGAACCCGTAAAACCGTACGTGCAGTCAATGATCAACAACGCGGGTCTGGAACCCATCGTTTGACGGGTATGGTAACCTAGCTGCTCATAGGTTCCCCGCTCTGCCTCCGGAAGTCGTTCCACCCATGATTTCATCATATACTTTTATTCTCCGTTAAGTTGGGTGCGCGCCGACTTAAATACTTGGAGACCAACACCGACGACGCAGCGATAATCCCGATAATATCCATATAAGCTTGAGGGAAAATCATCATGACTCCCGCTACGAAAATGACTAAACGCTCAAACCCGTTCATATTTTTCAGGAGCCAGCCCTCCACTGCAGCAGCCAAGGAAGCGATGCCAATCGCGGAAGTCAAGACCGCAACGAGAATCGTACCGACGGTTCCTTCCATGAGCAATCCGGGCTGATACACAAACATAAACGGCATAATAAATGCGACCAAGGCGAGTTTGCAAGCCGCCCAGCCGATCTTGTTCGGGTCCGCTTGGGCGATGCTGCCTGCGGCGATACATGCGGTTGCTACAGGCGGAGAAATACACGAAAGCACAGAATAATACACGATAAACAGATGCGCAGACATGACGCTGACACCCAAATTAATTAAGAGAGGCGCGGCAAGCGCCGCCGTCAAGATGTACGAAGTGGACGTCGGCAAGCCCATTCCGAAAATAATACACATGATCGCTGTGGCTACCAGTGACAAGAATATATCTCCGAACGTAAACTCGAAGATCATCGTTCCGAATTTGGAGGCCAGCCCGGTCAGCATAATTTCATCGATAAACATGCCCGCCGCCGCACAAGCCAAGGTGACGGGAATGACGCGTATGAGCGTTTCTTCGCACGCTTCGATGATTTTGCGCAGGCCGATTCTTCGCTGCGGATTAAACCAGCTCATGACAATGATCAGAGCGCAAGCCAAAATGGCGACGTATGGCGCGGTGTATCCCTGCTCGATTCCCCATATCAGGAATAAGATAGGCAGCAGATGCATCCAGCCTTCTTTCATCACTTCCTTAAATTTAGGGACACTGTCCATGGTGGGCATATTTAATTTTTTCGAACGGAAATGGACCTGCAGAAAGATCCCCATATAATACAATACCGCCGGTATGATGGCCGCAATCATAATGTCGCTGTAGGGAATGCCGGCATATTCCGCCATCAGGAATGCCGCGGAACCCATAATCGGCGGAGCAATACTTCCTCCGGCCGAGGCCGCAGACTCTACGGCGCCTGCATAAACCGGATTGTATCCGATACGCTTCATGATCGGAATATTGACGGAGCCGGTTGTCAATACATCCGCCGTCGGACTGCCGGAGATCATGCCGAACATCCCGGCGGAAATAACGCCGACTTTGGCCGGTCCTCCGACAGAACGGCCGGAGAGCATGGCAGCAAATTTAAAGAAGAAGTCTCCCCCGCCGGCTTGCGTGTAGAAGGCGCCAAACAGGACGAACATAAACACGTAAGTGGCCGCAACGCCAATCGTGGTTCCAAATATACCGTTAACGGTGTAAACCATATCGTCCAAATAATGATTTAACGTAATCAGCCGGTGTGAATAAGCTCCGGGAATTAAATGGCCAAAAGCGGTGTAGGCCATAAAGACGAGCACGATAATCGTCAAGGAGGAGCCCAGTGTGCGGCGTGTCGCTTCAAGCGTCAGTACCACAAGAACAATCCCTACAAACGTTTCGAGCGAAGTCAATTCGTTGAATAACGGGATTCTTTGTAAATATTCCGGCGTGTTCACCATAAAGAAAATCCATATGGCGAATGAGAGCAAGGAATAAATGATATCCCACCATGTCGGAAGATCATTTCTTACATTCTTCCTGGAACTGTATAACAAGAACGTGATCCCCAGTACAAAAGGGTAAAAGATTGCCGCATATTGAAACAAATCCATATTCCCGATCGCACCGAGCCAAATTTCAAAAATCGATAAGGCCAAGGCAAAACCAATAATGACGATGCGGAATAGGCCCTGGGGTCTTCGCAAAGCCCCTTCCCGAAACCACTCCTTGAACCCGGAGCCTGGTGCTTCTGTATGTTCATTCGTCAAGTTGAATACCACCTTTCCATCTTGTTAGGACTTCAGCGATTTCTACTCGTAGAGGTTCATTATTTTTTCAGAGCACCGACATCCTCAAATAAGGCCTTGGCTCCGGGCGCTAACGGAACGGACCCGGTATCCGCCAGCTTTTGCGCGGATATCTCTTTCATGGCCGGGTGCAATTCCCGGAGGATGGCGACATTGTCAACCAGAGCTTTCGCCATTTTGTATTGATCTTGTACGCTTGCTTTCTTACTTACGAGAATAACGGCGCTCAGCGTTACCGTATTCACATCTTCTTTCTGCCATTTATAAGTACCCTTCGGCACAACAATATCATTCAGCTCCCATACTTTCTTCAGGGCGTCCTTGGATTTTTGATCGAGGCTCCACTGGACAAGCTCGGTATTGACGGCTGTTTCCTCCACTTTCGAATCCGGCGCAAATACGAAGTCGATGGAAATGTCCATCCGGTTGTTCTGCATAGCCTCAAACCGCTGCGCGCTTCCTGTCCAGGTTAAAGACCCGCCCCACTGCTTCAAGGTCGCCTCCGTAATGCCGTTGACCTCAAGCAGCGTATTCGCCCCCAGGGAATTCATATTTCCTTTCTGGTTAATGGCGATTCTTGCGGGAGCTTTCTTGGCGGAAATATCCGCTAAACCGGTTAACCCGTACTTATCTGCAAAATCTTTGCGGACCGTGACTTGAAGAACAGCGTTGTCATAGATCGTAGCAAGCGCCATCAGGTTTTCATATTTCTTGTTGAAGGGAGCGATACCGTTTTTGGCAGCCGTCACTTCAATAGCTTGCACGATGCCTAATTCGACTTGCCCCTCGTCAATGAGCTTGATATTCCCCGCGCCGCTGCCCGGTTCATAGGTGGCTGCTGAGCCCGGATAAGAAGTCGAGAACGACTTGGAAATCACTTGCCCCATACCCGACCAAAAACCGCCGACCGACCCTCCTGCAAGCGTAACCGTCATCGGATTTTTATTGTTTTTGTCAATTTGAAGATCGGCCTTTGGCTCAGCGGCTCCGGCTGCAGCGGAAGCCCCGGATGCGCCGGAAGCAGCAGCCGGCTGGCTGGCGGCGGCTTTCTCGGCCGGGGCGCCGGAACAGGCGGCCATCCCGATGGATAAGGCGAACGACAGTAAGGTAAGCGGCAGTTGCTTCCATTTTGTTTGTTTCATAATTTTCATCTCCCTTAGAAATTGTTTGTAATCGCTTACAAATCGTTTCTTTAAGAAGTGCCGATGAAGACATCAACGAGTAACGATCGCTAATCCTGACTACTTCAGCGGCACCTGGTGGCTTAACACGATTTCCTTTTTTTCCTGGGACGACTTCAGTGCGGCTAAACAAATTTCCAAGTTCGCCAGCCCCCATCTTCCGTCATGAACAGGGCGCTTCCCTTGAATCACCGCCTCATAAAATTCCTCAACGACCTTATCACGCCCATTCACATCTTGCGGAAGCTTAAGATGCTCGACTCCCTCTTCGCCATACACCATCAGACCTTCCGGCGTTTGCCGAATGTCGCCTCGTTCCCCGCTGACGATGGTTAGACCGAAAAAGGGCTGCTGCACATCACGGTCCGCATATTTCATGGACGACTTGCCGTTGTAACCGGAGCGGCTGCTCTTTAACGCCTGCTCTTGGCTCGAGCTCATGGCCCGTATCGTTTTGCGATTGGACGCATAAGCTCCGGCTGTCACCCGCTCACCCCATTCTCCAATGTTCGAAGTCCATTCCGTCGTATGGAAATGATCGTATCCGTTATACACGGCGGTTGCGGAAGCGCCGTCTTCAAAATCGAAAAAAACAACATGGCTGCCTTCCGTCGGCCTCTTGGGGTCCCAAGCGCCGGCAGACGCCCGAATGCTTCTGACCTTGCCCCCGCCCAGCAAACGGATGATATCGAACTGATGGGCGCCTTGCCGGAAAGTCACCCCGCCGCCCAATTCCGTTCGGAGCTCCTCACGCAGGCGAGGCCTATACATCCAATCGGTGTAGCACCACGTATGGGCCATTGTGAACTTCCCGATGATCCCGCTTTCAAGCACTTCTCTCATCTTTAAAATAGGAGGGTCAAAACTGTGCGAATGGCCGACCACCATCGTCACCCCGCCCGCTTCTGCCGCCGTTACCATCCGGAGCGCTTCTTCCAGCGAAGTGGCGATCGGTTTTTCCAAAATGATGTGCTTCTTCGCAGAGGCGGCGAGCAGGACATGTTCCGTATGAAATGGTGTCGGTGTAGCAATGTAAACGGCGTCCACCTCGGGCGAGAGGCACATCCGCTCCACACTAGGATAAGTCTCCGCAGCAAAATCGGCATGAAATTGGCGAAGCTGTTCCTCATCCAGGGAAGCGGCGGCGGTAATGCGTATCCCCGGATGTTTAAGGAAAGCGGGAAGCATCGCTTTCGTTGCGGTCCCGAGTCCGGCGATCCCTACACGGATCACCGGACGCTGCGGTCCCGGTTCGGAAATCATAGGCTATTCCTCCGTCTCGGTCGTAATCATACGTTTCACTTCCACCACTTCCCCTCTCCAGCCGCAAGCGTGGCACCAGCAGAAATAAACCGTATGATGAGAGCTCCAATATTCAATGATGATGCTGCTGGGATCGTGCATCGAATGGCCGCATCCGTTGCAAAATTTGACCTTATCCGGTCCCTTGGCTGGTTCGCTCATATTAATGGACTCCTACCCGTTCGAATAAGGCGATTAAATCTTGGGCAACCGGGCAATATTTCGTCTGAAACCGCTGCGTAATACTGGCGAAGCCTTCGCTGAAATGGTGCTTTTTACGCTCAAGCGGCAGTTCAATGAACTGATTGGCGGCAGGATCGCGGAACACATTGATCGGCTCCTCCCCCTTCGCAACCTTGGCGATCTGCTCCTTCAGCATCTGTCTGAATAGAATGATGCCTTTATCCGTCGTGCCCAGCTTCTCATTGGTACGATCGGCAACCGCACCCTGCGTAATCCAGCACATAATGTCCTGTCCGTCAATGTAATCGGTAATAAACGCTCCGTTCTGATCCTTATAAGGCACTTCGTAGACACAGACCTCTTTCAGATTGTCGGGAATTTCTACGTCCGGTCCCGGCACATAAGCGTTATACCAAACGTGCCATGTATGGTGATCGTCAATCGGCACCCGCATTTGGAAGGCGTAAGTGCCAAGTCCGCCGCTGCCGACAGCCAGCATATAAGGGAACACGACCGGATGGCCTACTTTCCAATCATCGCTGTCTTCCGTTTGACCGTGAAGCAGCCTGCGTTTAACGATACCGTATTGGAACCGGTCAAATTCGATTTTCAAATGCTTGCGTTGAAAAGCTACTTCCTGCTTGGACCCGTTTTGTGTCGTAATGTATTCATGGTAGTGCCCATGCAGCCATTCCGTGTGAACCGGATCCATCGAATTTTCCATGATCTGCAGCCAGTTCACCGGCAGCACCGCCTGACCGATGACGCGAATCGCGTTGTCGACGACGAACCCGTCAAATCGGGGCAGCAGCGGAGCAGGCTCCGGACCCATGTAACCAAAGATCAGTCCGCCCATCTCTTGAACTTTATAGGCAGCGATTTTTATGCGGTCTTTAAAGGTGCTGTGCTCCGGCTCATTAGGCTGTTCGGTACATTGTCCGCTGGAGTTAAAGCACCATCCGTGATACTGGCAGCGGAGCCCGTCTTGTTCGGGGATGCCGTGCACCATGGAGACGCCTCTGTGCGGACATCGTTCCTGAACCAATCCCAAATGGCCCGACTTGTCGCGGTATAGAACCAAGTCTTCGCCAAGCAATCGCACTTTCTTGGTATAGGTGTTATTTAGATCCGATGCGGCAGCAACCGGAAACCAGTAACGGCGAAGCAATAGACCAAGCGGCGTCCCTGGACCGACTTGCGTTAGAAACTCGTTCTGTTCTTGACTAATCATCGATGATCGTCCTCCTTGTCATCTTCGATTCCGCTAAGCGCACCTTGCTTTTCCGCTTTCTCCTGGTGATACGTCCACAATTTTTGGATGATGCTCGGCTGCCAGTTGGAGGACCGGGTGCGTTCCAGATTGTCGCCCTCCAGCACCCTCATGTTCGGTCCCAGCAAGGCGGCGTCATATTGTTTTTTTGCATTTTCTTCCAGAAACACGGAGATTGTAAACGCGCTTTGGACATTCTCGGACGCCACAACGGTTCCATGATGACGAAGCAGAACGGAACTGGCCTTGCCCAGCTTCTCCGCCACTTGTTCTCCCAATTCCCGGGTATTGATCAGACTGGAGTCCTCGAACATCGGTACATCCCGTACGAAGGCCCCGACCCCAAACACCGGCTTTAGTGGAATATCCGCTATGCCCAGCACGGTTTGATAATGAGGATGATTGTGAATGACGCTGCCGACATCCGCTCTTCTTCTATAGATTTCCGTATGGATGTGGAACTCGCTAGGCGGTTCCGAATCTCCTTCGACGAGTCGGCCTTCCATGTCGCACATGACAATATCATGAACGGTAAGTGAAGCCCGGCTCGCTTTACGCGAATTGATCAGAAAACGGTCTGCTCCGGGTATTCGGACACTGACATGGCCGTTATTATCCAGCAGCTCGATACGCTCCAGCATCCGGACAGCCTTCGTCACAAGCAGCTTTAATTCATGGACTTGAGCATCCAACCTGCATCCCTCCTTGCACAAAGTCAAAATAGAGCGCTTTCATAATCATGCGGTTTATCGGGTTGTTTCCATCATGACACCGGAATGACCCATAGCAGCGGAAATTTGATGGGCGCTTTGTGTCACCTTCTCGATGAGGAATTGCAGCCGATTGTCCGTCAGTCTTTGAACGGGGCCGGCTGCCGTTAAGCTGGCGACAACGTGACCGCTATGATCGAATACCGGTGCGGAAACCGAGAAAGCTCCGGGTATTCGATCGTTGACGGAAGTGCCGTACCCTAGCCGGACGATTTGTTCGAGGCGGTCCATCAGCTCGGGTGCTGTCATAAGCAGCTGCCCGTCCTTCTCTCCTTGTTCGATCAGGCGGCGCTTCCGTGGCTCGGGCATGAACGAGAGCAGCACCATACTGGATGCTCCCTGATATAAAGGAACCCGTTGGCCGACCTTGACGAAATTCCGAACGACTTCGGCGCTCTCTACCATCTCGATGCATACCCGATAATCGTCATCGACTATACTCAAGCCGACGGTTTCGGAAATTTCCCCGCACAGCTGCTTCATAAACGATAATGCGACGCTCCTTAGCGACATCGTTCCTCCGACGATCGACCCCAGCCTGAACAATTTCAAGCTTAAACTGTATTTCTGATTGTCTTCGTTTTGTTTGACGTATCCGCATAGGATCATCGTTGCGAGCAGCCGGTGGACGGTGCTTTTGGAAAGCTTGCTCTTCTCGGCGATTTCGCCAAGAAACATATCCGGCTTTTCCATCGTGAAACATTCCAAAATTCGTAAAGCCCTCTCCAAGGATTGAACTTTCTCACGCTCAGCGATTATGCCCCTCCCCCTCTATCATTCCACGATGCTCATTTCGTAATGTGGTATGACTCCATTATACGCGCTCGAGCGAATCCGAACTTGCGGGATTATTAATACTACTATTAATAATTCCGAAGCATGATTTTACATCAAAATGATGACGTTGATTCCAGCCAGCACCAGCAAGACGCCAAGCAGGGTCCGCCATGTGATCCCTTCCTGATTTTTCAAAAGAAAATAGCTGATCGGCAGGACCAGAATCGGCGTAGACATATTGATCACGGTTGCGATCGAAACCGGCAGCCATTTCATTGACGCGATGTATAAAATCTGCGCCGTGATCGTAAGAACCCCGCTGCTCGCATAAAGCAACAGTCCCCGGCGGTCGGCGTTTCGAATTTGATCGGCGACGGTACTGATTTTCATGCTGAACGTCATATGCAGCAAAAGTCCGGCTACAGCCCCGATCCATGCGCCCAGTATCGGCTCGTTCCACTGCTGTACCGCCGATCCCCTCAAAATATTCCCGACGGCGTAGCTTAACGAGCTCAACAGCGCCAACAGGATATAAGGATGAAACAACGCCCGGAGCACGTTCCCGCCCGACTGCCCGGCAGCTGCGATTTCCGAATCGGCAGCGCTGGTTTCCGCAGTCAATGCCCGTTTCGGCTTCACGTAATTCACGAGAAACAATCCGAACAATACCGTGATAACGGCGAACCATTTGCCTACACTTAGAGATTCGCCCAACACAGCCCATGAAATCAAGACGGTGAATACGGGATTACTCGTCTGGAACGTGCTGGCTTTAGCCGGCCCCAGCCGTTCAATCGTTTCAAAGAAGAACCATCGTCCCAGGAAAGTTGCGAAGAAGCCGGACAATAAGAACAAGAGAAATGCCTGAAGATGAAACGGCTGAATGTCACCCTTCACCATGTATTGAACAGCGAACAACAACGTGGAAAACATAATATTGACCGAAGCGGAAATAAAAAACCCTAGCGTTAAGCTCAACCGGGAAGTAGCCATCTTCGTAATGATAATATTGACAGCAAATAACGTCATGGATAATAAAGCCAACAATTCTCCCATCATTCACCTTTTTCTGCATATTCGCCTAAAAGAAGAAAAGCCCGCAAGGGGCCCTTTCTTTTAGGTGTATACCGATTTTTTAGCATATAAGTCCAAACTGATATCCAACGCTTCCACGGAGTAAGTCAGGCTCCCCATGGAGATGACGTCGACGCCGACCGACGCCTCTCGACTTCCACCTCAATCGTCATCGTGTGAGGCACCGATTTCCGTGCCTTCGTGACCGCTTCGCGCAAACCGCCGGCAGCCTTAATGTGATTGTCTTTGATCAAGATACCTCCTAATGGTTATATTCAATCAAACAGGAAGCGTATGGCTTGAGCATAGCTAGCATTAGTATCGTATCGCGGGAATCTTTCCCTCAACAAGTCGCTTGTTCTGCTATGTGTAACAGATAGAACAAATATTTTATTGAAACATATTCGAATCCGGGGCGAATAATTGCTTCATCGTTTTGATAAACAGCTGAACGGCAAGCGAGCATTCCGGCAAGGAAGGTACGGCAATGCTAACATCCCGGTAAACCCGGGGTTCCAGATCGCGCGTTTGGATGCCTGGGGGCAAATGAGTGAGGGAAAGGCCGGATAGGATGGCCGCGCCCAAGCCCTCCTTGATCATGTTCAGCACCGTGTTTACATTGTAAACCCCATACGCAATGTTCAATCTGACTCCCGCCTGGTGAAACATCTCGATGATCGGCGCATCGTAGCCCCCATGACAAACGATCAGAGGCTCACTGTCCAGATCGTTGATCGTGACGGAGGCTCGAAGGCATAACGGATGGTCGTCCCTTAGGACCGCGACCATCTTATCCCGCAGTATGGGAATATGATCCATCTTCCCGTCCGGGAGTATGATGATGCCGGCATCCACGACCCTCGTCCGCAACCATTCCTTCACTTCCTCGATCGTTCCTTCATGGAGCTCAAGCCGGAGATTGGGGTAATTTCGTTGAAAGAAATCGATGATTTTAGGAAAAAAATGGGCCGCCGCGCTCGGAAACGTTCCTATCCGAATCGTTCCTACTTCAAGCCCTTTTTCCGCTGCTGCAATCTGTTCAATGTTCTCGATCCGCTGCAAAATTTCCCGAATCTGAACAAGCACCCGTTGACCCACATCGGTGAGGACAATGCCTTTTCTGCGGTCGCGGACAATCAGACTGACGCCCAGATCGGACTCCAGACCGGAAATGGCGTGGCTGACCGCCGGTTGGGTCATATTCAAGGCTTGTGCGGCTTTGGTGAAGCTACCGGTCTCCATCGCTTTTGCGAACACCATATACTGGGTTATCGTCATAACTAATTACTAATGCTCCTTATAAAAAACATTCATTTTATTTATCTTATCATTTAGCTTATCATATACAATCAGTAAACAACAAGGAGCGCGATTATTCATGCATCGACCGTCACGTAAACAGGCCTCTTTGCTGCTCGCATTTTTAATCGTCATGTGGGGAGTGAATTGGCCTTTAACCAAGCTTGCCCTGCATTACGCGCCGCCGCTGCTGTTTGCCGGTCTGAGAACGGAAATCGGCGGACTGTTGTTGGTGTTCATTGGGCTGTTTCGATACAAAGAGCTTCGCTTCAAGCAAAACTGGTCGATCTACTTGTTATCGGCCTTACTTAATATCGTTCTGTTTTACGGTCTGCAAACGATAGGACTGGGTTATCTTCCCGCCGGGCTCTTTTCCGCCATCGTATTCTTGCAGCCCGTACTGCTCGGCATCTTCTCCTGGCTGTGGCTCGGCGAATCGATGTACAGGCTGAAAATCATCGGTCTGATTCTCGGATTTACAGGCGTTGCCACCATAAGCGCAGGCGCACTGACCGGGAATATTTCGTTAGTCGGGGTTTTGCTTGCTCTCGGTACTGCGCTTTGTTGGGCTTTCGGCACCGTCTATATGAAGAAAATCGGAGATCGTGCGGATTCCGTATGGCTTGTCGCGATGCAGCTCATCATCGGAGGCATTCTGTTAATGGGTTCCGGATCGGTCTCGGAAGCCTGGTCCAGCATTCAGTGGGACGCATCCTTCGTAGCCATTATGCTCTTCATCTCCATTTTCGTCATTGCGTTGGGCTGGCTGACTTACTTTATATTGATCGGTACCGGAGAAGCCAGTAAAGTGGCCTCCTTCACCTTCTTAATCCCGCTGGTTTCCATTACCGGAAGCTCTCTTATGATGAACGAACCCATTACGATTCATTTGGGAGTCGGTCTCTTGTTCGTCCTCGTCAGCATATTACTCGTGAACCTGAAGCCCAAACCGGGGATCTCAAGCTCCGCTGCGGCCACCGGACATCATTAATCAGGCATACATCGACAAATAGCTGGCCGCGCAGAGCGCGGCCAGCTATTTGTCTGACAAACCGTATTTTCAATTCGAGCTGCGTCCGGCTCGGGGATTCCGGTAAAATTCGATCGAATCGATAAACGTAACCCGGTATGCGCCGGCAACCGCATCCAGATCGTACATGCGTCCATGACCGTCCTCTCTGGACGCGTAAACAACGTCGTGCCGCAACTTATCCATGGCTATTTTGCCGATGAACTGGCGCTCATACTCCGCATGCTTCGTTTTAAAATCTTCATTAAACTCCAATACCTCATAGAAAGCCCGTTCCACCGCTGCGTTTACCAAGGTCAGTTCTTTTCCATTCTTGTAAACCGCCACGTAATAGTTGCCGCGGTCATCCTTGATCATATCCGTCAACAATTGTATGTCCATAGCCCGGCGTCTCCTTTCGGCAGGTTCCTTGTTTATATCCGTTAGGTTGTGTTCCCTGCAAGTTCATTATACCAAATGCACTTGACTGCGAACAATTGTTCTGTATAATTAGGTATAAGAACGCTTGTTCTATAATGGAGAGGGGTGTAGACGATGAACGCTATCAAAGTCAGATTCATTGAAAGAGACTATTACAAGAAACTGATGGAATCGAACAGCCGCGATCTTTCCGATGCCCAGATTGAGAAGATCCTTACGATAGCTGACGCTAATTGGGTCGATCTTACTTTTAAGTTTTTTGATGATGGATCAATGATCATTATGGATAACGATTCGGACCTGCCCATCTCCGTTAAAGATTTGAAAGGAGCGGCTTATGACTTTTATGTGAAGCAGCGGATTAGAATGATCAGAGCCAACCTGGAAGCGAAAATTTTACAAACCGCTTAATCAACAGGGTTGCTGCGATGATTCATTGCTGCTCCAATCCATCAAACACATCACGACCCAGTATTTCCGGAAGCTGGAGGAGTGAAAACACCTGCATCACTTCCGGATTAATTTTTTTAATAACAACTTGGCTTCCTTGCTCCCGAAGGCTGTTAATGAGCGAGATCAACAAACCGATGCCCGACGAATCTACAAAATGAACTTTCGCAAAATCGATTTCAATCTCCTTGCTTTCCAATAACTTCGGTAACATTTCGTCTTCCATTAATTCCGTTACATCGATATCCATATCTCCTTCGAAAGACGTGACGGTTTTTGAACCTTGTTGCTCAATGACGTAATGAAACATTCCGACACCCCCTATTACTTGATCAGCAGCTGCCCCTCTTCATCGAGACGTGCATACACGTTCGACGATTGGGTCGTAAATTTGTGCATTTTCGTTCCGATTTGGATCATCGTATCTTCCATGACCCTGTTCAACCGAATCGTCTCGCCTTTGGGGACCGTGATTCTTGTACTCATGCCGCCCTTAGCTCCAGCCTCGCTAATCTTCACACCTTTGGCTGCATAAATTTCACCGCCGCGGATATATCCGTCCACTTCGATAAATCCACCCGCATACAGCTTGGAGTTATACACCCCTTGTTCCATAATGACGATATCGCCGCTTGAGTACAGCTGGCTGTTCAGGGTGTAGCCTGCTTTAATGAAGCAATCGGCATTTTCCGAATTTTCTTGCGTGTCGGTAAATAGCTGTTCGGCTCGCTTCATAAGCTGAACCATCTCCTCCACGGACCTGAATTCGGAATGGGTCAGCATAAACCCCTTATACAATCGTTCGCTAAATTCCGCCCAACTTTCCTCCAATACTCCCGTACCGCTTTGAATCTTATGAATGAGCGACGTCGTAAGCTGAGGAAACGATTTAAACTTTCCGTCGCATAAGATTTTAATTAGGGGACCAAGCCCCGCCTGGGAAAAAGAGGAAACTTTAAATGCCGACACCGTCGAGAGCTGATGTATCGCATTGATCATGCTCCGCATTTGCTGGATGAGATCCCCAAGAATGTGATGAATCTCCGCGATCAACATATGATTTTTCCCTGCGTTGATTTCACTTGAAATAATATTTTTTCGAATAATAATCGAGCTGCCTGCAAATATTTTTGCCCGATTTACATTATGATGAACGAGTACATTACCCTGAGCCTCCACAAGCATGGCATCCTGAATGGAGCCAACAATCTCAACATCGCCGACGAAATGCAAATTTCCAGTCTGAAGGTCGACATCCTTGGCGATCATTAATTTGGGAACGACTGAAATATGGACGGTTGTCCCCTTCTCTTTAATGAGCGGATGTCCGGCTTCGGTTGCAACTACCTTGGTTCCATCCCCAACCAGAACTATGCCCTTCCCTTCATGAACAACCAAGGGTAAAACTTCCGGAGGAAACACAGGTTCATTGGTTACCGTTGTGCCAGGCATCCCCGGCACAGGCGGCTGGACGATACCTAAAACTTGTCCGGGCTGCGTAGAAGGAAACTCGCGAATCTCCCGGTAATCGACCGTACCGTCCGAACGTTCCTTTAAGCCGTTTTTGATTTCCATATCTTGCAGCGATAAGAAGCAGCCGTTTTTACCGGGTTTCGGAGGATTGCCTTTCGCGATGACGAATACACCTGGCTCATCACTCGTGCAAGCCGAGGCAATCTGGGTATAGTCGATACCGTACACAATCCCCAACTCGCGAAGCTTTTCCATGACGGGTCCGGTTTCAATCGTCACGGGGATCAGATGTTCCTCTACTTCCAGCTGGATATAGGAGTGAGGCGCCTTTTCTTTTAGCCTGCGGTAGATGCGGGCTCCCGGGACTACCTTGAGCACGGCTTCCATTTTATCATCGCTTACCACGATCTCCCATTGCGGCTCCAGTATGTCGTCTTGAAGCTCTACATGAAGACTATCTTGTTCGCTGACCACCACTGTTTTTTCAATGAGTTCGTCATTTTTATAAAATTTGATATCTTTCCCTGGTGAAATGAGCGGGTAGTGATCTTCCGCGTCTTTGCAAAAGATCATTCCATCCGCAACCCAGACTTTTCCTAATAAATCGGATTCATCCCGCTTCTCTGGCGAGAGCGGGGGAAGCAAGCGATCCTCCGCCGGCTCTATAGAGGCCATCTCCTTTTCCAGCGTGGCCATGGACACCGGGTCCTCCGCTTCGGATACGGCCCCCATTTCCTTGAGCGTTACCCGTATTACCGCAGGTCTTGAGCCAATACCCAGTATTCCCTTGGATTCCGTCTCGAGAATTTCAATATCCACATGCTCCATCGTTTCACCCATAAGGTCTAACGCGATGGCTACCGCTTCTTTTACGGTTTTCCCTTTGGATACAACACTTTTTCCCTTTGCGAACAAGAGCTACCCCTCCTTATGTACATACGATTGGGGAGTTAAAGCTTGTGATTTCCGTCTGTTCCTTGCCTGCCTTGAGCACGACCATGGTAATATCGTCCTTTTGGGGCAAGCCTTCCGTAAAGAGGTTGATATGATCAACAACAATCGTCTCGATTTCAGCCGCACTTTTATGCCCATGTTGTTCAAGAATTCGAACCAGTCTGTCCAATTTAAACATCTCGCCCTTACTATTCTGGGATTCCACGATCCCGTCCGTATAGAAGAAAACAAGATCCTCATCCTCAAGCTGCATTTCTTTCTCTTTGTAAACCTGTCCGGGTAATCCGCCAAGCATGACGCCGTTCAAGTCATGAGGCTGCACGACGCCAACCTCCGCCCTAACGATCACCGGAAGGTTATGTCCTGCATTGGCATAAACAAAAACGCCGGTATCCGGTTCCCAATCTGCACAAAACACCGTGACGAAGGACTTGAGCACTCTTAAGTCCCGGTACAAGGCATTATTCATCGCGGTAAGCGTCTCACCGGGTCCCTTCGTGGCTTCTGCAGCGCTTCGGAAGGCTCCGCGAGTAAGAATCATAAGCATGGCGGCAGGGATTCCCTTGCCCATCACATCTCCGATTATAATTCGGACCTTCCCGTTAGAAAGCGGATAAAAATCATAATAATCACCGCCAATCAACCTTGCAGGGAAGGAAACCCCCGATACTTCGCCGTTCGTCAGATCAGGCTTCTCCCCATTCAATAGCTTGGTTTGAATATTACGAGCCATTTGGATCTCTCGCTGCAGCGTTTTATTCATTTCTGTAGTGGAACCAACCTCACTGTTGGTTTGGAGCAGTACTTTTCGGAACATCAACTTACTGTCCCCCTTTTTGCAAAGACTCCATGATTCGAAATATGCCTATGGTGTCGAACAATTCGGTAATAACGTTATTCATACTTACGAATTCAACCGTACTTCCACGTTCGCTCGCATCATAGATCATGGATAGAAACGCACCGATCCCCGTAGAATCAATAAAATCCAAACCGGCCAAATCAACTATGATCTTCGTTACGTTATCGGGAATGCCGAGTTCAAAGTCGTCAATGGTCGAATAATCCATGAGACCGATGATTTCTACGCGCAACGTAGATCCTTGTATGTGCTGCTTCATTTCCAATCTCACGATCATTCCTCCTAGCTGTTCGTTTGGTAAGCCGCCCATCGCCGGAATTATTTATTGAAGCTTAAACTTTGCAAGATCATCCAGAAGGGAATGGGAAAGATCGGACAGTTCACTGGATTGTTCATGCAAAGCTTTGAACAGATCGGAAAGGGCAATCGTAATCTCGGTTGTATTGTTTGTCCGGTGATTAGCCAATTGTCGCATTTCATCCAGTTTGTCCATAATGACTTTGGCGCCCGGATCGTCTAACTGCTGAACCAGATGCTTCTCGAGCTGATCCAAAAAGTAATAAATTTCTTCAACGGTATCCCTGGATTCGGCGGTCGCTTCCATGGACATCGTGAACGCTTTTTCGAGAGACTCGTTTGCATCCGTTTCTAAGAGAACGGACAGCTTTTGTGCTTGCGTCGCTTTCTCGCGAGTATCGGTCAACAACTGGTGTAACGTGTCGACCATCGTATTGGTTGAGTCGGATAGCTCGCCGAGTTCTCCCCCGTCCAGAATTTGACTTTTCGCCGTCAAATCTCCCGCTTCGAGCTGTTTGATTTGAATGATGATCTTTTGAATGTTACGGTAAATGCTATTAAAGAAGTTGGCAGTAAGTATAAAGAGCGCTACGAGAGAAAGTAAGCCGAAAATAATCAAAATGAGGGATTGGCGATACAAAGGCGCGCTCATTGTTTCGTAATCGAGCGAAATATAAATCACTCGGCCCTCATCAAACGGGATAAACATTTTATACAATTTTTCGCCATTGAACTTTTGCACATAAGATACCCGTTGAGCGCTCTTGTCCATCTGCACGAGAATCTGCTCGTCTTCCTGAGTCTGATCGTTATAGGTTCCATAGACAATCTTTTTCAAAGGAGGGTACATTTTCTCAGCCAGGCTCGGGTCCTCAAATACGCGCGGGTCCAGCACCGCAATTTCCTTCGCATATTTGTTCTCGCTCAACACCTTCTTAATCCACGAATCCGGGCCGACCTCTTGCGTGAATTGATACACTTCATTCGCTTCAATATACGGATTGATCACATAATCCGTCCCCGGCTGGTGGTAATAAGCATATTTGAAAAATCTCGGTTTATCGTCATGCGAGCCGGATTGAGCGATATAAAGATTAATGATATTCTGGTTCACATAACTGACGATACCGTTGCCTTCCGGCTTTTTCCCTTGCAGCAAATGGTCTAAGGCCAGAAAGGCTTCCTGCATGATGCTTTTGAAACTAAACCCGATCTCCTTCGGGTCCGAGGATTTAACCCCTACGATGTCATCCCCTTTTCTTGCAAAAAGGGTAATCCCGGCAATTTGAAACTGATCGCGCAAGCGGATCAGATCCTGATCGGTAATATGATCAAGGGACTTTCCTTGCAAGTGATCGGCAATCCGCGCGGAAATGGATTCTAATTTATAGTCGATTTGTTGTTCGATCGATTTGGAGGCAAGATCCGTTTCTTTGATGCCGTGCTCTATGCTGTTGCCGATCATCAAAGCCTCATTCATGACATTTTCATTGATCTGTTCACGCAAAATAAAGTATTGAAACGTACCGGAGATCAACGCAATGGTTATCATCATAATGAGCATCCTGCGGATGAACTGCCAGCGCAAGGTTTGGCTTGCCGTTGATTTACTCATGGGTAGCACTCCTCCTTCGCTATTGCTTAGCAACCATCGTTCTCAGCGTAATTTTGTCGACTTTGCCTTGGGCTACGGGAATTTCCGCAATAGCTACAATCCGGTCGGGAACTTTATAGCCTGCAATTTTTGCACGGCAGAACGCATATAAATCATCGGTGCGCAGATCATCCTGAGGAACGACAAAGGCTACGATTTGCTCGCCGAATACGGGATGCGGAGCCCCGATCACAACAGCCTGCTTCACGCCTGCATGCTGAGACAGCACTTTCTCTACCTCGCCCGGGATGACCTGCTGCCCGCCCTTCTTAATCAACTCCTTCTTGCGTCCGATGAACTCGAGCTTGTTCTTCTCATTCAAGCGTACAAGATCGCCGGTGTAAAACCATCCTTCCTCATCAAAACATTGTTCGGTTAACTGCGGATTTTGATAATAGCCGCTAAACGCAGCGGGCGATTTCAGGAGCAATTCGTCTTCCTTGACTTTATACTGCACGCCGTCATAAACCGTAAACTCCAATTGTTGACGAAGATCGCACAGCATCGCGCCTCCAAGCTCCGAGCTGCCATACTGTCCGACAAACTTGCATTGCTGCATCAGATCAAATTGCTTCACGTAATCTTCCGTCATCATTTCGCCGGTCAAGCCGACGAACTCGATCTTCTTAAATACGTCCGGGTTCAAGGATTGGCCGAACGTATATATCGCTTTAAAAATGGACGGCGTACTCACAACCTTGTTGCAGGCCGTCTCCTGCATCAGTGTAATCATACGGGGCAGTTCAAAGTTATCCGGAAATACGATGCGCACGCCCGAGCGAATACCGGTCAGTAAGGAAGCAATGCCAAACACCGAGTTGGGAGGCGCGTTCAAAAACACGACATCCGTCGGTTTCAATTCGTTAAAATCCTTCAGCAATTGAAACGAGAAATCAAACGCATGAATGCCGACAACCATCCCTTTGGGCGTTCCTGTGCTTCCCGAGGAGCAGCATATAAAGTCGATTTTGTCTTGCTCAAGCGCTCTCTCTGCACCCGCTATAGCTTTAGATTTCCATTCCTTGCAGTCGTCCGACGTATACAGCAAAGTTTCCTTCCCGGATCCAATCGCCCAAGCCTCCATGACCTCTGCAAAAGGAAAGCCATTGTGCGTGTTTATGGAAAATACGACATGGGGATCAAGAAATTGAAGAACGGCGGACAAATCCTCCTTGCGAAATTGCCAGCTTAACGGGATAATCGTACCGCCCAGTTCATTGATGGCAAGGACAAGAGCTGCATAAGAAGGGATAGCAGGGACCAGCAGTCCTACTTTTTTACCCTTTAATTCCAGCGGACGCAATAACGAGATATACCGGTCCATCTCGACCTGGATATCCCGGCTCGTATAATGGCCGGAGAATGTCGTTAATACGACCTTGTCCGCATCCGGATAGTGAAAAACCTTCTGAGCTAATGTCATGATTGTACGCCTCCTCTTGTCATTGCGCGGTATACGCCGCCGACAGTCGTAATATCTGCCGAACCGATCCATTGCTCCAAGCCGATTGCAAATCTTTGCGATAATTGAATGTATACATTGACCATCTGGAGAGAGTCGATTCCCAGATCATCGCGAAAGGATGAGCTTTCGTTGATCTTCTCGTGCGGAACGTGCGTCAGCTCGGAGAGCAGCTGGCAAAATTGCTTGAAGTCCATCATGTTAACCTCCTAAAGACCACTCGGCCGAAATCTTCCTAATCTCGCGTAATTTAAAGTTGCAGCAGTGGCCTTCATTTTCATATTCGATAAGTTGTTTTCCCGCCGGAAGCTTCTGATACAGCTCGTAAATATCTGTATCCTTGACCATCACGTCCTTATTTCCATGAAACAGGAGAATCGGGCTGAAATTATCGAAGTTATCCAGCTTCGGCAGCAGGCTTTGTGCGGAATCATCGAGGATATAAGCCATACGCTCCATGAAATAATCCGGCATCCTCACACCACTTGCACAAGCAGGACTTACCGAGATCGCTTTGCCCACTTTCGGATGGGCGCTTCCTTCGATGGCCCAAGCGCCGCCTGAGCTGGTTCCGAATAAAGCGAGAGGCAGCCCCGGGTATTGGTTCGATGCGTAGTCAATGACTTGATTCATAAACTTTTCCCAATGAAGACGGGTGGCCTTGAATGACGTGCGTACATAAGTTTCCCCCTGCCCTGGCCCGTCAAAGCTGACCGTAACGAAACCCAGCTTTGCGAAATCCGTCTCGTAGGTGAACAGTTCTTCTTTGGAGGAATCAATGGGATTGACGATGACCATGATGCCCTGCTTCCGTTCAGGCACACGGATTCTGCCGAAGCAATCGTTACCGTCGACGTCGATGACGGCCTCCAGGATCTGATCCTCGGAAAGCCTATCCGCCCGTTGAAAGAGCTCCTTGCAGCGTGCAAACCACTTTCGCTTCTCATCCCCTGTGGGGTACAGCCACTGCAGCAGGTTATAGTACAAGCCGGCCATGCGGAAATGTTCCTCCGCTTCCTTCCTGTCCTGCTGAGCCTGAAGGAAGATCGCTTGCTTCGCAAAATCCTCCGCGCATTTCTGCAAAATCCCGTTCCAAGCTTCGGCGCTTGTTAACCGTCGCTGAAAGCCAGCGACGTCTTCTCTTCGAATGCCATGGGCAATCCAGCGGTCCCAAAAGCCTTCAAAAAGAAGGCAGGTCATCAATGTTTTTTGAATGGTGCCCTTTACAGTCGGGTCATCCGGTATCATAGCTTCGTACTCTCCCTTAACGATTAAATATGAGGATCAGGGAGGACCCTTCACCGGGAATCGTGGAAAGCAGCACCCGTTCCGTCATTTTCATCATGAGCGTGAATCCTTGGCCGAGTGATTTTTTTGTCGAATAACCCGCCATGAGCGCAGCATTCGGAAGATGCTTTAACGGAAAGCCCGGCCCTTGATCTTCCACGAGGAGATGGATGGCAGCGTCGGTTATAAACATGGTCATCTTTCCTTCGCGAGCATGCTTGAGAATATTCGTAATCGCCTCAGAAATAACAAGGAGATGGCTCATGATCGCGGTCTGCGGGATCCCAATACCGATCAGACTTTGTTTGGCGAGCTCCCTGGCTTTCGGAATGTCCGATCGTTCGATAACCGGGGCTGTGCACAATAGCTTGCCTGCCTTGTATGGCTCCACCTCATGTTTGCGGATCAGCAGAAACTTTCGCTGCGTGATGGCATACATCACGTCGCGGTACACCTGCCATACTTCATCCTCTTCGGGATGGCCGACCGGCTCGATTGTAGGAGCGGAAGGGATATATTGGGTTAGATCTTGTTTAATTTCTTCATAAGTCTTCAAGAAGCAGCGATGATGCCGATCCGAAAGATGCATTTCCTTTATTTTCAGATAAACATCCTCCTGCTTCTCCACCATTTCCACCAAACGAGCAGCCAGTGATAATAAATACCGGCCCTCATCGTTCTTAGGTTGAGGTTCGTTCTCCGCTGCAGTGAAGGACAGGTAGATCAGAAATCCCGATTCCCCTTTACCCCTATTCAGATGTTGACTCATACGATTGGCAATCCATCCAATCAAGGCGCGCCGTTGATGATCATGGATATTATCGCCTGATAAGGGGGAAGGTAGAGGGGCCCGCGCATTTAGAGCTCCTGCATGAAAATTCCCAAAAAATTTAGGAAATATGGATTTCACAATCGACACTTCCCCCTTTACAAAATCCCGAGCGGAGGCATAACCGTCATTTCATCAACGACCGAACCTTCTGGTTGACATAAGAGATACACCAAATGCTTGGCTAACGATTGAACGGGAATCATGTCGGATGCATCCGGCTTCAGTTCCATCCGGTCCCAGAATGGAGTCGCTACCGCGCCGGGCAATACGGCCGTTACCTGTATGCCTTTATTCCTCAATTCCGCTTGCAATACTCTCGTTAATCCCAGTACCCCGAATTTCGAAGCGGAGTAACCGCCGCAGCCGGGCAGTGCCGTCGTGCCGGCGACAGATACGACGTTAATCATTTTACCGGCACGGTTTTCAACCATATGCCTTCCGAAATATTGGCAGGCGAGGAACGTACCTTTCAAATTAACGGCGATCATTCGATCGAAATCGTCACTGGACATCGTCAACACCGATTCGAACACCCCTGTGCCCGCACTGTTGATGAGTGCATCAATGGTGCCGAACCGCGATATCGCCTCTTCGGCAAATCGGCTAACGCTTTCTTCATTCGTTACGTCCAAAGGTACGGCTAGCGTATTCGCATTCATCTGAGAGGCTGCCTGCTTTAATTCGGCTTCATGTCTTGCTCCCAGCACAAGATTCGCTCCCAATTGACTGAGCAATAATGCCGTTTCTTTGCCGATCCCGCGGGACGCCCCGGTAATTGCAACGGTTTTTCCTTGGAGCTGCAGAAAGTCAATCATCTCATTCACCCGGTCCGCAATACTCGAAATAATTTTTTTCCGTTTCCCACAGTCCGACTTTTCGGAGCTTGGGAAGATGCGGTCGCAGCATGTTGTAGATCACGAGCGCTACGACCTCGGATGTCGGATTCAACTCTTTAAATTCAGCCGTATCCAGGTTCAGATGCTTATGATCCAGCTTATCGAGCACTTCTCTTTCCACAATGGCATCCAAATCCGCCAAATTCATGATCATGCCCGTTACCGGATCCGGCTCGCCTTCGACGGTGACATCAAGGTAATAATTATGTCCGTGCCCATGCGGATTGTTGCATTTGCCGAACAATTTCTTATTCTCCTCCGGCGACAAATGCACGCTATGTAATCGGTGCGCAGCGCAAAAGTGATATTTGCGTGTAAGTCGTATCAAGCATCCCGCCTCCTTTACCGAACTTAAATAGTGGTTTTCATGTAATTGAATCCGGTGCAATTCGCAATCTTGAAACCGCTGTTCCAGCGAATTCCAGATGTACTCAACTACATTTTCCGTAGTCGGTATGCGATGCTGAAAATAGGAATGTTCACGGTCCAAAAACTTCCCGTCGAGCTCCTCTTCCACAAATGAACTCACGATTTGTTTAATATCCGTTGTATTGACAACAATCCCGGATTTTTCATTCAATCGTCCCTTGACCATCACTTCCAGCTTGTAATCGTGCCCATGGCCGCTGGAGTTGCTGCAGCGCCCGAAGACCCGGAGGTTTTCCTCTTCGCTCCACTGGGGAACCCGATAAACGTGAGTTGCCGAAAAATCGATTCTTCTCGATAAATAAAGCATTGCCGTTTCCCCCTTCCTAGGCTCTGGATATGGAACGGTCAAACTCTTCACAGAGCGAGACGTTGTCGGCAAATATCCCCTTCTTCACCGTTGTCACCGTAGACGTTCCCGGTTTTTTCACGCCCCGCGCGCACATGCATAAGTGAGTTCCCTCCACGGTTACGATGACACCCTTCGGCTTCAGCACATTCAATACGGCACTCGCAACTTGCTGCGTCATGCGCTCTTGCACCTGCGGACGCTGCGAGACCAGCTCTACCAATCTGGCAAATTTGCTTAAGCCGACGATTCTCCCATCCGGAATATATCCGATGTGCGCCTTTCCATAGAACGGGATCAGATGATGCTCGCAGAAGGTGTAATAAGTCATATCCTTTACGGTGATGATCCCGTCGTACTCCTCTTCGAACGTTGTCGTCAGCGCCGATTCCGGATTCACCCCCACACCTGAGAACACTTCCCGGTACATTTTCGCGACTCGTTTCGGTGTATCCAGCAGACCTTCCCGGTCCGGATTTTCCCCTATTTGCTCGAGAATCGTTCGAATGCTGTCTTCAAGAGCATCTTTACTTGCCAAATTGGTATTTGATCGTATGGTCATCTAGTATTTCCCTCCTTAGAAACAACAAAAAATCCAGTCCGAATAGAACTGGATTCGTATATACAGATCCGTCCCTAATTCGGCGGCCCAGCCGTCATAGCGTTACCGCCTTAGACCCGAAGCTTTGCGTCCCCACCTTTCGATGAGTTTGCCATTATCGTTAAGAATATAAGCCAAGTATAGTCTATTATACCTAGATAAGCAATGATTTCTTTATTGAAATCTTTGATATAACGACATTATTCGACGCTATATGAGAATAAAGTCGAAAAATACGTGATAATATCGCGCATTTTTTCGACATTTGATGCCAAAGCCGGATGAAGCCGCACAGGTTGCATAAACGAAGAGACGGGGCAAGACGGGCTGCATGCACCCGCCTTACTCCGTCTCTCCTTGTTAGCAGCAGCGATTGATCTTACCGCTTTCATAACGCTCGTGAAGCGACAGCATATAGAACTCCTTCTCCGTCAAAGGGGTTTCATGCGGATGGCGCTCTTGCTGATGCTTCAAGTATTTCTCATAGTCCGGAATACTGAAAATGACCTTGATTGTCGCTTTGGCCTTGCTGGCAAAGCTCGTTATCGTTCTCATGGCATCAGGCTCCAAAAGTAGATTTGACAAACGGCGCTTCTTTTAATACCGGTTTTTGTTTTTGGATCAAAATTTTGTACCAGACGCGTAAAGATTCAATAATCATCAGGATCACCACAATCTCGAAGAAGATCGTGAGGCCTGCATCGATATAGTTGTTCGTCACAATCTGATGCATGACGTCCATATTTTTGGCAGGCGCGATGACTTGCCCCTGATCGATCCCGTCCTGGTATTTCTTCGCAGCCGCCAAAAAGCCGATGCTTGCCTGAGAGGAGAACGTTTTTTGGAAACCGGCCGTTAATGTCGTTACCGCGAGGAACACGAACGGCACGATTCCTACCCAAGCGTAGCGGGCCTTGCCCATTTTGATCATAATCGTCGCCGCGACGGCGAGAGCGATGGCAGCCAACATTTGGTTCGCAATCCCGAACAGCGCCCACAACGAATTGATGCCGCCGAACGGATCGATGGCTCCTTGATACAAGAAGTAGCCCCAGGCCAAGCAAACAATAAACGAAGCCAGGAAATTATACTTGAACACTTTCGTTTGAGCAAACGGCTTGTAGAAGTTGCCGATCAAATCCTGAAGCATAAAGCGTCCTACCCGTGTGCCCGCATCCACAGCCGTTAAAATAAAGACCGCTTCGAACAAAATCGCGAAATGGTACCAGAATGCCTTGGCCCCGGCCAGGAACGTTGAAAAGATTTCCGCCATGCCGACGGCAAGCGTCGGCGCCCCGCCCGTTCTGGAGAGAATGGTGTTTTCACCGATTTCTTTGGCTGTGTTCGTAATTTGTTCCGGTGTCAGCGTGAAGCCCCAGGATGAAATTTTGGCGGCGACGGCAGCGGGATCGGTTCCAATAACGGCCGGCGACGAGTTCATAGCGAAGTAAATGCCGGGCTCCAAGGCGCACGCGGCGATCAAGGCCATGACGGCGACGAAGGATTCCGCGGCCATACCGGCATATCCGATGAAGGGCGCATGACTTTCTCTTTCGATCAGCTTTGGTGTCGTCCCGGAAGAAATCAGGGAATGAAAGCCGGAAACGGCGCCGCATGCTATGGTAATGAACAAGAACGGGAATAAATTGCCGGAGAATACGGGACCGGTCCCATCGATAAACTTGGTCACAGCCGGCATTTGCAGCTCCGGCAATGTCACCAAAATACCGCCCGCCAGTAAAATGATGACGCCGATTTTCAAGAAAGAGCTTAAATAATCTCGGGGTGCAAGCAGTACCCACACCGGCAAAATCGAAGCGATCAGGCCATATACGACCATCATCAGGGCGATCTGCGGCGCGGTGAAGGTGAACATCTTCGCCAGCACCGGATTGGCGGCAACAAATTGTCCTGCCCATAATACGATCATCAATAGAACAAAACCGATAATGGAGCCCTCAATGACTTTCCCCGGTCGAATAAATCGCATGTAGAAGCCCATGAAGATGGCGATCGGCATCGTCATGGCGATCGTAAACATTCCCCATGGAGACTCCGCCAACGCTTTCACGACGACGAGTCCAAGTACGGCGACGATGATAATGAGGATCGCCAGCGTTGCAATAGAAGCTAACGTGCCGCCGAATCGGCCGACTTCGTCTTTCGCCATCTGACCGAGCGACTTCCCGTCCCGCCGCATGGATCCGACAAGCGTGACGAAGTCCTGCACGCAGCCCGCAAGTACAGCTCCGATAATAATCCACAGAATGCTCGGCAAATACCCCATTTGTGCGGCCAAAATCGGACCGACCAGCGGACCGGCTCCGGCGATCGCCGCAAAGTGATGGCCGAAGAGCACGTATTTATTCGTCGGGACGTAGTCCTTGGAATCGTTATGCACATGGGCCGGCGTTGCCCGGTTGTCGTTTAATTCGTAGATCTTCCTGGCAATGAACCGGCTATAGAAACGGTAACCAAAAGCATAAGTGCAGATTGCGGCTATGATGAGCCAGGCCGCCGAAATTTTCTCGCCGTTCGCAAGCGCGAGCATCGCGAACCCTAGCGCGCCTAACGCCGCGATCAGCCCCCAAACCCCGTACGAAACCCATTTGTTTTTCATGATCCCACTCCTCGTAAGCGTTATTGTCGCGCGAACACAGTCCGTACGAACCAGGCCCAAGCTGGCTGTACGTCTTGCATTCCTCCAACCGGTTTATTTTGAGAGCGCTTGCAAATAGTATAAATCGTCTGGAGTCTTCGCGATACGCCTGAAGCGCATCATGCCGAATTTGTCATCTATGATGTTAAATTTCAAGTTTCAAACGCAGCGCTTTCACATAATTGCGGCTGACGGGTATCGTGCTTCGCGCCTCATCGTCCATCAGCAGATTGTAGGCCCCGTTGACCCACGTTTTCAGCTCGGCGATGGCGGCCAGATTGACGAGATAGCTCTTATGGCAGCGGAAGAAACCGAACGGCTCCAGCTTCTGTTCCAGCTCTACCAACGTGTACGTAACGTGATAGGCTTTATCGCGAATATGAACCTGGACATACTTGCCCTCCTTGCTAATATAGATGATGTCCTTCGGGGACACATACTTAATGCCTTCTTCCATTTCGAGCGCCAGCTTGACGCACGAATTTCCGGCCGGCGGGATGGCTGGGGCTTTCGTCCCCGTTCCCGTCCGCGTTTTGCGCAGCTCCCGGAAGACGCTGTCCAAATCATCTTCGTCGAATGGCTTGAGCATATAGTGAAAAGCCCGCACCTTGAACGCATCGACGGCATATTGGTCATAGGCGGTGGAGAAGACGATCTTCACCTGCGAATTCAGCTCGCCGACGATTTCCGCCACTTGAAGCCCGTTCAAGTCCGGCATGTCCATGTCGAGGAACAGGACATCCGGGGCTTGTTCCTTCACTTTCTTAATCGCATCCATGCCGCTGTTCGCCTGAGTCACCCGGTCCACGTCAGCGAGCTGCTCCAACAAATATACAAGCTCTTCCCTTGCCGGTGCTTCATCATCGGCAATTACGATATTCCAGCCCATGGATCCCTCACCTCACCCAAAAAGTAATTTTCGTTCCTTCCCCCGGACTGCTCTCGATTTCAAGCGGCCGCACTTTCCCGTAATGATAGCTCAGACGCTGTTCGATATTACGCAAAGCCATGCCTGTATGATCTTCCTGCCCGTCCTCCCGGATGAAGGTCAAGCCTACTCCGTTATCCTCGACCGTAATTCGCGCATGCCTCTCGCCGCTTTCCGGCTCCTCCTTCACGATGAGCCGGATCACGCCGGTCCTCTCGATGCCCTTGATCCCATGCACGATAGCGTTCTCGACGAGAGGCTGAATCGTAAACGGAGGAATGTGATGATCCAGTACGCGTTCGTCAATATCGGCGTAAAACTCCAGCTGATCCCCGAGACGCGCTTTAATCAGACTCAGATAGGACATTACCAATTCATATTCGTCGCGAATCGTAACCATTCTTTGGTTGCCGTTGCTCATATTTTTGCGTAAAAATTTCGACAAATGCATCACCATCTGACGCGCCTCTTCCGGTTTGGTGCGAATGAACGATTTGACCGTGTTCAGCGCGTTAAACAGAAAATGCGGATTCATCTGGGCCTGCAGCGAGCGAATCTCGGCTTCCGCAAGAAGCTGGGCCTGCCTCTCCGATTCGACAAACGCATACTGCTGGGACAATAGTCCGGCCAGGGAAGTCAGCATACGCCGGCGGGATGGATTGTCATCCTGCTCCCGTTCAAAATACAACCGGAACTGTCCGATCGGCCGCTGATTGGGAATGCCAACGAACAGGTCGATACAAAACTTCGTCTTTCTTCCTTCCATCACCCAATCTGAACCGTTCTTGGTGAAAAACGCGCCAACCGCTTTCGTCTCTTCATTCAACACCTTGGCGATTTCCTGAACCGCCTTCTCGAACTCCAGCCGCCAGAGCGGCATCGTCATATCGGCGATTTGCAGCGCTCGGTGGGCATGCTCCGCGCCGATACGGTCCTCTTCCCGCTCCATCGTGTTGTACAGCACAAAATAAAGCGCAACCCCGACGCTGTTAGCGAACGTTTGCGGAAATCCGATGAGCGATACCAAGCCGACCGCTTCTTCCCAGGGCTTAGCCAGCAATAAAATGAGCCCCATCTGCAGCGATTCGGCCATGAATCCGACGACGAAGGCGAGCTGGACCGACGCTACCTTGCGGAAGCGCCTCTTGAACGCATTGCGGCAAAGCCCCGCCAACACGCCTTGAAGGATAGGAGCAACCATACAGGCGACGGCTACGAATCCGCCCAGGCTGTAACGATGCACGCCGGCAGCGATACCGACGATCAGTCCGCTCTTCACCCCTCCAAGCAAGCCGGCAATGACAACGCCCACGGTCCGGGAATTGGCAATGGCCGCTGTCGGGGAAACCTCGCCGATCCACGGGGCCGGTTGATACGTATAATTGGAGACGGTCACACCAGAGTACGTTCCGATAACCGCATAGGCGGTGAAAAAAACAAGAAACCGCCATTGATACGTCTTGTCCCCTTGATAGCTCATATAGCTGCGCATCCAGCGGCTGCGGGAAAAGGCAAATGCGAGCGCTATCAGAAAGCCGACCCGCTCGATCATATCGACGAATAGCTGCAGCATCGCTTCATGCCCCCCTGCGTACCCTTTTAACGTTATCCTAGCAGATATGAACCGCACTTGCAGTACAATTTCGTTTCCAGTGAACGGTCAGCTGTCGACATTCGTGCACCGCAAAGCAAAAAAAGGCTGGTCAGATAGCCGCAGCAGCAGCGTTCTGACCAAGCCTTCGAAACGATTACACGCTGAATCTTGTGCGATACCCGCACTTCTTGCATAATTCCTCAACCGCTTCTCTTCTGGAGAAACCGTTATACAGATTGTTCGCCCGTTCGCCCTCCACGATCTCGGAGAACGGCGTCCGGTGAATATTTCCTAAATTAATAACGCCCTCTCCGTCCAGACAGCAAGGCACTACCGTTCCGTCCACAAGTATACCCGCCTGGTTCCGAAGCGCATGACAGAATCCGCTTCCCTCTATTTCCGGCGCCTTGAGATCGGGCCATTGAAATTCATGATCCTGATTCAAATAAATACGGTCGGCAATTTTCAATCCGCTGCCTCGCACGAATTTTTCTTCGATTCTGTAGGGCAGATGAAATTCGCGTTCGATGATTTCCAGAATTTCGCGATTTCGATTTCTTTGCTGGTTCGTTGCATTGTCCGTATCGAGATTCCATAGCCTCAAGGAGATGATCATGCCGGTTTTCTGTACCGCTTCCTTCACATAGGACAAAACACTGGAAATGTAGCCTTCCTTGTCGGTGGAGCCGGCATGTCCGTCAAAGCTATGCAGCGAGAAGTTCATCTGACGGAGCGCCGGTTTCATCATGATTTTAGGTCCGGCTTTATGGAGCAATGTCCCGTTGGTCGTAATATTGACTTTAAACCCTTTTTCATGGCTGATATCGAGCAGTTCATCGATCTTGGGATGAAGCAGCGGCTCGCCTTTTAAATGAAAATAAATATAATCCGTATGAGGCCGAACTTGATCGAGCGTTTTTTTGAAATCTTCGATTTTAATAAAATTGGCTTGCCGCTTCGTTTGCGGACAAAAGCTGCAAGCCAAATTACAGACGCTTGTAATTTCGATATAAAACTTCTTAAACTTCTTCATCCATCCATACTCCGATCCTATTTGCGCTGTACGCAGCTAGTAGCTTCCCCGTTCATTTTAACCGTTCATGGCGTTTCTTTCAATGAAATCCCGGGAGACTCGTCTTCCAAAATAGCAAAAGCCCGGACCGGCGAACCATCCCCGCCCTTAATCTTTAAGGGCACTCCAAAAAACATAAAGTCTGTTTCCTTCGGCAGCCGGTCCAAATGAATTAAATCCGTATACGTGATGATTCTCTCGCCGAGTAGAGCTCTCTCTAACTCTTCCGTTAGATTCCCGCCTACAAATCCCGGATTCAACCCGATGATTTTACCGGCTGCTTCTATTCCGACCTCATCTATAAACAACAATCCTCTGTCTCTGGGCCAATCCGGTTGCCGGGGATCGACAACCCGAGCCCTGCCAAAAAAACGTTCCAGCGGTATTTCATCTAACGTTTCCAGACCTGCATGCATATGAGAAAAGGCGTCAACGTGCGTACCCGTATGCGAACCGAGGATGAGCTGCCGCAATTCCCACGCATGCGTTTCATAGGTTTGCACCACGGCAACACGTACTTCCGGATCGCCGGGAAAAACAGGCATGCCCGTATATAAGGGTACGGATAAATCAATGATCTTCATGTCCATCCCCAGAAGAAACCGTCCCGATCCCAGGCAACCCGGCCGCCATGGAGTTTCTTGAATAATTTTTTGACCTCTTTGGAAATGGACGTATTTCCGTTCTCATTCACATAAATATAGGATTCTCCGAAGTGGCTGACAATATGGTTAACGGCGTCGCTTTGATATAAAATGCCCGCATTCTTGACCTTGGCGAGCATCCAATCCGCAACATCTTGGGCTGAATATTCCACATCTATTCTCTCCTAACTGATAAGGGTTCCCTGTTCAGTATAGCCGAAACCTGCTGATTTAGCGAACCGTTGGTACGCGTGGAGGAACGTGTACCGTCAACAGAAAAACACCCCTTGGCAGTGGCTTAGACCTACCTGGCGGTAAATCCCATCGCCTGACTTAAGGGGTGTTTGTACGAATGGCTACTTCACCTCATTTGCCGCATTTGCCGCATTCGCCGAATAGGCGACTTTATTGGAGGTGGCGACCACGATATCCTTGGAATCTTTCACCACGATTTCGATATTGAACTCCTGCGAGCCGGCAGCTTCCGGCGTTACGACCGCTGTTAATTCGCCAAGCTTCTTGCATTCGGTGACAGCCGGTTGACCGTTGATAAGCACGACGCCATTGTGCGGCAGGTTTTGCCCCGACACCTTCACAACCTGATCGTCGCCGGAGGCCTGGACTTGGATGTCCTCGATCTCGAGCTTGCCGGGCCCTAATACGTAATTCGGGTCCTTGATCGTCCCGGCCCAATCGCCGTATCCATATTGTTTGCCGAACATAATATCGTATTGCAGCTTCTCATAGCTTTGCAGCGCATTCTCATCGATCCCCATCACCGCGTACATGTTTTTCGGCGGGATGACGGGCGACTTTTGCGAAAGCTGATATAAAAAATCCGTGTAATAAGTGCCTGGGCGCTCAGCCAGCTTCAATACGTATGAACTGAGGAACGAAGGACTCATGTCCAGCTTGTCCTGATGCTGAGGCAAGTAGTTGTTCCATACGAGCACCGGGACACGGTACATTTTATTCAGAAAATCCGGGTCGTTCTCTTGCAGGTAGCCGCTATCTTTATAAGCTTTATAATTTTCGCCGAGGCTTGGCAAATGATCGCCGAAAAATACGATAATGGTCGGCTCCTGTTTCTGCTCGTAGTACGTGACCAGCTGCTTCAGCATGTTGTCTGCTCCTTGCAAGCCTTGGGCCAGCGTTTCGAAGAGACCCTTCGCTTCGCCGGTCACGCCGGTCACCTCGATTGTATTCTCCTTGAATTTACCGGGGTAGTAATGGTAATGATTCTGCATCGTATTGGCAAAAATAAAATCGGGCCCCGGCGTCTTCTCCCCGGATTCGATAATATACTTCGCCACGGAGCGGTCAGACAAATAAGGACCTTCATAGTCGGGTTCAAAAAACTCCTGCGAGATGTACTTCGAGAAACCGAAGTTCTCATACACCTTCTTGCTGTTATAAAACCAGCTATGGAATGGATTAATCGCCGTCGTGTCGTACCCTTGACGCTTCAATATGCTGGCCATGGAATCGATGCCTTTATCGACATACTGATTATATGGAATCGAACCTTGCGGCAGGAAGCGCATCGAATTGCCCGTCAATACCTCGAATTCGACATTGGCCGTACCGCCCCCGTATTGCGGAGAAAGCATCGTTCCGCTCGAATATTTAGCGCTCAGCGCGTGATAAAAGGGAATCGGGTCTTGACTGAACGTCAAGCCTTTCACTTGCGTCGCATCCCAGAACGATTCGCTGAGGACGACAATGATGTTCGGCTTCACATCCCCTGCAACCGGTACCGCCGGGGGGACGGACGAAGCAATCGAGCGGATGCTTTGATCGTTATAGCCGGACGGCTCCTTCAAGTTCAAAAACTTTAAATTCATGATCGTCGACAACAGAAAGCCGTTCGTCTTCACATTTTCCGTTTGATCCCAGGCCAGGTTTTCTATATTGGCCAGTTTCTTCAAGGAAATGGCTCCGTCGTTATAGATCGAAACCAACAGAAGCGCGGAGAACAACCCCATCGTCGTACGGTGCTTCCATTTCAATTTCACGGCGACTCGCGGCAGCTTATAAAGTAACAACAGGCTGACTGCAATAAACACGACAACTCCTGATATCACCGTAAAATTGAACAGGCCGCCGATATACGGTGTCATGTCCTTCGTTTCGCTCGTAAGCAGCAGATCCCAGGGCAGGAACGGGACGCCGAGAATTTCCAGCTTGATCCCGCTGATGAGACTGAACGCCAGGCAGACGGTGGCCACCAGCCAGAACGAAAGCCGGACACTGTTCGTAAGCGCGCTGAGCAGCAGCAACAGCCCCAACACGACCAAGGCGTTCAGCGTCAGTTTCGGAATCGCCAGGAACGTCCAGCCGAACGTATCGCCCCACTTGCCCCGGCTCAGAAGCTCGACTAAAAATACGATCCAAACTGAACATAAAAATAACGGCAACCGCCGCGCCGTTTGAATGCCATAATGACGAATCGCAAGCTGTAGTTCCCCCATGTTCTCCCCACATTCGATGTCTGATATAGTAGGTCGCTCGAATTATAAATTTTTTATGAAGCACCTAGTCTCAGTATAGCATACTTTACGTTTTTCAGCTTCTCTTGCATTAATTTTTAGTTAATATCCAGTCTATGGATTTCGGTTTACCGCGCGACATTCGATCTTCCCCCGTTTGCATATTCCCGGCTACGTTCTGTTTTTGTCCGGATCAAGCAAACACCCCGCAACATAGCCGCAGGCGCAGGTTGTGGGGTGTAAATCGCATTACGTTATGGGGTGAGCTCCGCTTTCTCCCTGGCGCCTGCCAGCAGCGCCGCATCGGTCTCCGTGGCGGCGGCGATCGGTCTGGACACGACGCCGGTCATCGCACCGTTCATAAAGAGGCAATGATGATCGTAGCAGCCGTCCTCCTGAAGCATCAACGGAATAAACCGCGGGAGATTGGACGCGACCCCTTCGTTGTTCGGGTCGAGGATCCAATCGATCTTCTTCCAGTCCAGGATGCCTTCTTCCGTCTTGATCGGCGTTTCATAGGGGTAAGCCGCTTCCAGCTCGGCCGTATACAAATACATGCCGCCGTAATGCCGGCCGTCCACCAGCCAAGTGACGATCCCTTTGAAGCGAACCGTATCCAGCCGGATGCCGGTCTCCTCATATACTTCCCGCAGGACGGAAGCCCGCGGCGTCTCGCCGTTCTCGACCTTCCCGCCTACGCCGTTCCATCTGCCCATCCAGGAGGGCTTATTCCGGTTTAGCAGTAAAATTTCATCGCTTCTTCGAATAAAACAAATGTTATAGGCTAACATACCGCACCTTCTTGAACAGGAAATTATCGCCGCATTACCGGACGAACGTAATGTAATCCGTATTGGCCGGCTCGAAGCCTTCGGCGCGCAGCAGCGCGTTCACTTGACCGCGATGATAGCTGCCGTGCATGGACACATGCGTTAAAATATCGGCCAGCACCGTCTGAAAAACGTCGCCTTTCGTGTTCCGGTACGTCGTCGCTTCGGACAAGTCGCTCTCGTTCAAGCGTTCGAACAATCGCGCATACCCGGCCCGATTCGCTTCCGCCATACGCCCGCACTCCGCCAAATCGGCCTCCGGCCAGATCGGAAACGATCCGCCGTCTTCCCCGTTCATCCGGGTCAACCATACGTTCTCGGCGCCCAAAATATGGGCGAACAGCCTGACGGCTTTATCCGGTTTGCCATCGGAGGCCTGCAGCGCTGCGAGGATGCGCAGGTTGGCCCAATGCACATGATCAAACATACGTTCCAGATGTGTTTTGATCGTTATCATACGGTAGTTCCTTTCGTCCAGGAGTGATCGGTCAATTAACTAAAGAGGTCCATCAGGACAATCATGGCGAGCAGCCCGAAGATGAAAGAAAACGTGGAAATCCGCTCGTTCCCGTCGCCATGGCTTTCCGGAATCAGCTCTTTGTATACGATAAACATCATGGCACCCGCGGCAAACGACAGACCGTAAGGGACCAGCCCTTGCACGTAATGGGTCATTCCGTAACCGAGCAGCGCGGCAAAAATCTCGACAACGCCGGTCAGCGTCGCCACCAGAAACGCCTTCCAACGGCTAATCTCCTGATAGCTCAAAAACAAGGCGACGAGCAGCCCCTCCGGCATGTTTTGCAGCCCGATTCCGATCGCCACGATAGCGCCGAGCTCGGGGTTCACGTGCGCATAGCTGACCCCCACCGAAAGACCCTCGGGTATATTGTGCAGGAATAATGCCGCCACCACCAAGAACGCTTTATCCGAAATGACCTTCTGCGGACGTTCCACATCGATGTGAGGAATGAACTTCTCCATTAAGCTTAAGATCGTTACCCCCATCATGACGCCGACGGAAACGACGAACGTGTTGGAAACGTCAAGCGCCTGAGGGATTAAACCGAACATCGAAGCGGACACCATCACGCCCGCCGTAAAGGCGAGAAGCAAATCCCGCCAACGGTGGGTCAGCTTTTTGAAAAATAAGATCGGTAACGCGCCTAATCCGGTCGACAGCGCCGAACAAATGCTCCCGATCAGCAACGTCTCGATAGATTTCGCCTCCTTGTACGACTAGACTATGATGTAAGTATTTCCATTATATCGAAAGCTGCCCGAAAATCAGCCCTGCACGTTTCATTCAGCGCTCTCGCCGGCGTTCACGCATGGCCTGCAAACGCACGCCTTCCCCTTTCGCTCGTCCGGGATCCGTTCCAGCAGCGTCTTGGGGACCAGCTCCTTCCAGCACCAGCACGCTTCGATCGGCTTCCCCTGCACGTAACTGCACCCGTTATCCGCTCCGCAAAGCGGACATTGCCCGGCACAGGCCGTTCCATTATTCACGCGCTCACCGCCTTTCCCGCTTCCGGCCCCGTCTTCATGTGCTCTATCATATCATGGACTTGTCAAAAAAGGACACTCCCGTCCCATGGATGCCCCTTCTATCTATTTAATTCGATTAATAATTTATGCCGCTAATTGATCTGAAGCGTGAACCAAATGAACAGTATCCCTAAATGCAAGGGATAAAAACTGCGCCACAGCCAAGCCGGCACCTGACGGCTTATCGGCAATGCCCCGGCATATAAAAGCAGCGTCGCCAATACGCTGAACATTTGGATAGGAACGCCCGCATACAGGATTAGCGTCAAGACGGCATGTGCGGCAACGGCCCAATACGTGCGGACATACCGGTACACGAGCACGAGGATAAGCCCGTACACCCCATAATCGAACGGAATCCATAGGAGCAGACCCGCGGCAGCCGCGATTACGGCCGTCTTCAACCCCCATGAAAGCTTGTCGATCGCCCAGAGAACCGTCAAGCTAATCAACAGCGTGCCGACGACATTCATCTCCAGCGTCTTTAACAAAGCCATATAAGGAATTTGCGCGACGGCGAAAATAAACAACAGACGCAGCAAATAGCGCCAGACGCTGCGCGTATGCAGGTAGCCTTGAACGAGCAAATACGCATAAACGGGAAAAGCCATCCTTCCGACAACCCGCCATAACGGGTCATCCGGATAAAAAACGTAACCGATATGATCCGCGGTCATGCTGATCATGGCGACCCATTGCCACATGACAACCACTCCCCCTTACGCGTGATTAGGACCGGTTATCGTCGATTTCGGCCTCGTATTCACAGCGGTACCGTTCGATCCCAGGATATTTTTCCCCCAATCCGATCACGGTGAACCCGATATTCCGATAAAAATTTACCGCTTCCTCATCGGTCTCCGCTACGATACGGGCCGGTTTTTTGAGCGCGAGCAGCTCTAGTATTTGTCCCCTGCCGTAACCGCGCCCGCGCGCGTCGGGGTGAACGGCTAGATGTTTAATTTCCATCTCGTTCCGATCCGACACCGTAAAACCGACAATGCCGACAAGTTCCCCCTGTTCTTCATAGCCATACAGCTCGAGTTCCTCACTTCGCTCGTACTCGCCGACGACTTGCTCCAGCAGGTCGGGATCGGGAAATATCGAATACTCCAGGAGCTCCCGGACGGCAGGCTCCTGCAATTGGGTTTTGAGGTTGGTTAACATCATGTCTCACTCCGTCTCTTGTTTATACAGGAAATTGCTTCGCATTTGCTTTCGACACCAGACGGCCCGACTCCTGCAAGCCTGCGAAGGAATAGCTTGCTTCCCCTTGCCCGGGTGGTTCGGGCTTACGAACAGCAGCCCCCATCACCGTCGCGTCATCCGCAACCGGCTTTGGAGGCTTTGCCTAAACATCACTTGGCGGACAAATCCCGCTTCCACAAAATTCTAGCACCGAGCGTAACCGTGGCGCTTAACGAATCGGCGCTTGCGTTCATCTGCGGTGCAGACGCCGTATGGAGGGCAAGCTTCCAGCTCGGCGGCAGCCAACCACTGTCTACGGTTCGGGCGTTAGAGGTTGACGCTTCCCCGCTGCCCTGCCGAACGACCAGCTTCGGTGCGAGCGCCGGATTCGGCTCGTATGGCTGAACGCTCCGGTAGAGCAGCAGCATCGTCGCGTGCGCCCGGTTACCGTCTGTGTGAAAGGTGCCCGATCCGGTGTCGATCCGGTACTGATCGGTGAATAAGTACAAGTACTGGCGGCTTTCGAACCAGTCGATGGACGTCCCGAGCAGAAGACCGAGATCGTCTCCCTGCAAGATCAGCTGACCGTCGCGAATCGTCGGTTTTTCCAGGAGCGGTACGGTTTCTTCCACGTGTCCGTTCCACCGCGTTTCGGCCTGTGTCTGTCCGGGCTGAAGCACGAATGAGTACCCGCTTGGGTGGCGGACCTCTACCCTGCCGAGCCCGTCCGCCTCGCCGAGCTCAAAATTAAACAAAGGAGCGGCCTCCTCCAGTGCAAAATAAGGTACGCCGTCCTTCAAATACCCGACGGTCTTCCCCTGCGTGCGTAAAGTTGCATCCGGCCCGGCGGCAATCGTATAAGCCTGCGTCTGCTGAAAAGCGGCGTACGCGGCAGGAGCTTCTCCCGGAAGATCGATACGGTCGACGCGCGGATCAAGCTGCAGCCACGCTTTGCCGCTTCCGTCTGCCGGCTCGACCTGATACCAGTAGGGTTCCCACGGATCTCCCTTCCAATAATAGGCCGTCGTCCGAATCGTTTCGCCGGCCGGCAGCGTGCGGTCGAGCGGGAACAACGCGAACGGGAATCTGTTCAATCCCCGTTCGCTTCCCAGCTTCACAGTTAAGGATATCGGCTTCGCATCCGTCGGCTCCGCATAAGCGGTGCGGATCCACCCTTCCCCTTGCGGCGTACGAACATGATACGTCTCCTCGTCCGCCAATCGTTCGAACGACTGGACGGTTTGCGGCTGGAGAACCGTATAGACGTTCGGACGGGTCAGATCCGGGATTAATGGCGTATCCGATTGAATGGCGACATTCTCCGTCCTGCGGATCGCCTCGGCGCCCCGATTTGCGACCCAGCCTCGCCCAGCCTTCGTTTCCGTCAGGTAAAAATGATCATAAACCGTTACATACTCCCCGATCAAATGAACCGTCTCATTCTCCAGCCTGAGGTCGGAGTCTTCCGGGTTCATCTGGTAACGATTTGCGGGCAGCCGGCTGTAAACCGGTTCGCCGCCGTAATAAGCATACGTATCGAGCGGCTTGATGTTCCCGATTTGCCCAACCGGGAGCTGGAGCCATTGATCGCCGAGCCAAGTCGTACGTATTTTTATCCATTTCTTCTCGTTCGGATCGTTGCTGTAGAACCACTGCTTCTCGGCATCCACCACCTGCACCTCTTGCGGCGTAAGCTCGGCCGACGGCGGCAACGATGCGTCCCTGGCCGCGTATAACGGCGTCAAGTCCAGCAGCGTCAGCTTGGTCGGCGGCGGCACATCGACGTTCCAGGGCTCCGGCGAAATCCATCGCTCCCCGAGCCAGGTTTGAATCTTCCACCAGCTGCGTCCCCGCGCCCAGTCGTATTGGCCGCCGAGCACGATCACATCGTGCTGCGGCGCAAGTAAGCCGTCGGCAGGGGCCGCCGCCGTATCCACGTCTTTGTACATCGGCGTCTTCGCCAGCAGATGAATCGTCGAGGGGATGCGCATCGGTTCCGGCTCCACCACTTTAATGAGCGGCCCGACTTTAGCCGCCTCTGCAGGAGCGCACGTTAGCGGCAGCAGCAGCGAAGCGGCAAGCAGCGCTTTTTTCCACATGAGCTTGTTTCCTCCTATCGGTACGTTCACCTAACTAACGCAAGCCGCCAGGAAAAAGTTACAAAATCAGCCTGTCAACCGATCCCCAGCACATCCGCCAGCAGCGACAAAACGAGCAGCCCCCCCATCGTTCCAATCGCGGCAAACCTTATTCCGCGGTTCGACTTCACTCCCTTCGCGCCTACTATAGAGCGCGTGTATAAGAAGAAGCCGACGGCAAGCAGGATCGCCTCAACGGCGATACTGGCCGATGCCGAGGTCCACAAGCCGAATCCGAGCAGCGGCAAATCTCCGGTATTGCCAGGCAATATCGGCATATCCGTCCGGTGCACCGCCAGGTCGAGCAGCCAGTGACTGAATGCTAGGGCGGCAATAACGAGACCTCCGCGCCGCCCCCATAAGCGGCCGCCGATCCAGCCGGCCAGCAGGCTGATGAGCAGCGCTCCCAGCAAGGAGTGCGAATAATCGGCATGAATAATGCTTTCTCCGTAGCCTCCCGCCCCGACCGGCTCCATCGTTTCCACCCCCGCCAGAAACAAAGGGACGAAGACGACGTCCAGCAGCTGCGTGCTTACGACTAATGCCCACAACGGTACTTCAGGCGTCTTCGCCTTCACCGCGGCAGCCAATCCAAAATGTCCGGCAAACATCTTACCATCCCCCCTTGCGTGCTTTCGCATCTAAAATTCCGCAGACCACACTGAACAATAACATGAATCCGATAAAAGTCATCGCGCATCCCCCGCTCTCTCGCTCCATGCATCGGGTTTCGTCAGACCGCTAACCCGCTGCTGCTTCAACACCCGCATGCCGGCCAGAAACGCATCGATCAGCAGCTCGAGCGTATCGTCCAGGCCAAGCGGCATCCCGAAGCCGCCCTGCTGCTCCAGGGAGGCAAAGCCGTGCAGCATGCTGCGAAAGCAGCGGACGACGTAATAAACGTCCTCCCCCTGATATTCGTACACGTCAAGCACACGGACGACCAGGGCGACAAGCGCCTCCGATTCGCGGCGGTGGTCCTCATCGTCAGCCTCCGGCGCCCGCAGCGTCGCCTCATACAAGCCCGGATGCTTCCTCACGAAGCTCACGTAGGCGCGGGCAATGGCGCGCAGCGCCTCGTCGCCGGACCGGCCGACGGCAGCGTGCCTCATGTCGGCCGTGAGCAGCCCGATGCCGTACACGGCCATCTTCTTGCGCAAACCGGGAAGTCCGTTCACATGGTTGTAAAGCGATGGAGAACGAACGTCCAGCTTGTTCGCAAGCCCGGCCAAACTGACGTTCTCCAGGCCCTGCTGATCGGCGATTTCGGTGGCTGCCTGTAAAATAGCCGGTAAATCCAATCCCATTCTCGGTGACATGCTAAACGCTCCTTTGCGTGGGTTTTCCGTTTAATCTAAGTTCGGCTTGGGCAATCGCGCGGTCTATCGCCTGAAGCGGGTTCGGCAGCAGATCGCCGTGACCGACCGCCAGCATCGAGGGCTGCAGCTCGCGCAGCTTCCGGGCGCTGTCCAGCGCCGTTTGTTTATCCCACGTAGCCATCGCCGGAAAAGGAAACCAAGGCACCATCTGGCCCGATACCGCAATTCCGCCTCTTGTTTGCATCGCGTCCCCGGCGATCAGAAAGCCGGTGCGTTCGTCGTAGAACGCCATCGAGCCAGGCGTATGCCCCGGTACGGAGACGGCCGTCAGCGAACCGATCCGGTCGCCATCCTTCAGCAGAACATCGGGACGGGTTTGCAGCTTCTTCGGCAGGCCGCCGCGGATCGGCCGTTGAGGCTCGCCCGGATCCAAGGAAGAATCCGCGCGCATTAACCGTGCGTCGCGGACCGAGATCAGAACCGGCGCGTCCGGCAGCTGGCGCTTCAGTCCGTCAAGCGCCCCTACGTGATCCCCGTGAGCATGCGTCAGCGCGATGCGCACGATCGGCTTCCCGATGAGCCGAGCCGCTTGCAGAATCCCCTTCAAACTTACCGAAAGCGCGGCATCGATAAGCGTTAAACCGTCTTCTTCCTCAATCAAATAACAATTTACCGGAAATAACCTAGGAAAAAATGTCAGTTGCGCCAAAGTCAATTCTCTTTTCATACGCATCATAAGATTCACCGCCCTCATAAACTAATGTCGTTAGTTTTATAATAACTAATGTTATTAGTTTTGGCAAGTAAAAAATGGCAGCTTGCTTCATTTTATGTTCAATAACAAAAAGAACCGCCTCCCCGCCGTCAGCTTATGCGGGAAATCGGTTCTTCTCTTCATAACGGGGTCGGCGCGTTAAGCATGGACGGACTGCAGCGTTTCATAGAAGTCCGGCGAACCGCTCAGCAGCCAATTGCGGTGAAGCACAGCTTGCTCGATCTGCTCCGGTTCGCCGAGCGGCCAACCCATCCCGACGCCGACGGCGTAATCCTTCATCAGCATCAGGAATGCGGCGGCCCAGTCCCGAGTCCCGCGAATCGTGGGGACGAGCGGATAATATTTGTCATAGGCGGCACGAATCAGCGTATGCACGACTTCCTGAAGCAGCGAAGGAAGCTCGGCATTCTTCACCTTCTCGGCCAGTTCGTCCGAAAATTCCGGTTCGTCGGTGGACGCGGCCGCTTCGTATTCGTCCGCTGTAACATGACCTTGTTCTTTAGCAACCCACAGCATCATCCGGTTCAAGGCCGGCTTGAAGACGGCGGGTACCGAGACCGTCAGCTCCGGCTGCGGATTGTCCAGATTAACGACGAATGATTCGCCGAAGTTATGGAACTTCACGTTGCCGCGTATGCCCAGCCAGCGCAGCGCAAGCAGCGCATGGGTGCGCACCTTGCTATCCAGCTCTTCGTTGCGGCAAACGCGACGCAGCAGCTTCTCGCTGCGCGGGTCCGGCAGCATACAAAGCAAGCGAACGCACGAGAGCGCCTGCTCGGGATCTTCGATCCATTCTTTCGCGTTGTTATATATCGTATCGACGGATCCGCCTTCGTGAATCCAGTCAAGTTCAATCCGTCTGGCGGCATATTCCGCAAGCGGGATCATGCCTTTTTCCTGTAACGTCTCTTCGCCGTGCTGCTCCACAAGGTCGCCGTATGCTTTCTTCAGGTCGGCCTCCAGCCCGGTCAGCATCGCTTTATGCTCGCCGGTCCCCCGCATCCGGGACACCGCGGCCATCCATTCCCCAAGCGCACGCGGGTTGTTCTGCCACATCATCATCGCGAACGAAATCATGTCCGGATCATAAGGGAGCTGCGGCTGCAGGGCAAATCTCGCAAGCACCGTCTGGACATCGTACTCCTTACGCATGAAAGTCAAGGCGAGGATCAAGCCGTTCCACGCACTGGCGTTTTCCTTATTTTCCAAAATCGCGCGATATAAACAAAAAGCCGCGACGCCATATGATTCCGCTTGTAAATATTGGCGCCCCATCGCGCCGTAATCGCCATTCTGGCTCATGTACGGTTCAACCCCCAAGATGGAAAAGATATAGCAACAGTATAACGTATTCGCTTGAACTTGAAAAATATAGATTTTTCACATAAAAATAAGTGCCGGTCCCCGCATTTGCAGCGAAGGACCGGCACCTCGTTTACGGAATCTTGATTTTAGGGAAGGTCAATCAGCATAAACAGCGTCTGACCTTCGGCTTGAAGGGACAGGTTGGTAACGTCCTCGATTCGCGCGGAATCCCGGCGATCGAGCTTGTTGTCACCGTTCAACGTCAGCGAGCCTTCAATGACGAACAGGAACGTACGCCGCCCTTCCTTCTGCTGAAAGTCGATCGTTTCGTTCTCCAGCTCGCTCAAATAGATCGTCATATCTTGATGGATGTGCGCGATATGGGGACCGGATGCGTTGGAAACGACCGGCAGCAATTGGTGGCGCAGCTTCGTCAAGTCGTAATCCGTCGTTTCGTATGACGGGGTTAATCCCCGTTCGGCCGGTATGAACCAAAGCTGCAGCAGCTGTACTTCTTCGCTGGACGGGTTGACCTCCGAATGAATGATGCCCGTGCCCGCCGACATCCGCTGCACTTGGCCGAACGTTGTAACGGCTTTGCGGCCGGTACTGTCTTCATGCTGCAGCTGACCCTTCAGGACAATCGTGACGATCTCCATCTCGCGATGCGGATGAGCCCCGAAGCCGCGTTCGCCTGCAATCGTGTCGTCGTTCAACACCCGCAAGACGCCGAAGTTCATGTTCTCAGGATCGTAGTAGTCGCCGAAGGAGAAACTAAAATTGCTTTTCAACCAGCCGTGGTCGGCAGAGTAACGGGAAGCAGCGGGATAAATGCGTATCATCGAATAAATCCTCCATTCTCTTGACAGTATTAGGTGAGGAGGTACGCTCCCATCGGGCGCAGCGGGCCCAATGCTCACAGCAGCGCGTCAAGCGAATAAGCGCCGGCGCCGATGAATGCGATGCCGACCGAAACAGCAATCAGCACCAGGTTGTATTCGTATCCGTTCGACGAAACCCAGTAGCCGTTAGCAGCGTGCACTTTCACGATCGCAACAAGCATCGTGACCGCGATCAACGCGGCGGCAACCGGTGTGAACAGCCCCGCAGCGAACAATATGCCGCCTGCGAGCTCCATCAACCCGGCGAGCACCGCCATAAGTACGCCCGGCTTGATACCGATGGAGTCCATCCAGCCCCCGGTGCCTTTCGGACCGTAGCCTCCGAACCAGCCGAACAGCTTCTGAGCGCCATGCGCCGCTAACGTCAAGCCAACAACCAAACGAATGATCAACAATCCGGTGTCCATCATCATAAAAAAGCCTCCTAAAGTTTTATTTTATCTTAAAGTTAAGACTTCACGCAATAAAATCTTAATATTAAGATTTATACATAAAAATAATTCAACCTTTCGGCCGATCGTCCCCGTCGAATTATCTTTAATTTAAGATAAATATATCGGATCGTTTGACCGCTGTCAACAGGTATCGAAATATTCCTAGATTGATGTTGCAAGCGCGCAGGCGAATTGGGGAATGCTATCAGAAAAATGGGTTCCCCGGCTAACGGAGGTCATGTTGAATGTTGAAAAGCTGGTTCTTTTTCATCGTGTTCGCCGCTCTGTCTGCGTCCGTGCCTGTGACGACGGCTTTCGCTGCTGCGCTGCAGATAACGCCCCTCGCAGCCGCGCCAGCAAGCCCGGCCGGCGCCGGCCTCGACCGTACGGCGGAGCTCGGTCGATCCGGCAGTACGCCGGGCTTCGTACCGCCAGGCCTCGGAGGAACTCCTCTTCCCTACGGCGGGATTCAAGCTTTCCAGACGAATGCAGCCGACGCCACCAGCCGGGCCAACTGGGGGCTGCGTCATCCTCCATCCATCAATCCGTGCGTCAATTCCCCGCTAACGTCGAGTGCCTCCATGTTAAAGCCACTGTACTACCAAACTGACCCAGTACGCACCCGGTAAGAAAAAAAGCTGCGCAAGCAGCGTGCCCGCAAACCGCGAAATCATCAGCAGGCCGAAAATACGTCCGAGCTTGCTCCGCGCCTCGGCGTTCGCAATCGCTTTATCCGTAATGAGCGCCAGCTGAGGGTCGACAAACACCGTCATCATAATCGTCGCAATTCCGTTGATGAGTCCGGACGATTGCGATGCCGTCATACTGTAGGCCGGTACCAGATGAGCCGCATACAACGAAGACAGGACGCCTACCGTATAGATTGCGGTGACGACGGCGTTCAAGACGAGCAGCCGCTTCGGAATGCCGTAATATCGGAGACTGCGCAGCATGGATAGACGCGGTTTGCGCAGGTGATGCTTCGCGTGCCTGATTTTATCGACAGTGACGCTGGAGATCAGCTTCGGGATCGAGCCCTCGATTTCCAAATGCGCAATGACCCTCGCGAACAAAAAGACGAAGGTCGGAAACAGCGCAATCGCGACCAGCGTCCCGAGCGAAGATGCGCCCAAAATGTATCTGAAATACGTTTCCAGCGGAAACGATTCGCTGCCTTTCGCCTGGTCGATCAGCTTCGCCGTTAACGGCGCTTGAATCAAATTCGCGGTACGCGACACAAGCACGACGACCCCCGTTATGGATAGCGCGACAGCCAGCTTCCCGGCGCGTACGCCCGACAACCGGATGGCGTAAGACAGCGTTTCAACGCTATGAATCACCAGAGTAAGGATGCACACCCACATCAACGTACTGATCACCGGACTCCCTCTCCCATCCGCCTAAGACATCGTTGTACTGCGTCTCCTCCGACAGTCCTTTCTGTCCGGCTGCCGGAACCGAACCCGGTGTCCGGTTCACCCCCCCGAATGAATACGGCAAGCTCGTCCATTAGGAATAACTTTCCAGCAGTTACAGACACTATATCGAATTCGGTACCGAATGTAAATAAGCCGTCATTCGGCGGTTTTGCATGCGCCGCAATTCTACGCGTTACGACGATTTCCCGAAACCGTACGTCAACAGCGCTGTCGAATCGGTCCAGACTTCCGATTGCGTCGACCGCAGCACGACGGAGATCAGTTGAGTGCCGCCGCGTTGAGCCGAAGCGACCAAACAATAGCCGGCTTCATCGGTAAATCCGGTTTTCACCCCGTTAGCGCCTTGAAAATAATAACCGCCGCTCGGCTGCACCAGCAAATTGCGGTTCGTATAGCGCTGCGGGGCCGGGGAACCGCTGCTCGAAACCGCAGAACCGGTCCCCGCGCTGCCTGCAACCCGATGCTCGGGCTCTGCTACGATGCGGCGAAACTCCGGCTGCTCCATCGCCTTCATGGCGATGATCGCAAGATCGCGAGCCGTCGAATAATGGTCAGGGTCGTGCAGCCCGTGCGGATTGACGAAGTGGGAGTCGTCCGCCCCCAGCTGCTTCGCCCGTTCGTTCATCAGCTTCGCAAAGCAGTTCATCGCTTCCCGCGTCTTCAGCTTGGCGCCGCACGATTTGCGGGCCACATGGACGGCGACCGTGCGGGCGGCGTCGTTGCCGGACGGCAGCATCATGGCCGCGATCAGATCGCGCAGCGTCAGCTTTTGACCGGCGGTCAGTCCTGCGGAGCTTTCACCGGGCGTACGCAAGCTCACCTCGTCGCCAACCGTAATCCGATCTTCCGGCTTCAACCGTTCCAAGGCGATAAGCGCCGTCATCACTTTCGTCGTACTTGCGGGGTACATGCGTTCGCTTGCCCGTTTACTGAACAGAAGTTCCCCCGTCTCCCCATTCACGAGCGCGGCGGCTTCCCCCTGAATGACGGGGCCCGGCTTCAGAAATTCCCCGCTGCTGACGGAGCGCCACGCGAAGGCCGCTGTCGGCTTCAGGCGGTCGAGGTGCGGCCAACCTATTGCCAGGATAACGGCGGTTATGCCAAATAACAACATGCGGCGAATCCATTTCATGACGCAATACTCCTCCCTGCTTCAACATTTTCGACCAAGATTTGAACCTTACTCTAATATAGACGTCACAACTGTATGTTCCGCTGAATAAAGGCTGCAAATTTTTTTGAGGTCGTATCGGTATGATTGGCAATACAAAAAGCGCCTCTTCTCTGTAGAGACGCTTCAAGCGATCCGATTCCCTGCATCTGCCGATCAGAACTCTCCCTTCCCGACGAACGCGGCGGCTAATCGATCCGGTAAAAGAACACGCCGCGCAGCGATTCCAGCTCCTGCAGGAGAAGCTTCGCATCATCCCGCAGCTCGGTGAGCGGAACGCCATTGACGAGCGGCTGCTTCGGATACAGCTTGCGGACTTCCGCCCGAATCGCATGCGGGGCATGCGCCTCACTCGGGCGGAGCCGATGCGGTTGATGAAACAGCACCTTCGCCATGGCCCGAACCTCGTCGTCCCCGGACTCGAATCGAGCCAGCAGCCGGTCGTCCGTCATCGTCCGGATCTCCTCCGCGAAACAGGGCGTTTCGCGAATGAGACCCAGCACGGCCTTCGACAGCAGCGCATCCAGGGCCAGATGGTACGGATGCAGGAATATGCAGTGATCGCGAACAACGGCTTCCAGTATATGAGAGGCCGTCTCTTCATCGGTGCTCACAACATGGCCTTCGAAACGAATGTTTCGGATCAGCTCCGCCGGATGCCGATCGTACAAGCCCGCTGCATGCGTGTCGCGCAGGAAGCTGTCCAGGTGATCCAAGCCCAAAAAACCGGATCGGTGCGTCAACGGGGAGTCGGTATTCAGTAAGTCGACGATATCCGATGCGGACAAGCCGTGTTTGCTCAGCAAACCGGCTATCGGCGCCGACAAGATCAATTGTTCGGTCATGCGATGGTGATCTTGCCCGATCGCTTTCTCCACCGCGTGAGAGAAAGGCAGATGGCCGATATCGTGCAGCAGCGCCGCCGCATGCAGCTCGCGCCATTCCGGGAAAAACGTCTTGGCGAGCGCCCATACCCCTAACGTATGCTCGTACCGCGAGTGTTTGACCGGACTGGCTAAAGCGGCCGCTCCGAAATGGGATACGCGATGCAGCCGCCATAGTTCGCCCGTCATAAGCAGCCCCCGCTCAAGCGGGTCGAGCGGCACGTCCAAGCGATACATCGGCTCCCAGCAGGTGCTTGCGTTCGCCGGCTGTCTGACATAGCGATCTTTTCCATGGTTCATATAGGGGCCTCCCGCCAAAAAGATGAAATCTTATTATACGGCGGCGAAGACATGGCGTCTACTCCTTGCAGTTTTGCCGGATTTTAATTAATGTAATTAATAATTTATGTAATCAACTTCATTCACGTTGACTTACGACTCCATCCGAAAAGCGACAACGAGAACGCTTTGCACGGCGGCTTCTCCCTTCCTGTCTTCATAAAATGAAGCGTTGCGTTGATTTGGCCGCCCAACAATATAATCATGCTCGATAAGTACAACCAGGTCAGCAGAACGATGATGCCTCCGATGCTGCCGTACGTTCTCGAATAGCTGTCAAAGTGATTCACGTAGAAGGAGAACAGCATCGAGACGACAATCCAGCCGCCGGTCGCAAAGATCGCGCCCGGAATGACCGCTTTATACCCTAGCCGCACATTTGGCAAGTACGAATATAACAGCACGAACATCGTCCATAACACGACGAGCGGGATTGCATACTGAACCCATCCCCATAACTGCGAGAAATCGCCCGGCAAATGTGCCGTATGATAAATCCATTCGCCGATCATCCGGCCGAACACGAGCATGCTGAAGCTTAACAGGATCGCAACCGCAAGAACGACCGTCGTCAGCAGCGACATCGAACGGACGAGCCAGAACGGGCGGTTCTCCTCTTCATCGTACGCCTTGTTAAGTCCCTTAATAATCGCATTGACGCCGTTGGACGCCGACCAGAGCGCCGCGATCAATCCGAACGAAAGCAGCGAGCCGCTGCGGGTCTGCTCGATTTCATATAAAACCTCCGAGATCGTCTGATTGGACATCTCCGGTAAAAACAAGCTTAACCGCTCGAGCGCGTCTATAGCCGAAAAACGGGTAAAACTAAGCAGTGCCGCGACGAAGATGAGAAACGGGAAGAACGACAGGATCAAATAATAAGTCAATTGAGCGGCCAACGCCGACACATCGTCATCTTGAAACCGGCAAATTAAGGTTTGAAAAAAAACGTTTTTTTTCTTCATCCGACTCCCGCACCTCCTTCAATCGTTAATTTGGGCTTCCTTACCAGCATAGTCCGTAGACTTTATTTTATTCACTTTAACCGATTTCTTCCCGGCTGACGCAAAAACGACCGGTTCTGAATAGACCGGCCGTTTTCCGCATCAGCGCTTTATATAAGTTTCCGGCGGCGTTTGCGCCACAAAGGGGCTTACTTTCCCTGTATGGAACAAGTGCAGCTCATGCATGGCCCGCGTACATGCCGTGTAAAACAAACGTCTTTCGCTCTCCCGCCCGTACCGTTCCTCCGAGGCGTTATGCAGTATAACCGCATCGAACTCCACCCCTTTGGCCAAATAGGCGGGGATGACCAGCAGGCCGGGCTCGAACGTAACCGTCTCCGTACTGATCAGCCGAACCGGCAAGCGCTCTTTCAGCGCCGCATACGTGTCCTGGCTTTCGGCCGCCGTTTTGCAAATAACGGCAAGAGTTCGGTGCCCTTCTTCGAGCAGTGTCTCAAGCTGCCGTACGATTTGTTCGCGCATGGTGCCAAGATCGGGGGCATAAGTTACCGTCGGCAGGAGACCGTCGCGGTTGAACGGCTCAATAACCTGCCCTCCGACCAGCATCCCGCGCGTAAATTTGACGATTTGCCGGGTCGACCTGTAGCTTTTGGTGAACACGATACGTTTGGACTGCTCCTCGCCGAACAGCGCGATCAAATCGCCGAACCGGTCGCGGTCCGCCGCCTGTACGTGAATCGCTTGATTCCAATCGCCCAGCACGGTCCATCGGCTGCTCGGGAACATTTGCATCAAATACGCGAATTGGAACGGCGAATAATCCTGCGCTTCATCAATAAACACATGCCGCACCTTCAGATTGCGGTGCGCGCCTTCGATGCGGTCCTTCAAATACAACAACGGCGTCGTGTCCTCGTTCGCCAGCTCTCCACGCTTCAACCGATCAAGGGTTAGAGCGCAAACCGCCGGCCAACATCCGGGCAGCCCCGATTCGCCGGCCCAATCGAGAGCTTTCCGGGGACTTGCGAATAACGCAGCGTACGTCGCCGGCAGATCGACAAATTTGAGCCGTTTCACCCAGCTGCGCAGCGGCTTAAAATGCTCGTTGACAACCATCGCGGCCAAAGCTGCCTTTTCCTGTTCGAAATCGTCGAACGACTCTTCGGTAAACCGTTTCTTGCGGCGCAGCGCCTCATACGCTTCCATGTAAGCGTCCTGATCGAGCAGCTCAATTTCGTCCTCGACCCATGGCTTGCGCTTCTCGGCCCGCGCGAATTGTTTGAGCTGCTGCTGCAGCCATTCAACCAGCTGGCGCAGCCGGTTCGGAATCGACCAGCTCGGGTCGTACGCATAAAATTGCTGACGCATCGCCTCCGCACCGATCAGCTCGCGGTTTTGGAACATAACGGGTTTGAAAACAAGTCCTTCCTCCTTCAAACCGTTCACATACCTTTCCATGACCTGCAGGAACGAGAGGCTCGCTTTAAACTTAATGCTCTCCATACGCACGTCATAATCGGCCGTGTCCATCATCGTCAATGCATCGTCCAGCTGGCGGAACGGATCCTCAATGTCGAACGCATCTCCAAGACGGAACTCAATGTATTCCTGGAACGTCGTCTGCTCCATGTTTTCTTCGCCCAGCTCGGGCAAGACGGTCGACACATAGCTGTTGAACATCGGGTTCGGCGAAAACAATAAAATGTGCTCGGCGCTTAACGTCTCCCTATACCGATACAGCAAATAAGCAACCCGCTGCAGAGCGGCGGACGTCTTCCCGCTGCCTGCCGCTCCTTGAACGACAAGAAGCTTGCTGCTGGTGTCGCGGATAACGGAGTTTTGCTCCTTTTGGATCGTCGCGACGATGCTTTTCATCTGGGTGTCCGACTGCTTGCCCAGCACTTGCTGCAACAGCTCGTCGCCGATCGTAATCCCGGTGTCGAACAAACTGCGGATCTCGCCGCCCCGGATCATGTACTGCCGCTTCAGCTCCATCGTTCCGCTTATTCGCCCCATCGGCGTATCGTACTGCGCAGGGCCGGGCGCATAATCGTAATACATGCCGGAGACGGGAGCGCGCCAGTCGTAAATCAGGAAGGTCTCGCCCGATTTCTCAAGAAGCGAGCCGATACCGATATAGATTCGCTCGGCAGCGGATTCTCCGTCTTCGCGAAAATCAATGCGCCCGAAGTAAGGGGAGTCTTTCAGCCGCTCCAGAACGAGCAGCTGCGCCCGGGCATGCTTATGACTGCGTTCCCGCTCGGACAATACCTCGGCCTGCTGCTTCATGCTCGCATACGTTTCGGCCGCTTCGGCCGCATCCTCGAAGTTAACCGTTACATCGTCCCAGAAGTGTGTGCGGAGCGTGACGATATCGGAGCGAATCGCGCCAAGCTGTTCCTGCAGCGATCCGATCCGTTCCCGGATTTCCGCCGCCACGTGACGGACGCGTTGTTGTTCCTCTTGCCATTGCGGATGTTCATTGGAATTCATGCGACTTCTCCTTTAATAAAAAAATGTGAGGGGAAACGCTTGACACGGGCTTTTTATTGTGGTAATATTAAATTAGATAAATATGATTATTTATCTTTACATTTTCAAGCGTTATATTTGATTTTAACACGGCCCGTCATGTAAATCAATTTCATACTTGTTAACTTCGAAGAACGATTCCACAATCGTTCTTTTTCTGTTTGTAGCAGAGGCTGGTTTTCTTGGATCTCTTGGATCTCTTGGATCTCTTGGATTTCCGTATTTTCCGTATTTCCTAATCTTCATTTCCCGGGCAACCGCACCAAACGCGGCCTTTTGACAAAAAATACGCCTGGTGCGGGGAACGGGCCAAACTCGCACCGCCCCCCGCCAAGCCGGCGACCCCTACCTAATTCGAGACCTGATTCAGGTCGTTTTTTTTCATTATCCTGCTGTGCAGCGGGACGCTATTACGCTCTGCTCCACGCCCCCCCGCGATTAATGGGCAGATAACCAATTCTCGATGCATCCTGCCGTTTTCTCCAGGTTCGACATCCCCGTCTCATCCACATACGGCGCATACCCGCGAAAATAATCCGGATGCCCGCCGACGATCGGCAGCTCGATACGCGTCTGCGGTGCGAACTTCCAGCGGTTCCACCGGACAAGACCCAGCAGGGTCCGTTCCCATCCGCCCCAGCTGCCGAGCCGTCCGACCGGGTCGACGGTTCGGCCGTCAAGGGATGACGCCCGGATCGCCAGAACCGCATGCTGCTCGTCAGGCAGCACCCGGCATTTGGGCGATCCGACGAGCACGTTGCGAAGGCGCAGGTGCGGAAACTCCTTCCGCAGCCACCGCGATACGTGAAGCCCTGCTACGCCACCGCCGCTATGACCGACGATAAGCACTTCTTCCAGCGTCGTTAACTCCTGCAGCTCGGCCCGGATACGTCTGGCGCCGATAGAACGCTCGGCGCGTCCCGGGGACAAGCCGAGGTCGACGGAGATTTCGCGAAGCTGCAGCACAAGATGCCGTCCCCAGTCACCATAAGGAAACACCGTCTGCACCGAGGGGCGATCATCGCCATGCGCCTTCAGCCGATCGGCGAGCGCTTCGCCGATCGCATCCATAAAGCGAGGCGCTGTAGCCATACCCGGCATCAACACAATATGACGTCTACGGCGCATCTTGGGCATATAAAATGCGGTCCATCAGGCTCGGGTGGGTGGAGCGAAACAGCTTGACGAGCAACGGCGGATTCATTTCGCTTAATGACGATTCGGCCAGCTTCTGATACATCGTGACGGCCCCCTCCTTGCTGCCGATCAGCTGAAACGCATAGATATCGGCCGCATGCTCCGCTTGCCGGGAAACGGCATTGCTGACCGGCAGGGAGACGAAGGTGAGCACCGAGATGAGCAGCAGCACCGCCGGCAGCGCAGCAGGCTCATGCAGACGGCGGATGCCCCAGTCATCGCCGAATCGCTTCAGCAAACGGCGAATGGCGAAGCTCCCGGCCCACAGAAGCACGAAGCTGGAGCCGACGGCACCGATCGCGCTCCACTCCAAGTGATGCTTCACATAATGCCCCATTTCGTGCGCCATGATCAGTAAAATTTCCGGCTCGTTCAGACGCTGAAGCGTAGTATCCCACAGCACGATCCGCAAGCTCCCCCCGATGCCGCTCACATACGCGTTCAAGGCGTTCGTTTTCTCCGACATATCGACTTCATACACGCGCTCGGCCGGGATGTGCGCTTTGTCCGCAAGCGACAAAATTTTCGCTTCCAGCTGCGGATCGGACAGCCGGTTGAATTGATTATAGAGCGGGTCGATGACGACCGGCTGGATGTACATCATAAACAGCGTGAACGGAATCGACAGCAGCCACAGCTTCAGCCACCAGCGCCCGCCCTTTCGCATAATCAGGAAAGCGACGGAAGCCACGATCACGATCAGCACATAGTTAACGCCAAAGTCGACGGCCCGGTCCTGCAGCCAGCTCCCCCATCCTTGGGTCGAGATGCCGTTCGTTCGCGATAACATATAGCTGAGCACCCGAAGCGGCAAAAAGCATAGGAACACGAAGCCTTGCAGCAGCAGCACAAATAACGGCAGCGTGAACTTCCGAAGCTTCGGCGATTGCTCCAGCCTGGATTGCCAAGCCGCCCCTTTTCGACTGAACAAGAGGTACAAATAAACAGCCCATTCCCATGGATAACTGATGAAAAAAATCCAGTTCCGCTGTGCCGAATATAGGAGGCTCTGCCTGTATTTCGCCGGATCGAGGAACGTGGCGGGATCGGCCGCCGTTCCGCGGTAAGCTTCCGGAATCGGATGGATTGTCGCCGCAGCGAGGTAGAGACCAATCGCAGCAGCGTAAATGATAAAAGCAACCGCGAATTTTTTTCGCCAAGAGGTTTGCGCCTGCATAACCGACCTCCTTTATGGGATATACGTCCATTATAACCTGTTCGGACTCTGTTGTTGCAACGCGGCTTCCCCTCCTACGCGCATCATACGCAACCCCGACCTAGGTCCAGCTTAGCGTCCGTCTTCGGACGGTTTCCGATTGCGCCTAAATCGTTTACAATAAACCTATGACGAACTACTGAATAAAGGACAGGTGAAGAACAATATGGTATGGAACGGCAGATCGATCGGAGGCATCGCGCTGGGATTCCTTGGCGTATGCACATTATTTGTTTGGGGCGGGTTTGAAGCGTTTATCTCGTACGCTTTAGCTTTCATTCTGCTGTACTTCGGATTTCGCTTTCTCCGAACAGCGGACAACGCGCTGAAAAAAATTTGCAGCGTGCTCGGCCTCATCGCAGGCGGCGTACTGCTGCTCTACTGGCTGCCTAAATTTATCGCGCTGCTGATCTCGGCAGCCATGATCATCGGCGGCTGGTATTTGTTCCGGACTGCCCAAGCAAAGTCTTTCACGTACCGCGTAAAATAACAATTCCAATCTCGAAAGAGACCGCCCTGGCCATCGTGCCGGGCGGTCTCTTCTCTTTATGCCTTCAGCTTCGCGGCTTGGCCCGATTCGTCGGGGCCGCCGCCAGCGGATCGTCCGGCCAGACGTGCTTCGGGTACCGGCCCTTCAGATCTTTCTTCACCTCGAAGTACGCATCCCGCCAGAAGCTGGCCAAATCCCGCGTCACCTGCACCGGACGGTGTGCCGGCGACAGCAGGTGCAGAACAACCGGCACCCGGCCACCGGCCAATCGCGGCGTATGCTGCAGCCCGAACATCTCCTGCAGCCGCACGGCCAGCACCGGCGCATCCGGATCGCTGTAGTCGATCGGAATGCGCGAGCCGCTGGGCACGGTTACGTGCGTAGGCGCATCCTGCTCCAGCGCTTGACGCTGCGGCCAGGACAGCATGCCTTCGAGCAGCGAGGCAGGCTGCAGCCGCTGCAGATCTTCGCGCTGCTTCATCCCGTACAGATGCGGCGCCAGCCATTCGTCCAGCCCCTCCAGCAGCGCTTCATCGGAAACGTCCGGCCAGCCGTCCCCGCGCGCATGGCGATGCATGAAAGCAAGCCGTTCACGCAGCTGCTTCGCCGGTTTGGTCCACGTCAGCAGGTCGAGGCCCTCCGTACGCACACCTTCGAGCAGCGCTTGGACGACCTCGCCCTGCTCCGGATTCGGCCATACCGTTTCTTTCAGCAGCAGCGCACCGAGCCGTTCGCGTTTGCGCGCCCGCACATTACGGGCTTGGTCGTCCCATCGGACAACCGCTTCCCGGACGATGAGTTCGTCAAAGTGCCGGTACAGGTCGTCCAAGGTTAGCGGTGCGGCAAGCCGGATGCGGCTGTCCGTTCCCTGATCGTCCAACTCGGCAGCCACCAGATAAGCCTCTTGCGACAACTGCTGCGGCTTGCCGAACACCGCTCCGCGCCCTCCGCTGAGAATAAACCGTCCGTCCCCGCGGTTTTGCCCGATTCGATCCGGGTAAGCCAGCGCAAGCAGCAGCCCGCAGTTTGCGTCCTTGTCCGCGCTAGTCGCACCGCTTAAGCCAAGCCTCCGCTTCCACTGCGCCGCTTCCTCCAGAACGCGCCGTTTGACCGCCGCGTCGGCAGCCGTCCCCTGCGCAGCCTGGGCTTGCCTCGCAAAATCGTGCAGCGCGGCGAATCGCAGCCGAATATCCGCATCGTCGCCCTGCCGGTCGCCGCCGAACACATCCCGCTCCTGCAGCATAGCGGCCAGTTCGCAGGCCATCTCCCCCAGGTGAAGCGGAATCGCGCGGAGCACCATATGCGCGAGACGGGGCTCCATCCCCAGCTCGGCCATCTGCCGGCCGTGCCCGGTAAGAGCGCCGCTCGCATTCAACGCGCCGAGCTGCTTCAAGAGCTCGACGCTTTGCGCATAGGCGGCAGCCGGCGGCGGCGTCAACCATTGGAGCGCTCCGGGATCCGCGACTCCCCAGGCGGCCAGCTCCAGGGCAAGCGGGGCCAAATCGGCTTCGGCGATCTCCGGCGTACGATGCTCCGCCAGCGCCCGGTCTTCCGTTTCCGACCATAGCCGGTAGCAGACGCCCGGCGCCTGCCGGCCGGCGCGTCCTCGCCGCTGATCGGCGGACGCCCGCGACACCTTGGCCGTTTCGAGACGCGTCATGCCGGTGCGCGGCGAAAACCGCGGCACACGCATCAAGCCGCTGTCGACGACAATGCGCACGCCTTCGACCGTCAAGCTCGTCTCGGCGATCGGCGTCGAGATCACGATCTTCCGCTCTCCCTGTTGTCCGGGCTGCAGCGCTGCCTCCTGCGCTTGCTGCGGCAGCATGCCGTACAGAGGCGCGATACGAATGCCCGGAACCCTTTTCAAACCTGCCAACATGGCTTCGACACGCCGGATTTCCCGCGTTCCCGGCAAAAAGGCCAAAATATCGCCTTCATCCCGCGCAAGCGCCATTTCGATCGCTCTTGCCGTCGCCTGCTCAACCGTCTCGTCCCGTTTACGCGGCAAATGATGCGTGACGACCGGATAGCTCCGTCCCTCGCTAACCAATACAGGCGCATCGCCCATCAGCGCACTAACCGCCGCTGCGTCGAGCGTCGCCGACATAACCAGAATCCGCAGATCGTCACGCAGCACCGTTTGCGACTCCAAGCAAAGGGCCAGACCGAGATCGGCTTGCAGGCTGCGTTCATGAAATTCATCAAAGATGACGACGCCCGTGTCCTCCAGCGCCTGATCGGCCTGCAGCAGACGCGTAAGCACGCCCTCGGTAATAACCTCAATCCGGGTTTGCGCGCTTACCTTCGTCTCCAGTCTTACCCGATACCCGACCGTTTGACCGACCTTCTCCCCCAGCATTTCGGCCATATAACGCGCCGCTGCCTTCGCCGCCAAACGCCGCGGCTCCAGCATGAGGATCTTGCGTCCTTGCAGCCAGGGCTCGTTCAACAGCGCCAGAGGAACCCTTGTCGTCTTCCCCGCTCCCGGCTCCGCCACCAGCACCGCCCGCGCATGTGCGGACAGCGTACGGCGAACGTCCGGAATGAGTGCATCTATTGGCAATTGTAACAACCCGGTCACCTCTTGCTCTGAATATCAACTCATGGTTTCAGGATAGGCCGACCTCTCACCGAACACCCTGACTTACAGGTAAAATGCGGCAGGCCGACGCCTAAGCTGCCGAAGCTTGGGCCAAGACGCCACGACAAAAAGACCCGGCTTCTCCGAAGTGGAGCCGCCAGATCTTTCCCCCCCGCTCACTCGTCCCAAGTCCCGAGATCGTGTCCGATCTCCGGCCCCGACGCGGCTGCAAAATGATGGACGTGCCGCTTCACCGAAAGCACCGTTTTATAAAAGTTCCCTTTCGGTTCGAAGGGCTCATCGTCCAAACTGAATTCGACCCGATGGATATGCTCCCCGCTCGGCAGCGCGATGGCCGGACCCGTAGAACCGAAGAATCGGTGAAAATGTCCGGCGCTCATATGCGTATGGCCTTGAAACGTATGTACATGTCCATCGGCCGCACTTCCGTTCACCGGATAAGTAAACAGCTCGAGCGAATGCGCATGTCCGAGCACGGTGTCCGTCCAGCCGCCCGCGTAATGCGCATGGGCCAGAGGCCTTGGCGCGGTGGCCCCGGGCAGCTCCTGAAATTTCCGCATCGACTCCCCCCCCCCACGCCGAATTTCTTCACATTGTACGCGGGAGTATCGTCCGTTCATGCCTTATTTTTGCTCGGGAATCAAAATCCACCCTTGATAAATCCCGTAATAAAACAGAAACGCACTGACGAAGCCGACGATCAGCCACATAATAGCTGCCGTTTTCTTCTTCTTAAAGGCCAATACGAACGAGAGACTGAAGAATGACCCCATCACAACCAAACAAACTAACATGACGATCGTCGCCATCCGATATAACTTCCCCTTTGCTTCACATTACGGGCAAATGCCCTACCGTTTACAAAATACCATAAATAAAAGAGGAAGCATATAGCGGAGCCGACTTTTCCTTGACAAATTATTGAAGCCATCCAGAAACAATTGCCGATCGGTTCGCCTAAGCGTGCGAATGTCCGTGCGGCGTGTGAGGGTCTTGCGGCGTTTCGTGATTGTCGACGAACGTAACCGAAAGCTCGGCGTAATGTACGCCCTTCAACACTTGTATACGCTGCCGAAGCTCATGCAGCTGACCGAGCATGCCACGAACAACGATAATCTCCATGCATTGATGGTGATTCAGATGCACATGCATCGTGGAAATAATCTGATGGTGATAATCATGCTGGAGCTCCATCAAGGTGAGCGGCAGCTCGAAAGCGTGATGGTCGTAAACCATCACGATAGTTCCGGCGACCAGCTGATCGGTATCCATGCCGCCCGGTTCAAGGAGGACCCGCCGGACGAGGTCCCGGATCGCTTCCGAACGGTTCGTATAACCTTGTTCCGTCAGATAGAGATCGAATTGCTTGATCAGCTCTTCCGGCATCGACACGCCAAATCGTGTTAAGACGTCTTTTTCCATATTTACACCTCGACGCGTACAATCTCTCTGTTTATTCTAGCATATGCGCGCTGAAGAAATAAACCTTCCACCTTGATGTGCGAATATCGTGCTATTCATTTACATAAAAGTAGCACAGTGATATGATATGGTTTGAAATCATGCATATTCCTACATACAGAAGGAGGAGAAACGAATGCATATCCCGGACGGGATTTTATCCCCCGCGGTTTGGAGCGCTTCCGCCATCGTATCGGCTGCGGTATTGGCAGGCAGCGTCCGGCACTCGCGCCGTCAGCTTGACTATCGGGCTGTACCGGTAATGGGCGTCATGTCCGCGTTTATTTTCGCTTCGCAGATGGTCAACTTTCCGATTCTCGGCGCAGCGGCTTCCGGCCATTTGATCGGCGGCGCACTGGCGGCACTGCTGTTCGGCTTCTGGCCGGCAACGCTGGTCATGACAGTGGTTGTGGCCATTCAAGCTATCGTCTTTCAAGACGGAGGCATTACGGCGCTTGGCACGAACGTGCTGAACATGGCGATTCTAGCTCCTGCCTTCGCCGTCGTCACCCATAAGCTCTTGAGCAAACTCTCATTCATCCCCAAAGCGGCGGCGGCGTTCGTATCCGCTTGGTGCTCGGTCGTACTCGTCTCTTTGGCCGCCTCGGTGCAGCTTGCCTTGTCCGGCGTCGTAGGTTTGGGGGACGCGGCGGCGGCGCTTGTATTCTGGCATACGTGGATTGGGATCGGTGAAGGCCTGATCACAGCCGTCGTTCTGCCTATCGCGCTGCGTTCGTCGTTTTATTTGCCAGGGAAGGAGACCGCTTCCTTATGAACAAACCGGTTCGTTTCTGGCTGATCGCTTCGCTGCTGATCGCCGCCTTCGTCTCCCTGCTCGCTTCCAGCCACCCGGACGGCTTCGAGAAAGCCGGTGAGGAAATCGGATATATCGAACAGGCCGGCACGCTGCTTGGGTCCTGGTTTCCGGACTATACCTTTCCGGGAGTCGAAGGCTGGTATTCGGGCAGTCTGGCCGGTATATTCGGCACTGTGCTGACATTCGTCCTGTTTCTGCTGCTGGGCAAGCTGATCAGCCGCAAAACCCGATGAAGACCATCGTACGCTATCCCCCGCTCCGGATTGCGGCAACCTTGCTTTGTATCGTGATGGCGGTCAGCATGAACCGGTTGGACATACTCGGAGCGCTGCTTGTCTGGGGACAGCTTTACCTGATTATGACAAATGTACCGCTCCGCTCTTTCTGGGGAAGAGCTCGGCTTATCGTTCCGTTCGTCCTGTTCTCGTTTTTATTTTTCCCCTTGTATGAGAGCGGGACGGGCATTGCCCTTGGGAACGGCTTAACCTTGTCCGCCGCTGGCGCAGAGAAGGCGGCCGTGTATGCGGCCAGGCTGCTTTTCACCGTACAAGCTCTGACGGTTTGTTTCCACGAGCTGCCGCTTCCCTCGTTTTTCCAAGCGCTGCTTCGATTGAAAGTTCCCGGGATTTTCATCGAACTGATTCTGTTTACGCTGCGTTTTACTCTCGTCATTCGGGACGAAGCATTCCGCATGATGCAAGCGCGCCGCAGCCGCGGCTTGCGGCTCCGCGCTTACTTCAACTACCGGCAAACGCTCGAGCTTGCCCGGCTGCTCGGACTGCTGTTACAGCGATCGCTGCAGCGGTCCGAACGTATTTATTGGGGAATGATGTCCCGCGGCTACCGCGGCGTACCTGCGCAATCCCCGCTCCCCGCCTACCGTTCGGCAGACGGCGCGTTAGCGGCGCTCGCGACCGTGCCGGTCGCACTGCTGTTCCTTGCGGACAAGCTATGGAAGGAGATCGGATGATGGAGCCTATGTTTCAATTCGACAACGTCGTATACCGGTACGGCGGCAGCGACGCTCAGCCTGCAGCCTTGAACGGCATTTCGTTCGAAATTCCGCGCGGTTCCCGGACGGCGTTAATCGGTCCGAACGGCGCCGGGAAATCGACGCTCATTTTCCACATGAACGGATTGTTTCGCTGCGCCTCCGGCACCGTCCGCATTATGGGCGAGCCGGTGACGAAGAGCAATCAAGCGGAATGGGTGCGGAAGGTCGGCGTTGTCTTTCAAGATCCTGACGACCAAATCGTCTCCATGACCGTGAAGGACGACATCGCCTTCGGACCGCTGCAGCTTGGACGCCCTGTTCATGAAGCACACCGGATCGCGGAAGAATGCATGGCGCTGCTCGCCATTGAGCCGCTCGCTGCCCGTAATCCCAGCGAGCTCAGCTTCGGACAGAAGAAAATGGTCGCAATCGCCGGCGTGCTCGCCATGGATACGGAGGCGGTCATCGTCGACGAACCGATGGCATTCCTCGATCCCGAAGGACAGCGCCTGATCCACGACGTGTTAACACTGCTCGCGCAGCGCGGGAAAACCGTCGTCATCGCCACCCATCAGATGCAGCTTGTCGCAGAATGGGCGGAACAAGCGATCGTCATACGCGAAGGCGCATGTCTGGGCAGCATGACGCCGCGGGAGCTGTTCGGATGTCGTCCCGAGCTTCTCGCCTCCGCCCGGCTTGATCTGCCTCCCGTTGCGAAGCTGATGTCCGCATTTGCCTGGAACCCGCCCGAATCGATGCCGATCCGGATGGAGGAAGCCCGGCAATGGCTGCGTCAACAGCAAGACCTCTGAACCGCCTTCTCCAGGCGTTCAGAGGTCTTCTTCATTGCTTTGCAGATTACGCTTACGGTTCTGCGCCAGACTGCACTTCCAGCTCGTCCAGCTCCTGTAACAGTTGCTCCTGCTCGCTTGCCGTTAACGAGGTATGCTCGGCAAGCTCCCGCAGGATCGCCTGCCGATCCGCCTCGTTATGTGTATCAACTTTGAATTTCACGATGTCCAAGCTTGTTCCTCCTTATCGTTGTCGGATAAGGTGAGGATAGCCAGCATGGCTTCCGATTATACGTCGATGACGCTCGAACGCTTATTCCGAGCAGCTCGAATTGACGACTTCGCCTTCTTCGACATTGATTTTCTCCGAGATCGAATCGCGAATGACGCTCATGACCAGCTGCAGCAGGTAGTTGATGTCTTCCTGCGATTGCTTGAACTCGCTAACGATCGGAATGGCATCGAGCTCGTCCTGAAGCGCATTGATTTCATTTTCGATTTTATCGACCATTTTCTGATTTTGGAACGATTGAAAAGCGACGATTTCCTTCTGTTTTTTCTTGATCGCACTGATCAGCGTTTGAATGTGATCGTTGTTCGCAATTTGCTTCTCCGCTTTTTGAAAAAACTGAACCTCGTTCGAGGTCGAAATCAGATCCGCCAATTCCCGCGCTTTCGCCAAAATATCTTCGCGCACGATCAATTCCGTGTTCGTATACAATTCCATGCCGCAATCGGTATATTTTTGCTCTGCCATCCGTTTACACGCCCCTTAGCTTCCCAGTTGTTGTGTTACGGCTTCCTGCACCCAGTCCCCTTTGATATAGAACGTCGGGGTTTCCGTAATCCGTACCTGCACAAATTGGCCGATCAGTTCTTTCGGTCCTTCGAAATGAACCAGTTTATTCGTACGCGTCCGCCCGGCCAGCACGTTCGCATTGTTCTTGCTTTCGCCCTCTACGAGCACCTCGAGCGTTTGACCTTTCAAAAGCTCATTGCGTTGCTTGCTGATCGCGTTCAATGCGTCATTCAAGCGGTACAACCGCTGTTTCTTCACTTCGGCCGGGATATCGTCCGGCATTGCAGCGGCCGGCGTACCTTCCCGAGGCGAGTAAATAAACGTAAAGGCGCTGTCGAAACCGACTTCGTTCACGAGCGAGAGCGTATCCTCGAACTGTTCGTCGGTTTCGCCCGGGAACCCGACGATAATGTCTGACGTAAGTACGACATCAGGAATCGCCTTCTTGATTTTGCGAACAAGCTCCAAATAATGCTCCCGCGTATATTTGCGGCTCATCCGCTTCAAGATTTCGTTGTTGCCCGACTGCACGGGCAGATGGATATGCTCGACCAGATTGCCCTTCTTCGCAAGCACCTCGATCAGATGATCGTCAAAATCGCGCGGGTGCGACGTCGTGAATCGGACGCGCGGGATATCGATCTTCCTGATATCGTCCATCAAGTCGCCGAAGCGGTATTCGATGTCCTCGAAGTCCTTGCCGTACGCATTGACGTTCTGACCGAGCAGCATGATCTCCTTGAAGCCTTGCCGCGCCAGCTCGCGCACTTCGGCGATGACGTCCTGGGGCCGGCGGCTCCGTTCCTTGCCTCGCGTGTAAGGCACGATACAATACGTACAGAACTTGTCGCAGCCGTACATAATATTGACCCAGGCTTTAATGCCTTCACGCTTCTTCGGCAAGTTTTCGATAATATCGCCCTCTTTGGACCATACCTCGATAACCATCTCCCGGCTGAACATCGCTTCCTTGAGCAGCACCGGCACCCGGTGAATGTTATGCGTGCCGAAAATAAGGTCGACGAACGGATGCTTCTTCATGATCCGGTTGACGACGCCCTCTTCCTGCGACATACAGCCGCAGACGCCAAGAATCAGCGAAGGCTTCTCAAGCTTCAAATGCTTCAGGTGCCCGAGCTCCCCGAACACTTTATCCTCGGCATTCTCCCGGACGGCACAGGTGTTGAGCAGGATGATATCCGCTTGCTTGCGGTCGTCGGTAGACCGGTAGCCCATCTGCTCCAGCATCCCTTTAATCGTCTCGGTATCGTGCTCGTTCATTTGGCAGCCGTACGTTTGGATCAAGTAAAACTTGTCCTTGCCGATTTCCTTCATATCTTCCGGGACGTTGAAGTCGTAATGAACTTCAATGTCCTCTTTCCCCCGCTTCTTCGCATCCGAATAGGAAGGCGGTTGAAAATATATGGAATAATCTTTCTTCGATTTGTTCGTTGTCGTCATAGACTCGCGTTCCTCCTGAAACTGCAGTGTGCCGCAAAGATCGTACCCTTTATTATATCACTACTACGGCACGTTTTTCAAAGAACTTGAATGAAAATCAGTCTATTCGGACAAAATCGTACCGACATCGCCTGTTGTCACACCCGCTGCGTTCGCTTCATCCGTATCGATATGCATATCGAGCGCAAATTGGTCGGACACGCGCGCGATCACTTGCTCGAACACAAGCGAGCGTTCGCCTTCCACACGCACCTTCAGCAGCTGCTTGTCCCGAATGCCCCATTTAGCCGCATCTGCGGTATGAAAATGAATGTGCCGTGCCGCGATAATGACGCCTTCCTGGAGTTCAACTTCCCCTTCCGGGCCGATCACCTTAATTCCCGGCGTGCCTTCGGTGCGCCCCGACTCGCGAACGGGGGGATTCATCCCCAGCGCAAACGCATCGGTCCGGGATACTTCCAGCTGCGAATGCGGACGTGCGGGGCCAAGGATCCGGACTTTATCGAATCGCCCCTTCGGACCGACAACGGCTACCGTTTCTTTGGCTGCATATTGACCCGGCTGCGAAAGCTCCTTTAATACCCTCAGTTCGTAGCCGGCTCCAAACAATACCTCGATATGCTCCGCCGATAAATGAATATGTCTCGCGGAAACGCCGATCGGTACTTGCTTCATGTCCCATCTCTCCTTGATCTTTCTATGGCTTCTCTTCCCCATTATACCCATCCGCAAAATAAAAAGCATACGGCTTGGGCCGTATGCTCGCGTACAATTCATGAAATTATTTGAATTCCGCCACCAATTTATCAAACTCTTGCTCGGTGAGCTGGAGATTCGCTTTATTAAGACCTTCCGGTTTGAATCCGGACACGAGGTCTTCATAGCTTTTCTTCGATTTGTCTTGGTAGATCAAACCGGTCACCAAGCTGTTCGTCTCCATGATTTTGTTCATCGCCATCACGCGGTTGGACGGATCGTAATCCGGTGTTTCTTCCAGGTCCACGATATTTTCCTTAAACCACTCGTATGTGTTCACTTTGTTGAACGTCACACACGGGCTGAATACGTTGATGAAGGAGAAGCCTTCGTGCTTCATGCCTGCTTCGATCAGCGAAGTCAGCTGTTTCAGGTTGCTGGAGAAAGATTGTGCGACGAACGTTGCGCCTGCAGCAAGCGCCACTTCAAGCGGCGACAAGGCGGATTCGATCGAACCGGCCGGCGTCGATTTCGTTTTGAAGCCTTCTGCCGAACGCGGCGATGTTTGACCTTTCGTCAACCCGTAAATTTGGTTGTCCATGACGATGTACGTAATGTTGATGTTACGGCGGATCGCATGGACCGTATGGCCCATCCCGATGGCGAAGCCGTCGCCGTCGCCGCCAGCGGCGATAACCGTCAGCTCGCGGTTAGCCATTTTCAGACCTTGCGCGATTGGAAGCGAACGACCGTGTACACCGTGGAATCCGTAAGCGTTAATATAGCCGGAAATACGGCCGGAGCATCCGATACCCGAGACAACGGCAAGCTGTTCAGGCTCAAGACCCACGCCGGCAGCCGCTCTTTGAATCGCCGCTTGTACGGAGAAGTCCCCGCACCCTGGACACCAGTTCGGTTTGATATTGTTGCGGAAGTCTTTTAACGTTGCCATACAAGGTTCAACTCCTGACAAAATTTTGTGATTTCGGCTGGCAAGAACGGATTTCCATCGTATTTCAGCATGCTTTTAATTTTATCGGCATATCCGACGTTCAATTTGATCAAGGAAGCGAGTTGGCCTGTTGCGTTGTTCTCTACGACAACGATTTGCTTCGCTTTCTCCAGATAAGGTTTCAGTTCCTCAACCGGGAACGGATGCAGCAAGCGCACCGTTACATGGTTCGTTTTCAAGCCTTCTTTAGTCAAACGGCCGCGAGCTTCGTCGATCGTACCGCCGATGGAGCCCATACCGATGATCAGCAGATCCGGCGTTTCATGCGGTGCATCCACGAGAATCGGGTTGTTGACTTTGATGTTTTTGAGTTTGCCCATCCGTTTGTCCATCATTTTCTTACGGTTGATCGGGCTTTCCGACGGACGGCCGTCTTGATCGTGCTCGACGCCCGTTACGTGGTGGATGCCGTATTTTTGGCCCGGCACGACGCGCGGTGAAACGCCGCTCTCGGTAAACTCATAACGCTTGAACATTTTGTTGTCTTCAAGCGGAGGAAGCTCTCCCGTTTGGAGCGAACCGCGTTTGATTTGAATTTTATTGTAATCAAGCAGCTCGCTCGTTTGTTTACCCAAGGAAAGCTGCAGGTCGGTCAGCAAAATGACAGGCACTTGATACTCTTCCGCCAGGTTGAACGCTTCGATCGTGTCATAGAAGCACTCTTCGATCGAGGAAGGCGACAAGACGATTTTCGGAATTTCACCGTGCGTGCCGTAGATCATCGCGAAGACGTCGGACTGCTCTTGCTTCGTCGGAAGACCTGTGGAAGGACCGCCGCGCTGCGTGTCGACGATAACGACAGGCGTTTCTGTCATACCGGCCAAGCCAATGGCTTCCATCATCAAGGAAAGACCAGGACCTGCCGAAGCCGTCAGGGCGCGTACGCCGCCGTAGTTAGCGCCGATCGCCATCGTACATGCCGCGATCTCGTCCTCGGTTTGAATCACTGTACCGCCGAATTTCGGAAGCGTTTTGATCAGATACTCCATGATTTCGGAAGCCGGCGTGATTGGGTATGCAGGCATGAAACGGCAGCCTGCAGCGACCGCGCCCAAGCCGATAGCGTCATTCCCGATCATAAACAGCTTCTGTCTGCCGTCTGCAGGTTCCAATTGGAATTCCGGCAGTGGTCCTCCAGTCAAATTCAGAACGAACTCCGCCGCTTTGCGAACCGCTTCGATGTTCTTCTCGACGACAGCCGGACCTTTACGTCCGAATTCTTCTTCTACTGCTTTATTAAACACTTCAAGCGGCAAGCCGAGCAAAGCCCAAGATGCGCCGGAAGCGGCCATGTTCTTAAATAAGGAGGTGCCAAGCTCTTCGGCGATTGCCGTAATCGGAACCGGGAACAGTCTTGCTTTTACGCCTTCAGGTACGACAGGATTCACTTTTGCATCGGCGATAATAACGCCGTTCTCACGCAGCTCATGCGCATTTACATCGATCGTTTCTTGGTCAAAAGCCACGAGAATGTCCAAATCGTCGGAAATCGCACGAATCGGTTTCGTACTGATTCTGATTTTGTTGTTCGTATGTCCGCCTTTAATCCTCGAGGAAAAATGACGGTATCCATACAAGTAATACCCCAGTCTGGTCAAAGCTGTAGAGAAAATTTTGTCGGTACTCTCCACGCCTTCCCCCTGCTGTCCTCCGACTTTCCAAGATAATTGGCTAATCACCGTTGTCCACTCCTTTTAAATTCGCTGCCATTGCAGCTACCCCTTGATCGGTCCGAAAGACGATCAAACCACGATAGATCTTTCAGGTGTCACCCAAATTTTAAGTCGTCAAGAGGTAAATTGCAAGGGTTTTAACCCAATTGTAAAGATAGTTATTTTAGATCATATCCATATCAAATAGAGAATAGTTTAATGGTCTTGTATCTAGAAAACAGATGTTAAGTTTTAGTGAACCGGCAAATAGGCCTGTAACAACGAGTGCCAATTGGCATAAAGAAATCGGTTCACTTGTTCGTCCGAATAACGTTTGGCCAACGCTTCGACCAGCCACGGGAATTGTCCCGCATGCTCCAGCTGCGGAATCCAGCGGTCAATTCCATCGAAGTCTGATCCGAACGCCACCTGCCGTTCGCCTCCCAATGCGCAAATATAATCGATATGTTTGAGCAAGTCGTCAATCGTCGCACCCCCTTGACTCTTGACGAACCAAGGAACGAACGTGATTCCGATCCGCCCGTCGCGGCGAATGATTTCGCGGATTTGGCTGTCATCCAGGTTGCGCGGATGCCCGCATATCGCCTTCGCGTTGGAATGCGACGCTACGAAGGGCAAGCGCGCGGTGTCGGCCAGGTCCCAAAAAGCCGCCACCGATAAATGAGAAGCATCCATTAGAATGCCCAGTTCGTCACATTCTTTAATAAAGGTTTTTCCCTTCCTGGAAAAGCCTGCTTGCCGCGGCTCCAAAATACCGTCAGCCGCCCAATTCGCGTAGTTCCACGTCGTGCCGATCATCCGCACGCCCAGCTCGTACAACGTCCGCAAATAAAGCGGATTGCCGTGTAAGGCATCCGCTCCTTCCAACGTCAACAGCGCGCCGCGCTGCTTGCCGTTCATCACCGCCTCCAAATCGCCTCGATTCTTAATCGGACGGATGCGACCGTCCGATGCGACTTTCCTGTAGAAAATGGAGATGTATTCCAAGTAATAGTCAAAATGAGGGACGGTTATACGTTCCGGTAAATAAATTGCAAAAAATTGCACTTTTATATTGGAACGGCACATTCGCTCATACGTCACGTCTAATCCGCTGAGGCTCGTACCGTAGAAATCAAGCGCTCGGTTTTCAAACAATTTGTATAACACGTCGCAATGTCCGTCGATGACGATCCTGGTCACGATCTCTCATCCTCCCTCTCTTCGCCTGCCGGCGCACAGCCCAAAAAAACCTGTCTACGGCGTAAACAGGCGTTTGGGTTTATGATATGAACGTATATGAACTATCTCGGCTCCACGATCAGCTTGATCGCCGTGCGATCTTCACCGTCAATGACAATATCGGTAAACGCTGGTATGCAAATCAAATCAACCCCGCTGGGAGCCACAAATCCTCGGGCGATCGCTACCGCTTTAATAGCTTGATTAAGCGCCCCTGCGCCGATAGCCTGGAGCTCCGCCGCCCCACGTTCACGCAACACTCCGGCAAGTGCGCCAGCAACGGAATTTGGGTTGGATTTTGCTGAAACCTTTAATACTTCCATGAAAAGTACCTCCTCGGGAATGATGATAGCTTCCAGTACTAATCATATTCTAGGAATTTGCGGTTAATTCCTTCTAACCGAAAGTGGTATTTTCGAAAATATTTGAATTGTTTGTCAATTTAGAAAAAGCGGCAAGAAGCAAGCCGCCTATTCGAACAACAGGTCTTCTTCATTCATCCGGATCAGCTGCATCTTCTGACCGAGTCCGGTCGTCGGATTCAAGTCGATACAGACGGCGTGGAAGTGCCACTGGCCTTCATCCACGACGAACCGGGACGGCAGCTGGGTCATAAATTTATATAAAACAGCCGTCCGCTCCATGCCCAGAATACCGTCACGGGGTCCCACCATGCCGACATCGGTCAAATAGGCCGTTCCTTGCGGGAAAATGCGCTCGTCATGCGTTTGCACATGCGTATGCGTACCGACCACGGCCGACACGCGGCCGTCCAAATGCCAGCCCATAGCCAGCTTCTCCGACGTTGCCTCGGCATGGAAGTCAACGAATATGTACGGCGTTCGTTTACGCGCCGCCTCTACCAATTCGTCGGCTTTCGCGAAGGGACAATCCAGCGGCGGCAGGAACGTGCGTCCCATCAGATTGATGATCGCCAGCTCCTTGTCTTTGGTCTTTACGAATGTCAATCCTTTGCCCGGTGTGCCAGCCGGATAATTGGCCGGCCGGACAATCCGGTCGTCCCCATCGATAAATTCAAAGATGTCCTTCTGATCCCACGTATGATTCCCCATCGTAATCCCCTGAACGCCAAGCTCGTAAAATTCGCGCGTAATCGCCGACGTAATGCCGCGGCCCGCCGCTGCGTTCTCTCCGTTCACGACAATCCAGGTCGGGTTGTATTTCAATTTCAGCTTCGGCAAGCACGTCTTTAGCGCCTTGCGTCCGACCGAGCCTACGATGTCTCCAATAAATAACAGTCTAATGTTCGTAACCCCCTATACATGCTCATCGGTCTACCTAATGAAAGAGAAGTGGCTGTGTCGGCCACTTCTCTTTCGGATTGTGCTGCTCTCAGGTTATTTGGCATATTCTACGGCACGCGTCTCGCGAATGACCGTCACTTTAATATGACCCGGATAATCGAGTTCGCTCTCGATTTTCTTCGTAATATCCCGAGCCAATCGGAACGCCTCGGTGTCGTCCACTTTCTCCGGTTGGACCATGACGCGAACCTCACGCCCCGCTTGAATGGCAAAAGATTTCTCTACGCCATCGAACGATTCCGAGATTTCCTCAAGCTTCTCGAGACGACGGATGTACGTCTCCAGCGTTTCTCTGCGCGCACCCGGTCTTGCTGCGGACAAAGCATCCGCTGCGCCGACGAGCATGGCGATGACCGATGTCGCTTCCGTATCGCCGTGATGCGAGGCGATACTGTTAATAACGACTGGATGTTCTTTGTACTTCTTGGCGATCTCCACGCCGATCTCCACGTGTGAGCCTTCCACTTCGTGATCCAGCGCTTTCCCGATGTCATGAAGAAGTCCGGCACGTTTCGCCAATGTCACGTCTTCTCCGAGCTCTCCTGCCATCAGTCCTGCGAGGTAAGCGACCTCCATGGAATGCTTCAGCACGTTCTGACCGTAGCTGGTACGGAATTTCAGACGACCCAGAATTTTGATCAGATCCGGGTGGAGTCCGTGTACGCCGGTTTCGAAAGTCGCTTGCTCGCCGTACTCGCGAATCCGCTCGTCCACTTCTTTGCGGGACTTCTCCACCATTTCTTCGATTCGAGCCGGGTGAATACGTCCGTCGGCTACGAGCTTCTCAAGCGACGTACGCGCAATTTCACGGCGAATCGGATCGAAGCCGGACAAGATAACCGCTTCCGGCGTATCGTCGATAATGAGGTCGATACCGGTCAATGTTTCCAGTGCCCGGATGTTACGGCCTTCTCTACCGATAATGCGCCCTTTCATTTCTTCGTTAGGAAGCGCAACAACGGATACGGTGGTTTCGGCCACATGATCCGCGGCGCATCTTTGGATGGCCAAAGTAATAATGTCTCTGGCCTTCTTGTCGCCTTCTTCTTTGGCTTGTTGTTCGATTTCTTTAATCAATTGCGCGGTTTCATGGCGAACTTCCCGCTCCACGTTCGTCAAGATGATCTGTTTCGCATCATCCATCGTCAACGAGGAAATTCGCTCCAACTCGGAAACTTGATCACGATAAATCTGATCAATTTGCGCTTGGGTTTCTTCGATTCGTTTCTCCTTGTTGGCGACCTGCTCTTCTTTTTTCTCAAGAGATTCTAATTTTTTATCCAGCGATTCCTCTTTTTGCAACAGTCGTCTCTCTTGTCGTTGTGTTTCGTTTCGACGTTCACGAATGTCTTTTTCAGCTTCGGTTCTGAGCTTGTGAATTTCGTCCTTCGCTTCCAGAACCGTTTCCTTTTTCAGTGCCTCCGCTTCTTTGCGAGCGTTGTCGATGATCTGCTGTGCGGCATGTTCAGCACTTGAAATTTTCGCCTCTGCAAGGGACTTGCGGATAAAATAACCGATCCCGAAGCATAGTACACCAACAACGAGAACAATCAGGATCCAGATGATCGGTTCCATCCAGTTCACCTCCCTCGTTGTTTCTCCAAGGGGTAAGCTTGGGATAATCAGGTTGTTTAATCCATTCTACATACGTTAGAAAAAGTAAAAATTGGCGATTTTACTTTGCGAATCGTCTCCTTGGGCTGTCAAGGAATGATTCTGTATATGATGAATATACATGATTATTTTATAGTTTGGTCAAGAAGCTTGTCAAGCTGTTGGCCTTCGCCCCCTATCTAAATAGGATAAATATTTAATCGGATCACTCATATTCCGAAAGATCCAACTCCGCCAAGTCATCATCGTCCATGCTGCGCTGCGGCATTTTGCCCAGAACTTGTTGAACGACGGTTAACGTGTACCCTCTGCGCTGCAAGAAGGAAGCGATTTTCCGCCGGGCTTTCGACGGGTCTTCCTCCCACTCCCGCTTGTAACGTCTGGAAACGAGCGCGTAGGCCGCCTCCCGCTCCGTCTCCGCGTCCACTCCGGCAAGAGCCGTTTCGATATGCTCTTTGGGTACGCCCTTTTGCTTCAATTCCTGTTTGATCCAGTGACGCCCTTTCTTTTGCGATTGCGAACGCTGCTTCGCCATTTGTTCCGCAAACAAAGCGTCATTCAAGTACCCTTCCGTTCTCAGCCGTGAGATCACGTCTTCGATGACATCCGGCTGAAATTCCTTTTCCTTCAGCCGCGAACGCATCTCGTGTTCGGAGCGAAGCCGGCTCGCCAGCAATCGAACAGCGCTCAAGTAAGCCTTATGCCTCTCTTCAGCCGCCAGAATCCGTTCCATCTCCGCAGACTCCACCTGCGCACCCTTTAAGAGCCGGTACTTGATCATAATGTCCTCATGGACGGAAAAAGCCAACTTATCGTCGATGAAAACATTGTACCGCTGCTGAGCTCTCGCCTGACGCTCCACTTTCGTAATAAAACCGCCCAGCGGTGCGCTTTCTTGATAACCGGTCATCCATACTACCTCCACAAGAAACGGCGAAAAGGCACCCTCCTGCTAAGAAAAGGTGCCTTAAGCCGATTTATTCGAGTACTGCCAAATCCTCTTCTTCCTCTTCATCATCGTCCGTATTCGGTCCGACTACTGCAACCAAATTGCTTGTTTCCCGAATTTTCTTCTCGATCGCATCCGCCAGATGCGGATTTTCCTTCAAGAATTGCTTCGCGTTCTCACGGCCTTGACCAAGACGCTCGCCACTGTAGGAATACCACGCGCCGCTCTTCTGGATAATATCCATTTCTGTCGCGATGTCGACGATGCTGCCCTCTTTGGAAATTCCTTCGCCGTACATGATATCGATCTCCGCTTGTTTGAACGGCGGCGCTACTTTATTCTTAACGACTTTAATCTTCGTCCGGTTACCGACCATATCGTTGCCTTGCTTGATCGTTTCTACGCGGCGTACGTCCAAACGTACGGAAGAATAAAACTTGAGCGCCCGTCCGCCGGGGGTCGTCTCCGGGTTCCCGAACATGACGCCGACTTTCTCGCGCAGCTGGTTGATGAAGATGGCGATCGTCTTCGACTTGTTGATCGCTCCGGACAGCTTACGCAGCGCTTGCGACATCAGACGCGCTTGCAACCCGACGTGCGAATCCCCCATCTCCCCTTCGATCTCCGCTCTCGGCACGAGCGCGGCTACGGAGTCGATGACGATGATGTCGACCGCGCCGCTTCGTACGAGCGCTTCCGCGATCTCGAGCGCCTGTTCGCCCGTATCGGGCTGTGACAGGAGCAGTTCGTCGATGTTGATGCCAAGCTTGCTTGCATAAAGCGGATCAAGAGCGTGCTCCGCATCGATGAATGCCGCCGTGCCGCCTACCTTCTGCACTTCCGCGATGGCATGCAGCGCTACGGTCGTTTTACCTGAAGACTCCGGTCCGTAAACTTCTATAATTCTACCGCGCGGATAACCGCCGATACCGAGCGCGATATCGAGCGCAAGCGAGCCGCTTGGAATAGTTTCCACTTGCATGTGGGTAGATTCACCCAGTTTCATAATCGACCCTTTACCAAACTGCTTCTCGATTTGACGAAGGGCATTTTCCAGTGCTGCGCGACGATCCGTCAAGAGACTCACTTCCCTCTTCTATATTCTCTTATGTTTCCATCATAACGGTTTTCATAACCTTTGCCAAGGTTTTTCTCGAACATATATTCGCATCTTGGTCCAAATAAAAACCGTAACAAGGTTTAAAGTTGTTACGGTGCTTCCGCGTAAATCTATTATACTTTATTTTCTAGTGAGCGGCAACTACGATTTTAGCCGTTCCCACAGCTGATAGAGCGCGCTTTTGGACGCGCGCAGCTTGATTGTCGAGCGGTTGCCCCATGCTTGCAGCTCAACCGCCGCCGCCTCGCCCCCGCCCGCAATCCCGACATACACCAAGCCAACCGGCTTGCCTTCCGATTCCGAGGGTCCTGCCACGCCGGTGACGGATAGTCCGTAATCGGCCCCGCACAAAGTCCGTACGGCCTCCGCCATCCGGATCGCCGTTTCCGCGCTGACGGCTCCGGGAGCTCCCTCGCCTTCGAGCTCGTTCAAGGGAATGCCGAGCACGCGGTGTTTCACCTGGTTCGTATAACTGATCACCCCGCCGGCGAAAGCGTTCGAGCTGCCCGGTACGGCCGTCAGCAAATCGCTGAGCTGTCCTCCGGTGCAGCTTTCGGCCACGGCGAGTGTTTGGCCGCGGGAAGCGAGCTCCCGCAAGAGGAATTCTTCGAGCGAGATGTCTTCTGCCGCATAGATGAAGCCTCCGAGCCGGCGGCGTATCTCATCCTCCAGCGGTTTAAGCTTCCGTGCGGCTTCCTGCGCGCTTCCTGCGCGCGTCGTTAACCGAATGGCCACCTCGCCTTCCTTGGCGTAAGGCGCTATCGTAGGATCCGTCTGCGCGTCGATCAAATCGATCAGTTGATGCTCCAGCGACGACTCGCCGATGCCTGCAAACTTGAGCATGGTCGAATGAAGCGCCTCCAGGCCTTCGACATTCGCTTCTAACCACGGTTTGACCTGAAGCTCGAACATCGGCTTCATTTCGCTAGGCGGACCCGGCAGAAGCACGTAGCGCGTGCCGTCCACCGTTAAGGCGACGCCCACCGCAAGGCCCGTTTCGTTCGCCAGGGGATCGCTCCCTTCCAGCATCAGCGCCTGCCGGACGTTGCTCTCGACCATCGGCATGTTTCGTTTGGCGAACAGCTCCGTCATTTTGTCCATCGAAGGCTGGTGGATCACCAGCGGCCGTCCAAGCACCTCGGCAAGCACATCCTTCGTTATGTCGTCCTGCGTAGGCCCCAGACCGCCCGTGCAAATAATCAAGTCGGCCCGGCTCTTCGCAAGCGCAAGCGATTCCTTGATCCGTCCGGCATTGTCACCGACGACCGTATGAAAATATACGCCGATGCCCAGGTCGGCCAAGCCTTTAGATAAAAACTGCGCGTTCGTATTGGCGATTTGACCCATCAGCAGCTCCGTGCCGACGGCGATAATTTCCGCTCTCATCCTATTCCCCTCCGGATACAACAAAAACAATAGGTCGCCCTACTGTTTCTTGTCGTCGAAATTGATAACGTGTTTGTTTTTAATAAAATAATCGAAGCCGGAATAAAGCGTAATAATTGCAGCTACCCAGCTGGCTACGAGATCGAAACGGAAATCGATGAAAGCAAACGGGAAGTTGTTGATAAGAAGCGCAATAATCGCTGTGATTTGCGTCGCCGTCTTCCACTTGCCCCATTTGCTTGCAGCCATGACGGTGCCTTCCAGCAGAGCGATTTGACGCAGGCCGGTGACTGCAAACTCCCGGCTGATGATCACAATCGCAATCCAGGCGTCCAGTTTATCCATCTCGACCAGAGAGATGAGTACGGCGGATACGAGCAGCTTGTCGGCAAGCGGGTCCAGAAGCTTGCCCAGATTCGTGACAAGCTTCCGTTTTCTCGCGATATAACCGTCAAGGCTGTCCGTGCTGGCCGCAATAATAAAGATCAGCGCAGCGATAATCTGATTGTACGTAATCGTAAATTGCTCGATCCGGACATGCGGGAATTTGACGTTAATGAGCAGGAAGAACATGATGATCGGTACTAAAAAAATTCTCGCCAACGTAATCCGGTTGGCTAAATTCATGCCACAACCTCCCCGGACAGATCAAATTCGAACGAATGCGTAATGCGAACCTTGGCAATTTCGCCGATCTGCAAATCGGCGCCGCGGGCAAACACCTCGCCGTCGATTTCCGGCGCGTCGAACTGCGAACGCCCGACATAAACATCGTTCCGGCCGTCGTATTTTTCGATCAGCACGTCGATCACTTGGCCGATCCGATCGCTGTTGCGTTCATTCGAGATTTCACGCTGTATTTCCATCAGCACGTTGGCCCGGTATTCCTTCACGTCGTCTGCCACTTGATCCGGCAACCGGGATGCCGGCGTATCCTCTTCCTTCGAATAGGTAAAGACGCCTAGCCGGTCGAACTTTACTTCGCGAACGAACGCTTTGAGCTTCTCGAAGTCTTCGTCCGTCTCTCCCGGGAAACCGACGATAATCGAGGTGCGCAGCGATACGCCCGGAATGCGGTCGCGGATTTTGCGGATCAGCTCCCGCGCGTCGCGCTGCCGTCCCGGACGGCGCATCCGCTTCAGGATGCCGTCCTCGCTGTGCTGCAGAGGCATGTCGATATATTTGCAAATTTTCGGATTGCCGGCAATCGTCTCGATCAGCTCATCGGTGAAAAATCCCGGATAAGCGTAATGCAGCCGAACCCACTCGATGCCCGGCACTTCGCTGACGCGGTTCATAAGTTCAGGCAGCTTGAACGAATCGTAAAGATCCGTACCGTAATTGGTCGAATCTTGCGCGATCAGGCTGATTTCCTTGACCCCTTGCGCGGCGAGCTGGGCCACTTCGTCCAAAATTGATTCGATGCTGCGGCTGCGGAACTTGCCCCGCATGATCGGGATGCTGCAGAACGTACAGGCGTTATCGCAGCCTTCAGCAATCTTCACATAAGCCGTATAACGAGGAGTGGACAAACGGCGCGGCAGCTTCTTCTCATAGTTAAACACCGGGTTACCGACAAAGATCGGTTTTTTCCCGGCCAGCGCTTCATCAATAATGTCGTTGATTTTATCGAAATCACCCGTTCCGACGATGCCGTCGATCTCCGGCATCTCGTTCATCAATTCCTTCTTATAGCGCTGAGTCAAGCAACCGGAAACGATCAAAGCTTTCAAATTCGCGGTTTCTTTCAGTTCCGCCATATCGAGAATCGTATTCACCGACTCTTCCTTCGCCGCGTCGATGAAGCCGCACGTGTTGACGATGATAATGGTCGCTTCTTCCTTCTCGGCTACGAGCTGGTACCCGCGTTCATGGACGAGGCCGGACATAATCTCGGAATCGACCAAATTTTTCTCACAGCCCAGGGTAACCACTTTGACTTTCTCTGTCATGAAATTTCCTCCAAAACGGCATGAAGCCTTTTACTTCTAATTGGGTCTGCTACAAGTATAATATACTCCCGCAAACAGTGTCAAAAACACGAAAAACCTTGCAGGTCTTAGATTCCGCAAGGTTTAAAGCCTACTCTGTGCCGTTAACGGAAATTGATGAACTGCAGCTCCAGCGGCAAATCGGCTTTGCGAAGCAGCTGCATGACTTGCTGAAGATCGTCTTTACTCTTTCCGGTGACCCGAATTTGATCGCCTTGAATTTGACTTTTCACCTTCAGCTTCGAATCACGAATCAGGATATTGATTTTTTTGGCAATGTCTTGATCGATGCCCTGCTTGACTTTAATCCGCTGGCGCACCGTGCTGTTCGCGGCCGGCTCAACCTTGCCGTATTCTAAATTTTTCAACGAGATGCCCCGCTTGGCCATCTTGGATTGCAGAATGTCGAGCACGTTCTGCAGCTTGAAATCGTCGTCCGAGACGACGACAAGCTCTTCCTTTTCCAAGGTGATGCTGCTCTTGCTGCCCTTGAAATCGAAGCGTGTGGCGATCTCTTTCTCCGCCTGGTTGATCGCATTGTTCATTTCCTGCATATCAAGCTTGGATACGATATCGAATGAATTTTCACTGCTCATGAATCGAACTTCCTTCCCGTCAAAATTTTACCAGTTTTTATTGTAACAAAAAAGACACCCTCTGCACAAAGGCAGCGCGTGTCTCCTTGGATGCCCGCCGATGCGGCTACGATTTCAGGAAGTCCACCTGCACGTTCTTCACGTTGGCCTGATTGCCGACCGGATAGCTTTGACCGTTAATGACAATCTCCATGGCGCTGGCTTTGCCAAAACGTAAATAAGCCGGATTGGCAAGTTCCCAACTTTTCACTTCCCCATTCTTCAATATTCCTTCGTGCAGCTGTTGGCGGCTTGTGCCGAGCTCGTCGATCTTCATCCAACACTCGTCGCCGACTACCTTCACCTCGATCTTGAGCTTATCGGTTCCGCTGACCGCATAAAAATCGGTCCCCCGCTCACTCTTGACCAGCTTCACTTCGTTCTTAGGCTCAGGCGCAGGCGCGACCGGTGCCGCTGCAATCGGCTCGGGCTGCGTTTGCGCGAGCTGTCCGCCGCCGTTTGCCCCCGTGCCCGGGGTTCCCCCGTTATCCGTTTTTGGCGCGGCCGGCTCGATCTTATCGGTAATCTGCTTCGGCAAATTGTTGCTGGCGTCGCTCGTGCCTTTGTAGTTGATGCTCATAAAGTAATAAATAATCCCCAAAATAAGGACGACAAAAGAGATCACCATGATGTTGGAGGCCCATTTGCCGATACGTTCCGTATTTCGGGTCGTCGATGTGCGCGTCGTGCGGATCGGCTCAACCTTCTCCGTTTCCGTCGCAGGAATGACATTCTGATACATCTGCAGCACTTCGTTCGGATCGAGCCCTACGGCTTCGGCATAGCTCTTGATAAATGCGCGCACATAAAAATTGCCGGGCAGCACTTTGTAGTTGCCTTCTTCGATCGCTTCCAAATAGCGCTTGCGGATTTTGGTCACTTCCTGCAAATCTTCAAGCGAAATCTTCTTTTCCATTCTCGCTTTCTTCAATAACAGACCGAGATCGGTCACGCTTGTCACCCCTTCCCGTTATGAGTCGTATGCTTTGAACCTTTAGCCGGACATCCTCAATAGGAATCGAAGCCGCCGGTAAAACTTTCATAAGTAATCTCTTCATCAGGCGTCGTGCGCAGTTCGACGATGCAGTCGAAATGATCATACGTATATTCCGATTCCCGGATGAAAATATCCGGATGCTCGATCACTTTTGTGGACGGCATGCCCATAATGTCCTGGAGCAGCCCGTAATGCTTCTCGTTGGAACGCAGCGTGGATACGATACCGTCGATAATGAACACGTTGTTCGGGTTCATCTCGTCCTCGGACAGCTGACTGCGCACCGTCTGGCGAAGCAAGGTCGAAGAAACGAACGTCCACCGTTTGTTCGCGCACACGCTGCCGGCAATGATGGACTCGGTTTTCCCTACCCTTGGCATCCCGCGCAAGCCGACAACATGATTGCCATCCCGCTTGAACACTTCGCCAAGAAAATCGACCAAAAGTCCTAGTTCGTCGCGCGTAAAGCGGAACGTCTTCTTATCGTCCGAGTCGCGTTCGATATAACGGCCGTGACGTACCGCCAAAATGTCAACCAATTTGGGCGTACGAAGAGCCGTTATAGTTATATTATCCACTTTTTTTAACATTTTACCCATTAATTCCACTTTTTCTTCATCATTCGTTTGCAGCAGCATGCCGCGTGTACGGTCTTCCACCCCGTTGATCGTCACGATGTTGATGTCGAGCATCCCCATCAAAGAAGCGATATCGCCCAGCAAGCCTGGACGGTTCTTATGTATTCTATACTCCATATACCATTGCTTCTTATCGTTATTTTCGTTCGTCATGTCCGTTCTCCGATCATAGAATGTTAGGTTTTGTACAAATGGGGATACGAAAAATATTCTACAATATTCGATAAATTCCTCCCGTTTCAGGCGGGTTTTCAAAAATTCTTCTTCACAACCGCTTCCCGCTGCTCATAAGGCTGCAAACCGGGGGTCCACGCCTGGTTCGAGAGGTTGTTCCTCAAGGTAACGAGAATTTCGTTCCAGTTCAATTCGACCGTCGTCTGCGCCATGTTAACAACAGGCACCTGCAAGCCGCGAATGCGCTGCAATTGACTTTTTTCCAGCGGCGCGAACACGACAATCCAAGCAGGGCCGTGCGAGCGAACCTGAAACTGTAATTGACTGTACCAGCCTTCCGCATCCGCAAGCGACACGTATTCGGCCTCTTCCGACGGCGCCCATTCGGACGGAATCGGATACGCCGAGGTAGTCACCCATTCGATCGCCCGATCGGAGACGAGCTGCTGCCTGACCCATTCGTCCCATTCGCCGCGAAGCTGCGATTCCAGAACCGACTTCACCATGATATGCGAGCCTTGGATGGACAATGTCTGCCGGACAACCTGATCATCAAGCAAAATCCATTTGCGGTTTCCAATCTGCTCCGCTTGCGGAAGCGTCGCCTGCACCAGTTCATGACCGGCCACTACGATATAATCGTAGGCATGGGAACGGATCGCTTCCAATTGTTCTTCCGACAGCGTCGACACGTCAGCGAACCAATCGAAGGCGGTCTGATGGTGATCGCGCCAATCCACCAAAGCGGCTTGCAGCCGCTGCTTCGTATCGGGCGCCAAGTTCGGTTCGGTCACTACCAGCAGCGAAGGTTTGCTTTGCAGCAAGGCCGGATCGATGCTGGGAATATTTTTGCCGCACCCGGCGAGCAAACCGACGGTAAGGAACAACGCAATGATTCGGATAAGCCCTTTCATCTTTCTTACTACCCTCATTTCTGTATCTTCCGAGCTCTTCTCCTTAGTATATACGTTTCGAAACGCCATTCCAAGCTATGCGCAGGCAGCGCAAAAACAGCCCCCTGGGAAGGAGGCTGGCTTAAAATGACGCTTATGATTAATTATTCGCTTTGGCAAGCTTCACCATAGCTTTGGCGAGCGTTTTTCTTTCTTGCTCGTCACATACATCCCACAGTTCTTTCAGGACGCGTTCTTCTTTGTTCTCGGGATCGACTTTATCGGATAAAAACTCGCCGATCTGGAACGCGAGTTTCGATATCGTCTCATCGCTCATCCCGGCTTTCTCTGCTTGCTCTACACGCTCTCCTAAAAATTCCTTCCAGCGTTCAAACACCTTCAGCACAGTTGCCATGCCGCAATTCCTCCTTTGAAGTGATATCGACGTTACAAAGGTTAGAATTCGCAAAACACGCAAAGTTTATACGGTTGGTCAGGTCAGCCATCCGCCGTTGGGACTTATGATTTGTCCGGTAATATAGCCGGATTCCGGCAGCGCCAAGAAATAAACGAGTGAAGCGATTTCGTCGGGTTGGGCGAACCTTCCCGCCGGAATGTCGTGCTCAAGCGCCGCTTTCTCCTGCGCGTCGAAGCCTGCCATCATCATCGTGTCCACGGCGCCGGGAGCGACTGCGTTCACCGTTACCGCCGAGGGCGCAAGCTCCTTTGCCAGTGCTTTCGTGAAGGCGTTGATCCCGCCCTTCGCCGTCGAATATGCGACTTCGCAAGAAGCGCCGGAGATGCCCCAAATCGACGAAACGTTAATGATCCGCCCGTATTTTTGAGCGATCATCGCGGGCATGAACTGCCGCGTCATCAGAAACGTACCTTTTAAGTTGATATTCATAATGTCATCCCATTCCGTTTCCGTGACATCAGACAGCATCCCGTAATGGGAAATACCCGCGTTATTAACCAGAATATCGGGAATAAGTCCGTGCTGTTCGAGCTTCTCGCGCATACGTTCGATTTGATCGAGCGATCTTAAATCAGCGGTAACCGTTAGTACACGGGCTCCGTGCCGCATGCAGCTTCGGGCTGTCTCGTTCGCCGATTCATGCGACTGCAAATAATGGATGACGACGTTCATGCCGACGGAGGCAAACCGGCGGGCGATCGCCGCGCCGATTCCGCGGCTCGCCCCCGTTATTAGTACGGTTTGTTCGGTAAAAGATTTAATTCCGGTTGGTGTCATTTCGCCTCGCTTCGGACAACGGACGCTGCGAGCTGGTTCCAGTTGAAATGATCGGCCAGGCATGCATTCACATCTTCAAGCGAAAGCTGTTCATACACCGGCAATATGTCAAAAAGGTCCATATCCTTAAAACGGTATTTCGTAAACTCGTTGGCGATTGCCTCCGGCGAGTTCAATTGGCGGAGGAAAGCACCGATCTTCTTCTTCTTGCTCCGTTCAAAATCGGCGCGGTCGATGCCGGACGCTTTCACCTTGTCTATTTCTTCTTTCACCCGGTTGATCAACAGCTCCGGATCCTTGGTGTCGCCGCCGATTACCGAGAATGCGTATTGCTCCGCAATGTTGTATTCGGATCCGAAACTGTCGGAAATGAGCTGCTCATCATACAGCTTCTGGTAAATGGCCGAGCTGGGGCTGACGAGTATGTCGAGCACCACTTTCATCGCCAGCTCCCGCTTCATCATCTCACGGCCGCGAAGCGGTTGACTCGATTCCTTGCAGCCGAACAAGCATTTCGGCACGGAAACGGGCAGCGTGCTTTCCTTCCGCGGCGCCTTTACTTCACCAGGCTCCGTTTCAAACAGACGGTGAATCTCTCCCTGCGGCTTAAACGTCTTGGCCGCCTGGTTTTGCTTAACCAAATCCATTATTTCCTGCGGATCGACGCCGCCAACCACAAATAAGCTCATATTGGTCGGATGGTAGAACGTATGGTAGCATTCGTACAGCATTTCCTTCGTAATTTCCCCAATCGACTCGACAGTGCCGGCTATATCGATATGCACCGGGTGAACATGAAACATCGTTTCAATTAACCCGAAATAAACGCGCCAATCCGGATTATCCTGGTACATCTTAATCTCTTGGCCGATGATCCCCTTTTCCTTCTCCACATTCTCGTCCGTAAAGTAAGGATGCTGCACGAAATCAAGTAAGGTCGTCAAATTTTCCCGGATATGCCCGGTCGCCGAAAACAAGTAAGCGGTTCGATCGAAGCTTGTGAACGCATTGGCCGACGCGCCTTGGGCGGCAAATACGGAGAAGATGTCCCCTGTGGGCTCTTCGAACATTTTGTGCTCCAGAAAGTGGGCGATGCCGTCCGGCACTTTTTGCTCCGGCCGGCCTTCCACTCGGAAATGATTATCGATCGAGCCGTATTTGGTTGAGAACGTGGCGTATGTTTTTTGAAATCCTTCTTTCGGCAAAATGAATACCGTCAATCCGTTAGGAAGCTGCTCGCTGTAAAGCGTTTCCTTGACTTGCGGGTAAGGGATCGTTTGCATTTATTGTCCCCCTTTGCTGTCGGTTAAAAAATAAATCGTATCCAGCTCGGTTTGCCGGGCGATCCGCTGTATGTCGGCAGGCGTCGTCTGCTCCACCGCTTCAATCAGCTTCGGCACGGTGCGCTCCGCTCCCGACAACCGGTTATTGAAGTCGAAGGCGATTAACTCGAACGCTGAGTCTTGAAGCTCGCGCAAATGTCCGGTTATCATCGCTTTCGTCTGCTGCAGCTCGGTGTCGTTAATCTGCCCGTCTTTCATCGCCTGAAGCTGGTCTTTAATGATTTGAACCGCCTTCTCGTAGTTCCCGATCTCAATGCCGGATTGTATCGTGAGAATGCCTTTATGTCCATCCAGTCGGGACGAAGCGTAATAGGCCAGACTCGCCTTCTCCCTGACGTTTGTGAACAGCTTGGAGTGCGGATAACCGCCCAGAATGCCGTTGTACATGAGAGCGGCCGGATACGAATCGTCACCGTACGAAGTCGGGATGCGCAGCCCCATATTCAGCTTGCCTTGATTGAGGTCAAGGCGTTCCACCACTTCGTTCACCTTCGTCACTTGACGATGCTCCGCCTTCAAGGCATAGCCCGGTTGAGCGGTTCCGCGGCTGTCGCCAAGCTGAAAGGAACGCTCGATCAACGGGAGTACCTGGCTTAAACTGGTGTTGCCGACTACATACACGTCAATCGGCGCCTGAGCGAGCCATTGACGGTAACGGTTCGTCAGCAGATCGGAATCAATGGCTGCCAAATCTTCAATACGACCGAGGGGATGCAGCCGATACGGCTCCTCCTTGCACATCTCCGCGATGCAGCGTTCGGCTGCATAGCGAATCTTATCGTTGACGATCGCTCCCAACCGCTTCTGGACGGTCGTTTTCTCCGATTCGATATATTTGGCCCTCAACCGATCGGCGTCCATCGCCGGTTGTGTCACCGCCTCGCCTAAAAACTGCAGCGCCTGTGACAGTAAAGATTCCTTGCTTGAGACAAAATCATCCTGAATAACGTCCATCCGAAACTGCACCATCTGATAATCGCCGCGCTTGTAAACGTCAAAGCCGAAGCCGGCGCCGTACAAATCGTCCAGCCGCTCCCGGAATTGTTTCGTTTCCGGATAAGCCCGGCTGCCCCGGCGCAGCACGAACGGAATCAAAGCGGTCGGCGTCACGGTGTCCTCCTTCAGCGGACACCCGATATATACGGAAATCGCAAACGTTTTAAATTGCTCGGTCGGGAGCACATGCACGCGTAGCCCGCGCACGGTTCCCCGTTCAAGTTGGATATGCTTCAAAGCTGCAACAACCCCTCTCGACATCGGTCTACCGCCTTTCCGGTTATTCCATTATATTCCTCTATAAACAGAAGAAGCAACCGCAAAGCGGTCACTTCTTCGCCGAGTTATTTACAGGTTATTTGCAAAAGATATGTTTCCCTATCGTTTTCACCTGCGGACGGGTCCAAATCCACTTTGAAGTCGCCGTGGCCGGGTTAAAATAGTACAGGCAGCCGCCCGAAGGGTCTGAGCCGTTCAGCGCATCCTGGACCGCTTTGAACGACGTTTCGTTCGGCTCCAGCCAAATTTGGCCGTCAGCCACAGCCGTGAAGGCGCCCGGCTGGAAAATAACGCCTGAGACCGTGTTCGGAAAGCTCGGGGAGTTGACGCGGTTAAGGATAACAGCGGCCACCGCCACCTGCCCGATGTACGGCTCTCCTCGCGCTTCGCCGTGAACGGCGTTCGCCATCAGCTTCATATCCTGAAGCGATAGACCGAGTCTCGTGGACGGGGTCATGCCTGTCGGCGCAGGCGCCGTTCCGCCTGTACTCGGGGCAGCTCCGCCGCCGCCGCCTGCCGCATTGTTCGCCGGAGCGTTGCCCTGCGAACTGCCGGTGACCCAAGGCGGAAGCTCGTCATGCTTGGCCTTCCAGTCTTTGGTGGCTTCCCACAGCTTTACCTTTGTTTTGTCGCCGACAATGCCGTCAGCTTTCAGGCCGAATTCCGACTGGAACCATTTCAACGACCTTAACGTCTGATAGCCGAAGTCTCCGTCGACGTCTCCTTTATAAAAGCCTAGGAATTTCAAACGCCCCTGCAGCTCGTACACGTCTGCTGTTCCGGACGTTCCGTACCTGATTTCGTTCTTGCTGAACGTTTGCTCGGTATGTAAGCGGTGCTTGAGCTCCAACCCGGCAAATAACACAACTACCAAACTAACGGTGATGACAATCAATCGTTTGTTCATTCGCGGCAACTCACCTTTCCCACTCTCATGATGTCAGACCTATTTAAGGGTTATTATGAGAAAGGGATGCCGCTTCTATTCAATACTTTCGTAATGCATCCTTCAACCTCGCTAGGAGCTCATTCGGTTGATTTCGTACTGCTCCATGGAGATCAGCACCTCGCGGGGCTTACTGCCCTCGTACGGCCCTACGATACCCCGCGCTTCCATCGTATCGATCAGCCGCGCCGCACGGGTGTACCCGACGCGCATACGGCGCTGCAGCAGCGATACGGACGCCTGCTTCGCCTCCAAAATGATTTGCACCGCTTGATCGTAAAGCTCGTCCTCAAACAGGTCCTGATCGTCCTGTTTCTCCTCCACAAGCGGTACCATATCTTCAACGTATTCGACCTGGCGCTGGGTGCGCACGAAATTACAAACGGATTCGACCTCCTGGTCGGATAAAAAGGCCCCCTGCACGCGGACCGGTTTGGACGCGCCCATCGGCAAATAAAGCATATCACCCCGGCCAAGCAGCTTTTCCGCTCCGGCTGAATCAAGAATCGTTCGCGAGTCGACTTGCGACGATACGCCGAAGGCGATCCGCGATGGAATGTTCGCCTTGATCACGCCGGTGATCACGTCTACGGAAGGCCGTTGGGTCGCAATCAGCAAGTGGATACCGGCCGCGCGCGCCATTTGCGCCAAGCGGCAAATCGCATCTTCGACATCATTGGCGGCGACCATCATCAGGTCGGCCAACTCGTCGACGATGACAACGATATAGGGCAGCGGAGCACCGGTTTGCGTTTCCACCAGCATGTTATTGTAGCCCTCGATATTTCGTGTGCCGCTCTTAGAGAACAGTTCATACCGCTTCTCCATCTCGACGACGACCTTCTTCAAGGCCAGCGAAGCGCGCTTCGGATCGGTGACGACGGGCGCCAGCAAATGCGGAATACCGTTATACACATTCAATTCGACCATCTTCGGGTCAATCATCAGAAACTTGACTTCATCCGGCTTCGCTTTGAATAAAATGCTCGTGATAATGCCGTTGACGCACACCGATTTCCCTGAACCTGTAGCCCCCGCAACCAACATATGAGGCATCTTCGACAAGTTGCCGACGATCGGCTGGCCGGAAATGTCGCGGCCGAGCGTGATTGACAGCTTGGAGGCGGCATCCTGAAAGGCTGCCGTCTCCATGACCTCACGCATCGTAACGATCGACACCTCGGTATTCGGCACTTCGATGCCGATTGCCGATTTACCGGGAATTGGCGCTTCCATCCGGATGTCCTTAGCGGCGAGCGCCAGCGCGATATCGTCGGTCAAGCTGACGATGCGGCTAACCTTCACCCCGACGTCAGGCTGAATTTCGTAACGCGTCACCGCCGGCCCCCGCACCACTTCGAGCACCTTGGCGCGCACGCCAAAGCTTTCCAGCGTCGCTTCCAGCTTGCGGGCGACCGCTTTGTAGTCCAGCGAATCGGCGCCTTTCCCCGAAGCCGGCTTGGATAAAAGCTGCAGCGAAGGCAGTTCGTAAGGTATCGTCAGCGGCTTCGTCTTGATGTCAAAGTCTTCACCGTTCGCGGTATCGAGGCTCTGCTGCTCTTGCGGCTGCGCCGCCGGATCGGCTGCTGCGGTCGCCGCCCCCGTAACAGAGGCTTGCGGCTGTCCGCTCAATTCGTTCTCGTCATAGCTTTCTTGCCGCACTTGTTCCTGAAAATCGCGAATAACCGGAATCGCCGAGTCGTATCCCGCGGCTTCTTTCGCATCGTTGCCATCGTTCGAATCGGGTTCTTCCCCGGCATAAGCGGAGTATACCGTTACTTCTTCGTCCGCCTCCGAGTACGTCTCATCCTTAGTTCGTTTCGAGGAAACGCGCGCTTTCTTCCCGCCGTCCTCCGAAGGTTTTAACAGCTCAAAGAACAAAGACCGTTTCTTGGCCGCGGATTTGCGAGCCTTAGGGTCCGGTCTGTACGTTTCTTCGTCGAAGTCTTCGTCGATCGGCATTGCGAGAACAGCCGCCGCTTTCTTCTTGCGCGCTGCCGCGGTCGCTGCGGCCGCCTCGGATGCTTTGGCCGCTTTCCGCTCCATCATCTTCCGCTTTAGGAATTGCCCGAGCAGCGTATCCTTGAACGGCTTGCGTCCCTGCAGCCTGGCTGCCAGATCGCCGAACGACCACCCGGTAACCAGAATAAAGCCGGCTACAACCAGCGTAAATTGAATGAGCCGCGCTCCCAAATTGCCGAACATGAAATACAATGCCGCATACAGTAAGGAACCCGTCATCCCGCCGCCTACACCGTCGGTCAAGATGTTCTGGCCCTCTTCGGAAGGACTCAGCCCCTCGACCAGGCTCGTCCACGTCTGGAAGACGATCTGCCCTGCCGTGAAATCAGCCTTAGGGTACAGCTGTGTGAACAAGCTGATGTGGCTCATCAGCAGCAGGGACAGCATGATGAGCAAAATCCCCGACTTTCGGACCGTTCGCCAAATCGGCCACTGGCGCTTCATCATCGCGTACAACGCGACGTATATGAATACGAGAGGGATGACAAAATCCCACGTCCCGATCACGAACCGGAACAAATAGGTGAGCGAACGGGCCACCGAGCCTTCACGGGAAAGCGCGATGACGGATAACGTTAAGATCAGGATGCCGTACAGCTCAAATTTTAAATTGGTTTTGATACCTTTGCCACTCTTCTTCCTCTTGGCCAAAACCATTCACCCCCGTCAGCCTATTATACCATAAACTGGAGCGAAGCTGAACGGGACGCCTGCAAAAACGGTTAGCCGGGAAAGACCGGTTTAAATTCGATTAACCGGCCAGGGGTGTACTGCGGATTTAAAAAATCTTGCGGGTTGCAGCTTATGAGCCGTACGATGGTAGCCTGCGTTTGATTGATCGGCTGTACCTGCATCGTCACGCCGTTCATGACGATTTCCAGCAATTGCGTCGCCGACTCCATCGCGTCAATGCCTTCCATGACCTTTTCCATCGGCAATATCGTGTAATGCGTCATTGCACCACACCCCCGGAGAGTGTTTTCCGGCGTTCTTCGATCATGCTGTTTAATTTGCCGATGGCCTCCCCTATTCCCCCCAAGCTGTCGATGAGCCCGTATCTCACGGCATCCGTCCCGACGACGGTCGTTCCGATATCCCGCGTCAACTCGCCCGTTTTAAACATAAGCTCCTTGAATTTATCCTCGTCTACACGGGAATGCCGGGTTACGAAACGAATGACGCGCTCCTGCATTTTATCCAGATATTCGAACGTTTGCGGCACACCGATAACCAGACCGTTCAGCCGGATCGGGTGGATGGTCATCGTAGCGGTTTCCGCGATAATGGAATGGTTCGCCGACACGGCGATCGGTACACCGATACTGTGTCCGCCTCCAAGCACCAGCGTGACCGTCGGCTTCGACAAGGTGGCAATCATTTCGGCGATGGCCAGCCCCGCTTCCACGTCGCCTCCCACCGTGTTGAGAATGATCAGCACGCCTTCAATTTTCGGATTTTGTTCGGCCGCTACGAGCTGCGGAATCAGATGCTCGTACTTTGTCGTCTTGTTCTGCGGCGGCAGCACCATGTGTCCTTCTATTTGACCGATGATCGTCATGCAAAAGATATTCGATTCGCCGCTCGGCACGACGGTTTGACCCAGCTGCTGGATGGCTTCAACCGCTCCGTTCTTGCGATTTTCGTCCTGCCCCTGAGCTGTCTGCGGCTGTTGTTGCGGCTGTTGTTGCGGCTGTTGATCCTGTCTGTTCGTCAGCATGGCAAATTCCCCCTACTAAGTATCCAAATCTTCTTTAGTATGGTACGCTTCGCCAATAATATGCACGTATAGAAAAAGCTTCCTTACCCGGCAACGGCCGAACAAGGAAGCTTTAACGTTTATATAACTTAGGGTTCAAGTGACTAATGCGAGTGACTAGACTTCCATAATAATCGGGAGAATCATCGGTCTTCTTCTGGTTTGTTCATATAAAAATCGTCCGAGTGCATCTTTTACATGCGTTTTGAGCGATGCCCACTCATTTACGTTTTCATTCATCAGGCGATGGAGCGTGCTCGTCACGATCCGGTTCGCCTCGTCAAGCAGACCTTCGGATTCTCTCACATACACGAAACCTCGGGAGATGATGTCCGGACCGGACAAAATCGCACCATCCTGTTTGCTCAACGTTACGACGACGACCAGAATGCCGTCCTGGGACAGCAGCTTGCGGTCGCGAAGCACGATGTTGCCTACGTCGCCTACGCCCAAACCGTCGATCAAGATGTTGCCCGCCGGCACTTTCGAACCTTTGCGAGCGACGCCGTCTTGAATTTCGACGGTTTCACCGTTGTCCACGATGAAGATGTCTTCGCGCGGAATGCCGACGGATTCGGCCAACAAGCCGTGCTGCCGCAGCATCCGATACTCACCGTGAATCGGAATGAAATATTTAGGCCTCATCATATTCAGCATCAGCTTCAGTTCTTCTTGACTGCCGTGTCCGGAAACGTGCACACCGGTTATCGAGCCCGGTCCGTAAATTACATGCGCGCCGATGCGCATAAGCTCATCCACCGTACGCCCGACGTAACGCTCGTTGCCCGGAATCGGAGTCGCCGCAATAATGACGGTATCTCCCGGCAAAATGTCGACCTTGCGGTGCGTCGATCGAGCCATACGCGTTAACGCGGACATCGGTTCGCCCTGAGAGCCTGTCGACAAAATGGCTACGCGATCGCCTGCCATCTTGTTCACTTCTTCCGGCTCGATCAGCATACCGTCCGGAATGTTCAGGTAACCGAGTTCGCTGGCGATCGATACGACATTCACCATACTGCGCCCGATAACGGTCAGCTTACGACGCGTTGCCACGCAAGCGTCGACAACCTGCTGAATCCGGTGAATATTGGACGCGAACGTTGCAATAATGACGCGCTGCTTCGCTTTGCGGAACACCTCTTCGATTTCTGCGCCGACACTGCGTTCCGATCCGGTATAGCCCGGACGCTCGGAGTTCGTACTGTCGGACAACAGGGCCAGTACACCTTTTTGTCCGATAGCCGCCATTTTGTGCAAATCGGCGTACTGATCGTTAACCGGCGTTTGATCGAATTTGAAGTCTCCGGTGTGCACCACGTTCCCTTCCGGCGTTTCCAGGCAAACCCCGACGGAATCCGGAATACTGTGGTTCGTTTTGAAGAACGTCGCTGTAATGCAACCCATTTTCAATTCCGAATCCGCTGTGATCACATGACGCTTCGTTTCGCCAAGCAAGCCCGCTTCTTTCAATTTCGTTTCGATCAACCCCAAGGTTAACCGGGTTCCGTAAATAGGCACATTCAGATGCTTGAGTACATACGGCAAGCCGCCGATATGATCTTCATGTCCGTGCGTAATCAGAATACCGCGAACTTTATCGCGGTTTTCCGTCAAGTATGAAATATCCGGGATTACGATGTCGATACCGAGCATGTCCTCCTCTGGAAATTTCAAGCCGCAGTCGACAACGACGATGTCGTTCGCATACTGAATCACATACATGTTTTTACCGATTTCACCCACGCCGCCTAGGGCAAAAATCGAAAGTTTGTCTATATTTTTCTTTGACAACGTATAAACCTCCTTGGTTGATTTGACGACGATTTTCCATATGAACGATTAACCAATTCATAAACCGCACCAGTCACTTGCCACCATTATACATGAAAGAATCTTGCCATTACAAGTAAACCGTAAATACCGCTCATCCCTGTGCCGGGTACTGCTTAGCATCTCCTAAAAAAAGAAAACCGATGCCGCGAACGGCACCGATTCATCGAAGACTTCATGCAAATAGGGACGCAATGAATTGTCCTTCTTGTTCGGTCACATCCACGAGCGGGAGCCGTACGCCACCGACCGAAACCCCTCGAAGGTTAAGCGCATATTTCACCGGGGCCGGGTTGGGGCGGAAGAACAATCCGCTGAAAATCGGCAAAAGCTGCCCATGCAGCTTAGCCGCTTCCTGTACGTTCCCCTGCAAGTAGCAGTTTATCATATTTTTCATTTCTTTTCCAATTACATGACTGGCTACGCTGACCACGCCGTACGCTCCGACCGATAAGGCCGGCAGCGTCATGCTGTCATCGCCGGTATACACGCGAAACCCGGACGCAGCGCCGCTCACGATTTGCGTTAATTGGTCAGTGCCCGCGCAATCTTTCGTCGCGACGATGTTCGGAATTTGGGAGAGCCGAATCGTCGTCTGCGCATCGATGTTCACGCTAGTACGGCCCGGAACGTTGTACAAAATAACCGGAATCGAAACGGATTCTGCGATCGCTTTGAAATGCTGGTACAGCCCTTCTTGCGTCGGACGGTTGTAATAGGGTGCGACAAGCAGCAGCGCATCGACGCCGAGCTTCTCCGCTTCCTTGGACAAATGAATCGAGTGGGCCGTGTCGTAACTGCCCGTGCCGGCAATAATTTTCGCCCGTCCTCTCGCATGCGTAACGGCCGCTTTGAACGATTGCAGCTTCTCTTCCTCGGTGAGAGTCGGGGACTCCCCCGTCGTGCCGCAAATGACGAGGCTGTCGCTTTGTTGGTCGTCAATCAAATAGTCCATTACTTTCTCGAATTGTGCCCAGTCGACGTTAAGATTCTCATCGAACGGGGTAATCATAGCCGTTACCAGTCTTCCGAAATCCACGACCTTCTCCTCCTTACGAGCTTATTTATGCAGATTGAATTTTCGATGCAAAGCCCGTACCGCCCGGGCCATATCTTCCCCTTGCACCAACACCCAAATGGTTGTATTGGAGTCGGCGGATTGCAAAATCTGTATATCTTGGTCCGTCAACGCTTCAACGATCGTGGCCATAATGCCGGGAACGCCGTTCATGCCGCCGCCGACGATCGACACCTTGGCGCAATGTGACGTGATCAGCGGCGTCAAGCCGAGCTCGGCCAGCGCTTTCAAAGCGCGGTCCGTTTCCTGATCGAAGACGGTGTACACGACGCCTGACGGGTTGACATTAATGAAATCGACGCTGATCCTCTCTCTCGCCATCGCCTTAAACACGCGAAGCTGCAGATCGAATGCGCCTTCCTGCGCGGCTACCCGAATTTGGGAAATGCCGGGAACATGCGCGATTCCGGTAACGAAACGGTCATGAAGCGTACCCGATTGTTTCATCGCTTCGGGATGCGTGACAAGCGTTCCCGGGTGCTTGTTGAAGGTGGAGCGCACACGCACCGGAATGCCGGCTTGCATAGCCATTTCGACGGCGCGCGGATGGATGACTTTCGCCCCTAAATGCGCCATATTGCAAATTTCCGTATACGATACGACATCCAGCGGCTTCGCATCTTCGACGATCCGCGGGTCCGCCGTCAATATGCCGCTCACATCGGTGAATATATCGACGATTTCGGCCTTCAGCGCAGCGCCTAGCGCCGTCGCCGACGTATCGCTGCCGCCCCGGCCGAGCGTCGTCAAATCCCCGCCTGACGTCTGGCCCTGGAAGCCGGCCACAATGACAACGTTTCCTTGCTCAAGCAGGTCCAAGATTCGATTCGGCACGATCGAAACGATCTGTGCATTCCCGTAGTCATCATTCGTTTGAATCCCCGCCTGCGCCCCCGTCAATGCGACAGCGGGGATGCCGTTCGCATGCAGCAGGCTGCAAAGCGTCGCTGCCGATATGAATTCGCCGCAGCACAGCAGCAGATCCTTCTCTCTTGCCGGTAAACAGTCTCCGTTCTTGCTTATCCAATCCAGCAAGGTGTCTGTCGCGTAGGGCTCACCCTTCCGTCCCATCGCCGATACGACAACTACGAGTTTGTACTCCTGGTTCAAAGCGTCTTGAATGTGTTCGATTACGTTTGCTCTAGCTTCGGCAGTGGAAAGGGATGTGCCTCCAAATTTCTGCACCAAGATCTTCATCAAAGATCTCCCCTTTCGGTTCTTCCATTACTTGCAGCCGCCACTTCGAATGTCTTCGATCAGCAGCTTGCAAGCAAAAGCTTGGCTTCCCGTACGAAACGGGAAGCCAGCCTCTTCGTTAGTTTTGTTCGATCGCGATGTACTCGGCGATTTGCACGGCATTCCACGCCGCGCCCTTCAACAAGTTGTCGGATACAATCCACAGGTTGAGCGCGCGAGGATTGCTCAGGTCGCGGCGAACGCGGCCGACGAACGTCTCCAGCTTGCCGGCGGCATCCGTCGCCAGAGGGTATACTTGCTCCGCCGGATTGTCCTGGAGGATGATTCCCGGTGCATCGGCAAGCAGCTGTTTCACTTCTTCGATGTCGAAATCGCTTTTCAGTTCGACATAAACCGACTCCGAATGACCGTAAACAACCGGAACACGCACACAAGTCGCCGTTACTTCAAGCGATTCGTCGCCCATAATTTTTTTCGTTTCGTTGATCATTTTCATCTCTTCGTAAGTAAATCCGTTCTCGACGAATTTGTCGATCTGCGGAATGGCATTGAAGGCGATTTGATGTTTTTTCGGCAGCGAACCAACCGGTAAAATTTGCGGCTCCACCTCATTGCCTGCGAGCACCTCGCGGGATTGGCGAAGCATTTCGTCGATCGCGCGCGCACCTGCGCCGGATACCGCTTGATAAGTCGATACGATGATACGGGAAATCCCGTAGCGGTCGTAGAGCGGCTTCAGCGTTTGCACCATTTGGATCGTCGAGCAGTTCGGGTTGGCGATAACGCCTTTATGTTCGTTCACTTTGTCAATGTTGACTTCCGGCACGACAAGCGGCGTATCCGGATCCATCCGGAATGCGCTAGTGTTATCTACGCAAACCGTGCCATGCTTGATCGCTTCCGGAATGAGCGCTTTACTGACGTCTCCGCCTGCGCTGAACAGCGCGATGTCGACGCCCTGAAAGCTGTCCGGCGTCGCTTCCTGCACCGTAATTTCTTGACCTTTAAACGAAACCTTCGAGCCTGCCGAACGAGCGGAGGACAGAAGTTTAAGCTCTTGAATGGGGAAATTCCGTTCCGCCAGCAAACGGATGATTTGTTCTCCTACGGCACCTGTTGCGCCTACGACGGCAACGTTAAACAATTTTTGATTCGACATGTAGTTCTCTCCCCTGCAGTATGTTTGCCATAATCTATAAATTTAGTAATTAAAACGTTCAATCAGCATCGGCTGAAGCTGTTTGCCTTGGAGCGCCGCTTCGCACGTTTCCATAATCAAGTCCATGCGGGCCACGAGCGAATTCGGTTTGGCCGCCGGCGCATCTTGTCCGTAAGGGACGAAGTAGATGTTTTTCGTGATCAGCAGCTTGCCGACGTTCATGGCGTTCAATCCGAGCCCGTCATTCGTGGAAATCGCGAGCACAAGCGGACGTCCGTTCCGCATTTGCGCTTTGGCGGCCATCAGCACCGGGCTTTCCGTCATCGCATTGGCCAGCTTGCTCGTCGTATTTCCCGTGCAAGGCGCGATAACCATGACATCGAGCAGTTTCGAAGGACCGAGCGGTTCGGCATCTACAATTGAAGAAATAATATCATTTCCTGTGATCTCTTTCAACTGTTTTTGCCAATTTTCCGAGGTTCCGAAGCGCGTATCGGTCGTCATAATCGTATTCGAAACGATTGGCACCACCCTCGCTCCCTCGTCGACGAAACGTTTAATTTGCGGCATGACTTCCTCAAACGTACAATGGGAGCCGGTCAACGCGAAACCTACCGTTGTTTTTGTCCAATCCATCAGGCATTCCTCCTAGTCGCTTCATCTTCCATGATGATGCGGATTATCGTATCCGCCATGATCCGGCCCGCCGTCTTCGGCGCCACGATGCCCGGCAATCCGGGAGCGAGCATCGCCTTGACGCCGCGCTTCTCCGCAAACCGGAAATCGGTGCCGCCCGGCTTCGAAGCCAAGTCGATGATGATGGCACGATGCGGAATGTTCGCAATAACTTGCGCCGTCACGATCAACGAAGGTATCGTGTTGTACAGGAAATCGACTTTGGACACATGGGAGATCAATTCCTTCGAATAAAAAGGATTCATGCCCATCTCCGTGGCGCGGGCAAAATATTCGGGCCTATTCACCCCGAATCTGACCTTCGCCCCCATCCCTTGAAGCGTCCGGGCAAGCGTAATGCCCGTACGGCCAAATCCGAGCACCATCGATTCGGAGCCATGAATCGTAATGTCCGTGTTCTGGATCGCCATCATAATAGCGCCTTCCGCCGTCGGGATGGAATTGTAGATCGCCACGTCATCGCGGTCGAACAGTTCGACGAGTCCGATGCCGACAGTGGAACACAGCTCGCGTAAGTAAGGCTTCGCCATGCCGGTGAACACTTTGGCGTGTTTCGGCAAGGCGGCTATATGTTCATGTGACAGACGTAATTCCTTCGAAGAAAATATGCTTTCGACGCGTCCTTGGTCATCGGTTCCTACGGCTGGCAATATCAGGGCATCCAGGCTTTCTAAGGCTTCCGGCGTCAGCTCCGCCTTGGTGATCCCGCTGAACCCGTTTTGGAGATTGTCGAATCCGATCAGTACGACAGTGGCGTCCAGCTCGGAGCATTTGTGAATAATCTCGAGCTGTCTGGCGTCGCCGCCGATCAAACCCACATGAATCCCGGTCAGCATTCCTTTCACCTCTTTCTAAATCGCTCTCGATAACTTATCTTATGCGGTTGCCCAGAGATGGGTTCCAGCGCGGGAGAACGTCTGAAGAGGCGAAGCTTCGGCTCGCCGGGACTCTACAGGAAGAGCGGCAAGCACAAAAAAAGGACAGGGGCGCCCTGTCCTTTTCAATTCCCTATCGTTATTTTGTTCCCGTATGGCCAAAGCCGCCGACGCCGCGAACGGTGTCGTCAAGCTCATCCGTTTCAACCAGACGAATTTGCGGTACGCGCTGGAATACCATTTGCGCAATTCGTTCTTTCCGTTCGATGGTGAACGGTTCCCGGCCGTGATTAATCAGAAGCACCTTCACTTCGCCGCGGTAATCGGCGTCGACCGTGCCCGGCGCATTAAGCGTCGTTATCCCGTGCTTGAACGCAAGTCCGCTGCGCGGCCTGATTTGCGCCTCCAGCTCGCCCGGCATCGCCAGCGCGAAGCCGGTCGGGATCAGCGCCCGTTCGCCCGGCGCAAGCACAACCGGCTCGCCGACGGCGGCGTACAGGTCGAAGCCGCTCGCAATCTCCGACATTTTCACCGGCAGCGGCATGTCTTCATTCCCCGGCAGCCGTTTAATCCGCACGTCAAACATCTCAGACAAGCTGATCCCTCCCGAACCCGTCAATCGCATCGTTCGACTGGCCTACCATCGCCAGCGCAAACGGAGTTGACAGCAAACTTGCGGTTAAAGCCTGAATTTGTTCCATCTCGACGCGTTCGATCCGCTCAATCATTTCGTCGAGGCTGTAATGTCTGCCGAGCATCAGCTCGTTCTTGCCGATGCGGTTCATCCGGCTGCTCGTGCTTTCCAGGCTAAGAATCAGACTGCCCTTCATTTGCTCCTTGCCCTTGCGCAGTTCAGCCGGAGTCAAGCCGTTGCGCTTGATGTCATCCAGCATCTCCATTGTCACCTTCAGCACTTCGACCGTTTGCTTCGGCGCGGTTCCGGTATAAATCGTAAACATCCCGCCGTCCTGATACGACGTATGATAGGAGTAGACCGAGTACGCAAGTCCCCGCTTCTCGCGAATTTCTTGGAACAAACGGGAGCTCATGCCGCCGCCGATCGCATTGTTCAACAGAATCATCGCGTACAGGCGCTCGTCGGTCACCGATAATCCGGGCAGCGACAAGCAGATATGATTTTGTTCCGTCTTCTTCTGGTAATATTCGAGCTCGCTATGGAAGCCGAGCGGTTCCCGCGTCTCCGGCGCCGCATCGCCAGCGAAGCCGCTGAAATGCTGCTCGATCAGCTTGAGCACGTCGTCGTTCACATTGCCGGCGATGCTGACAACCGTATTGGACGGCGTATAGTGCGTTTTCATATAGCTTCTCAAGGTGTCGGAGTTCATCGCAGCCAAGTTATCCTGCGTGCCGATGATCGTATACCCGAGCGTATGTCCGCCGAAAGCCGCACGTGCGATCAAATCGTGGACCATATCGTCCGGCGTATCTTCATACATCGAAATTTCTTCGTAAATAACGTTCTTTTCTTTCTCCAGCTCAGCCGGATCGAACACGGACCGGAAAAACATGTCCGACAGCACTTCTACCGCCAGCGGCAAGTGCTCGTCAAGCACCTTGCAATAATAACACGTGTATTCTTTCGAGGTGAACGCATTGACGTTGCCGCCGATACCGTCGAAAATTTCGGCGATATCTTTAGCCGAGTATTTGTCGGTTCCCTTAAAGAGCATGTGCTCGATGAAATGGGAAATCCCGTTGTTCTTTTCATTCTCATTGCGCGATCCGGTTTTGACCCAAATGCCGAATGCGACGGAGCGGCACGTCGGAATTTTCTCTATGACGACACGCAGTCCATTATTGAGGGTATATTTGTCCAAGCAAAGAAGCCTCCTCATTCGTTCGGCTTATGCAGCCACCCGATTGGTATAATATTTAGATCTTAACATTATTGCCCTTTCGACTCAACTTCGGGAATGCGATCCGCCGAAATCACTTCGCTGACGGTGCCGAGCCGAAGTCCTTTGCTCTTGATGGCGTGAATCATCCCGGCCAGCGCTTCGCTGCTGGACGGCGTCGGATGCATCAGGATGAGCGATCCCGGCTCCACCCGTGTCGTCACTTTGCGAACAATCGATGCCGGCTCCGGCTTCTTCCAATCGATCGTATCGAGGGTCCAGAGAATCGTACGCAGCTTCAGCTCATGCGCCACCTCGACCGTCGTCTGATTGAAATCGCCGGAAGGAGGCGCGAATAGCTTGTTCGTCACACCTGCCTCCTTCAGCAGTTGTTCGGTCTTGGTAATTTCAGCCGTATTCTGCTCGCGGCTCAGTTTGCTCATATTTTTGTGAGAATACGCATGGTTCCCCAGCTCATGACCGCGTTCCGCAATTTTCTTCGCGGTTTCCACATTTTTCGAGAGCCATTTCCCATCCAGGAAAAAAGTCGCACGTACTCCTTCCTTCTCGAGCGTATTCAGCATGGGCGTAATATATTCATCTCCCCACGCAACATTGATCATCAAACCGACCATCCGCTTATGCGGGTTGCCTTTATAAATCGGATGCGGTCCCAATTGATCGAGCCCGATCTGCGGCGGCACCTCCCGAAGAACGATCGGCAGCGGCTGTCGAAACGATTGCGCTTCGGCTGCGGCCAATGACCGATCGATATCGACCTCGATCCCGTTGTAACCCGGCAGCGCCTTCCAGACCGGATCGATCTTGGCATTCACGGCAGGAACGTTCCGCTTCTCCGCCTCGGCGCGCAGGTAAGCGAGCGCCTGCGAGCGTGTGTCGCCCGCATCCTCCCGCCATACTTGCCTTGTGAGCGCTTTGAACGGATCTGCGAACGCGAAGGACCGCCCGGCTTCGCCTGCTTGCCGCGCATGCTCGGTAAACCGCTCCACGCCCGGTGATTGCTGAACGAACAACAGCATGCCGCCTAAACAGGCAGATGCCACCAACAGCAGTTGACGTTGCTTTCGATTCATAAGGGTTGTCTCCGTTCCTTTTGTTTGTCCCATTCATATGCAGGGGCAGACAAGTTTAGACCCGGAGAAGCCGATGCGTGCGCGGTATCGATCAAAAGACCATGCAGGCGGACACAACAAAAAAGAGACAGACTGCTCTGACTCTTTCTTCGTTACGACTACACAAGCGGTGCAGCGCGGATTATTAAGTTTGTGCGGGAGTGCTCGGAGGTGTAAGCAGTACTTTACGCGACAGGTTGACCCGACCTTGAGCGTCGATTTCGGTTACCTTGACCGTAATTTGGTCGCCGATCTTCACAACGTCCTCCACTTTCGCCACACGTTCGGTGGACAGCTGAGAAATATGGACCAAGCCGTCTTTACCCGGCAAAATCTCTACAAACGCGCCGAATTTCTCGATACGCCGCACGGTGCCTAAATAAATTTCACCGACGACTACTTCGCGTACGATGCCTTCAATGATGGAACGGGCTTTCTCGTTCATCTCGCTGTTCGACGATGCGATGAATACGCGTCCGTCCTGCTCGATGTCGATTTTCACGCCGGTTTCCTCAATGATTTTGTTGATGATTTTACCTCCGGCCCCGATCACGTCGCGGATTTTGTCCGGATTGATCTGCATGGTCACGATTTTCGGCGCGTATTGCGAAAGCTCGGACTTCGGCTCGGAGATGCGCTCCATCATTTTATCCAAAATGTACATCCGGCCCGTCTTCGCTTGCTCCAGCGATTGCGCGAGGATGTCGCGGTCGATGCCGTCGATCTTGATATCCATCTGCAGCGCTGTGACGCCTCTCGCCGTTCCGGCTACCTTGAAGTCCATATCGCCGAGATGATCTTCCATCCCCTGGATGTCGGTCAAAATCGAGAATTGATCGCCGTCCTTGATGAGCCCCATCGCAACGCCCGCAACCGGCGCTTTAATCGGAACGCCTGCATCCATCATCGCGAGCGTGCTTGCGCAAATGCTGGCCTGCGACGTCGAGCCGTTCGACTCGAGCACCTCGGATACAAGACGAATCGTATACGGGAAGTCCGTTTCGTTCGGAATGACCGCTTCCAGGGCGCGTTCGCCCAAAGCGCCGTGACCGATTTCGCGGCGGCCCGGAGGACGAAGAGGTCTTGCTTCGCCTACGCTGAACGGAGGGAAGTTATAGTGATGCATAAACCGTTTGGATTCTTCCAAATCGATCCCGTCCAAAATTTGCACGTCGCCCAGCGCGCCAAGCGTACAAATGGACAAGGCTTGCGTTTGACCGCGCGTAAACAAGCCGGAGCCGTGCGTACGCGGCAGCAAATTGATGTCGCATTCGATCGGGCGAATCTCATCCAGAGCTCGTCCGTCCGGACGGATTTTATCGTGCGTAATCAGGCGGCGGACTTCTTCCTTCACGATATCGTACAACGTTTCTTTAACGTCATCCATCTTATCCGGTGTTTCCGCGTACACCGCGATGAAATGTTCCTTCGTTTCTGCGTTGATCGCGTCGATCGCATCTTGGCGTGCGTGCTTCTCCGGAATTCTGACCGCTTCCACGAGACGGGCTTGAGCGAATTCGCGAACCGCCTTGCTCACTTCAGCGTCCACCGTGTGCAGTTTCACTTCCATCTTCGGCTTGCCGACTTGCGCCACGAGCTGCTCCTGCAGCGCTACGATCTTACGGATTTCGTCATGACCGAACATGATCGCCTCGAGCATCACTTCTTCCGGCACTTCGTCCGCTCCCGCTTCGACCATCATGATCGCATCCTTCGTGCCGGCGACCACCAGATGAATATCGCTCTTCTCCGCTTGCGCGAGCGTCGGATTGATGACGAATTGACCGTCTACCCGGCCTACGATAACGCCGCCGACCGGACCGCTGAACGGAACGTCGGAGATGCTAAGCGCCGCGGATACGCCGATCATGGCAGCCATCTCCGGCGTGCAATCCTGGTCTACGCTCATCACGATCGCAACGACTTGAACATCATTCCGGAATCCTTCCGGGAACAACGGACGAATCGGGCGGTCGGTCAGCCGGCTAGCCAATATCGCTTTCTCGCTCGGACGGCCTTCGCGCTTGATGAAACCGCCCGGAATTTTACCTACGGAGTACAAACGCTCCTCGTAGTTCACTGTTAACGGGAAAAAATCCAAATCTTTCGGTTCGGCAGAAGCCGTCACCGTACATAATACGACCGTTTCCCCGTAGCGGGCAACGACCGCGCCGTTGGCTTGCTTCGCCAATCGTCCGGTCTCCAGCACGAGAGTCCGGCCCCCAAGATCCATCTGAACCTTACTTTCCATACAAAACCTCCTAGTGTTGGCGTTCGTTCATAACATGAGCCTTCGAGATATGCCTATGTATGCCCGTTCGCACGGAACTGTTGTACTAAACCATTCTATGTAATGGTTAGTATTTCCTTCTTTTTGCGAAAACATTAGCCAAAAAAAGCAACCCCGAATCCCCGTGCATCCAAATGCAAACGATCTGGAGCGCCCCAAGGACAAACGTGGTTGCTTTGATTGTGGAATTAGCCGCGAATTAACGACGAAGACCGAGTTTCTCAATCAGTGCGCTGTAACGCTTAACGTCTTTGTTTTTCAAGTACGTCAGCAGCTTACGGCGTTGACCGACCATTTTGAGCAGACCGCGACGAGAATGGTGATCCTTCTTGTGCGTCTTCAAATGGCTCGTCAAGTTCACGATGTTTTCCGTCAGGATCGCGATTTGCACTTCAGGGGACCCTGTATCATTTTCATGAGTCTTGTGCGTTTGGATCAATTCCTGTTTACGCTCTTGTGTCAATGCCATTGTTGATTCACCTCCATATAAGTATATCTCCGGTAGCCCAGAGACCGTCGGAGTCTCGATTCTCCACGCTACGGATGTATGTGCAAGGCGAAATCCGATAGATTCTATCGAATCCCGATTCGACAACGTTTCATAGTATAGCATATCGGATAGATAAAAGTAAAATAAAATCCGCTTGCAGCTGTTATTTCTTTTCCATCAGCGTCTGTTTGGCACGATCGGCGTCCTGACCGATCTGTGCGATCAACTCCTGAATCGACGCGAATTTACGCTCGGCCCGAATATAGTCGACCATCCGCACTTTCACGCGTTCTCCATAAATCGTCTCGCTAAAGTCAAACAAATGCGCCTCCAAGGTCGGTTGAAGCAAGCCGTCCGTGAACGTCGGCTTCACGCCGACATTCATCACCGCGCCGTGCCAGCGCCCTCGTGCGAACACTTCGACGGCGTAAACACCGTTGGCGGGCAGCACATAAGGGTCGGATAAGGCGATATTGGCCGTCGGATAACCGATCGTGCGGCCGCGTGCGTCGCCGTGCACGACATCGCCCTGAAGCTCGTAGGCTCGTCCAAGCAGCTCCGCCGCTTCGCGCACGTCTCCGGCCTGCAGACAGCTGCGAATTCTCGTACTGCTGACCTTGTCTCCGTGCAGGTGAAACGGGCGCACGATTTCGACGGCGAAACGGCCCTTCGCCAGCTCGCACAGCGTATCGGGCGTACCTGCCCCTTTATAACCGAACGTAAAGTCGAAACCGACAAACACGGTGTCCAAACCGAGCGGCACGAGCATATGCTCGACGAAGTCCTCAGGACTGACGCGCATGAACGATTCGTTAAACTCGACCACATACGTCATGTCCACGCCAAGCCCGCTTAACACTTCGTGCTTCAATGCCAGCGGAGTAAGCAGCTGCACGTAATGCTTCATCCCCAGCAGCTCCCTCGGATGAGGATGAAACGTCATAATCGCTGCGCCGCTGTCAAGTTCCCGGCCTCGCTCCACCGCAAGGCGTATCACTTCTTGGTGCCCCAGGTGCACACCGTCAAAATCACCGATCGCCAGCACCTGCGGACGACGGCCAGACCGCTCTGGCCCTTCCAGCGGAAACGAAAGCGATACCGTATGCATCATCGTTACGTTCACCTACAATCCCATTACGAAAATTACGAAAAAATTTTGACCGGCCGCAGCAGGCCTGATTCTGCATTCCATTCGTACACGCCGACCAAAAGCTCCGGTTCCCCATCGGAATAAGCGGCGATTTGTCCGGTTTCATCCGGCTGTAATCGTTCAAGCCCGACACGCTGATCTTCGTCCAAGCGAAGCTTCTGACCGAGCAGCGCTTTCGCCACTTGGTCCGCATGAAGACGCACCTGCGGCAGATGGCGCAGCGCTTCTTCCATAGAGACAAGGTGCGAGGCCAAGACGCCTTCCTCGGCCAGCTGCTGCACCTGCTCGAGCGTTAAGCACCGTTCCGGCGTTAAATTGCCGGTCGACGTACGCACCAGTTCGGCCATGACCGCCGGAACCCCGAGCGCCTTGCCGATATCGGCGCACAACGTGCGGATGTAGGTGCCTTTGGAGCAAAGTACGCGAAAGCGTACGGCCGGATACTCGCCGCTCCAGTCGGTCTCCAGCACATCGATCCGATAAATCGTAACGACTCTCGACTTCCGTTCGACCTCGACGCCTTGACGAGCCAGCTCGTAAAGGCGTTTCCCCTCGACTTTAACCGCGGAATACATCGGCGGCACTTGCTCGATATCGCCGACGAACCGGTTGATAGCTTCGACCGCCTGTTCGGGGGTTAGTCGCTCGGAGACGCCTTCCATCCGCTCGATGGTCGTGCCGGTCAAGTCTTCGGTATCGGTAGCCAGGCCCAGCCAGACGTTAGCTTCGTACTCCTTGGGCAAATCCTGGATATACTCCACGACACGCGTAGCACGTCCGATACATAGGGGAAGCACGCCGGTCACTTGCGGATCGAGCGTGCCGGTATGTCCGATTCGTTTTATTTTTAAAATACGGCGCACTTTCGCCACAACATCGTGCGAGGTGTAGCCCTTCGGCTTCCAAATCGGTAAAATGCCTTCCAACGTCATGAGAGCGCCATCCCTACTTCCTGTACGACGCGTTCGATCGCTTCCTCCAAGGTACCGTGGATCGTGCACCCTGCCGCGCGCACATGACCTCCGCCTCCGAACCGCTGCGCGAGCTCTGCGACGTTCGCCTGTCCGCCCGATCGCAGGCTGACCTTCACAACCCCCGGCTGCTTCTCCTTGAACATCATGCCGACTTCGACGCCCTCGACGTTACGGGCATAATTGACCAGCCCGTCCATATCCTCGCTGGCCGCTTCCGACGAACGTAAATCATCGAGCGAAACCGACAGCCAAGCGATCCGGTTATCGTGAGAGAACGAAAGAGTGTTCAACGTTTTCTTCAGCAATGAAATTTGTCCGAAGGTCATCGTTTCGAGCAGTCTTTCCGCCAAATCGTGCCCCTGAACGCCGCGATTTAATAAATCAGCTGCAATCTGCAGCACCTTCGGCGACGTATTCGAATAGCGGAACCCCCCGGTATCGGTTAGCAGTCCGGAATAAATGCAGACGTTCCATTCCGCACTAAAGGGCAGGCCCAGTTCAACAGCTAAATCGTACAGCACTTCAACCGTTGCCGCCGCATCCGCTTTCACCACGTTCACCGTTCCGAACAGATCGTTGGTCGCGTGATGATCGATGTTCAGCAGGAGGGCGTCCGGCTCGAAGCAGTCTTTCACTTTGCCGATTCGTCCGAAGTCCGCGCAATCGACGGAGATGACCTTCCCGAACATACGGTTCGGGCGGTCCTTCTCGTAATCGATAATGGGGAGAGAGCCGGCCATAAACTTAAATTTCTCCGGCATCCGTCCTTCGTTGATCAAGGTAAAGCGCTTGTTCATAGCGTGCAGCATCCAGGCGACGCCGAACGTCGACCCGGCGGCGTCCCCATCAGGCTGCATGTGAGACACCACCAGAAAATCGTCGTTCCCCCGGATGAAATCGGCAGCCGCTTGAAGCTGTACGGCATAGTCCGATCCGCTGCTCATAGATTCGCGTTCCCTTCATTAATCTGATGAAGGAGCGATTCGATTTTGGAGCCGTAGTCGATCGACGCGTCGAATTTGAACAAGAGCTCCGGAATTTTACGCATCCGGATCCGTTTGCCGAGCTCGGCACGGATGAAACCGCTGCTGCGCCCAAGCGCCTTCAACGTCTCTTGCTTCTGCTCATCACTGCCCAAGACACTTAAGTAAACTTTGGCCTGTGAAAAGTCGTTCGTAACGTCAACGCCGGTTACCGTAATGAAACCGATTCGCGGATCTTTCAGTTCAGATTGGATGATTTGGCTGATTTCTTTTTTAATTTGCTCGCCAACTCGGCCCACGCGAATTTTTGCCATAGCGTCCTCACCTCTTACCTCTCTACAGTCTCCATGACGAAGGCTTCAATCGTGTCCCCTTCTTTAATATCGTTGAATTTCTCTACAGATATACCGCACTCGTAGCCTTGAGCGACTTCTTTGACGTCGTCCTTGAACCGCTTGAGCGAGTCGACTTTCCCTGTAAATACTACGATACCGCCGCGAATGACGCGCAATTCGGCGTTTCGGTTAATTTTACCGGAGGTGACCATGCAGCCGGCAATCGTTCCGACTTTGGACACTTTGAAAATATTGCGAACCTCCGCTTGACCGATGACCACTTCTTTATAGGTCGGGTCGAGCAGTCCTTTCATCGCCGATTCGATCTCTTCCATCACTTTGTAGATGATGCTGTGGAGTCGAATGTCGACCTTCTCTTGATCGGCCGTGTTTTTCGCTTGCGGCTCCGGACGGACGTTGAAGCCGATGATGATCGCGTTGGAGGCCGAGGCTAAAATAACGTCGGACTCGGTGACGGCGCCTACGCCGCTAAGCAGGATTTTCACGCGAGCGCCTTCCACGTCGATCTTCTCGAGGGAGCCTTTCAACGCTTCCGCGGAACCTTGCACGTCCGCTTTGATGATGACGTTGAGATCCTTGACTTCGCCTTCTTTGATCTGTTTGTACAGATCGTCCAGCGTTACGCGGGAATTCGCACCCATCTCCGACTGACGAAGCGTAATCGCACGCTTCTCGGCGATTGCCCTTGCTTTGCGCTCATCCTCGAACACGAGGAACGGATCGCCGGCTTGCGGCACTTCGGTCATCCCGGTAATTTCGACCGGGGTGGATGGACCCGCTTCTTTCAACTTCTTGCCTTTATCGTTAACCATAGCCCGAACGCGGCCGAAGTGTACGCCGGCTACAAAGCTGTCGCCGACTTTAAGGGTACCGTGCTGAATGAGGACGCGAGCGACCGGCCCTTTACCTTTATCCAGCTCGGCCTCGATCACCGTACCTCTTGCGCGCTTGTTCGGATTCGCTTTAAATTCTTGAACTTCGGATACGAGCAAAATCATATCGAGCAAATTCTCAAGCCCGATCCGCTGCTTGGCCGAAATGTTGCAGAAAATCGTATCGCCGCCCCACTCTTCCGGAACGAGCTCGTAGGCCGTAAGCTCTTGTTTGATATGATCCGGATTCGCATCCGGCTTATCGATTTTGTTAACCGCCACGATAATCGGCACTTTGGCCGCTTTGGCATGGGCGATCGCCTCAATCGTTTGCGGCATAACGCCGTCGTCCGCTGCGACTACGATGATCGTGATATCGGTCACCTGGGCGCCGCGGGCGCGCATCGAAGTGAACGCTTCGTGACCCGGGGTATCGAGGAACGTAATTTTTTTACCGTTCGTTTCAACTTGGTACGCCCCGATATGCTGCGTAATACCGCCGGCTTCGCCTTCCGTCACATTCGTTTTGCGAATCGCATCGAGCAGCGTCGTCTTCCCGTGGTCGACGTGACCCATGATGGTGACGACCGGAGGACGCTCCTGCAAATCTTCGTCGTCGTCCTTCTCTTCGAAATTCTCGAACTTGTCTTCCTCCACCGGAATTTTCAGTTCGACCTCAACGCCGTAATCGGAAGCAAGCAGTTGAATCGCGTCCAAATCAAGCTCCTGGTTGATGGTCGCCATCACGCCGAGGAACAACAGCTTCTTGATGACCTCGGAAGCGTCTTTATGCAGCGATTTAGCCAACTCGCCGACCGTCATCGTACCGCGCACGATAATTTTCTTCGGCGTGTTGTCGATCTTCGGCTTCGGCGGCTCTTGTTGGAAACGACCGCCCCTGCCCTGGTTTCTGCCGTTGCCGCGGTTGCCCGGGCCGCGATTGCCGCCTCGGTTATCGAACTGCCTTTGCGGCGGTCTGGCCTTTTTCGCTTTAGCCCCTGCATCGTCACCGTCGATATCTACAACCGCTCCCACCGGTTTCGGAGGAATAGTCGCAGGACGACCGGAATCGCGACGGTCGCGATCGTTCGGACGCGATTCGCCGGGACGGCTGCGTTGACCTTGGCCGCTGCCTGGAGTCGAACCGCCTTGAGTTCCCTGCGGACGGCTTGGGCCGCTTGTACGGTTACCTTGACCACCGCCGAACGAGCTTTGGCCGCCGCCTTGACCGCCTGGACGGTTTTGCCCGCTGCCTTGGCCCTGGCCTTGACCGCCTGGACGATACCCGCCGCCTTGACCTTGGCCTTGGCCGCCTTGACGGTACCCGCCGCCTTGACCCTGGCCTTGACCGCCTGGACGATACCCGCCGCCTTGACCTTGGCCTTGGCCGCCTTGACGGTACCCGCTGCCTTGACCTTGACCTTGGCCTTGGCCGCCTTGACGGTTTTGCCCGCCGCCTTGACCTTGGCCTTGGCCGCCTTGGCGGTATCCACCGCCCTGACCTTGGCCGCCCTGACGGTTTTGCCCGCCGCCTTGGCCTTGACCTTGGCCGCCTTGGCGATATCCGCCGCCGCCTTGACCTTGAGCGCTTTGGCGAGGCTCGCCGCTTTGACCGCCCTGCGGTCTTTCCTCTTGCTGGCTGCCGCTCGGTCTAGGCGATGCCGTCTGCACTTGCGCGGAAGCCGGACGCTGGTCCGGTTTCGGCTGGACGGCTACGGTCTGCTGTTTCGACTCTGGACGATTCGTATTCGCGGCCGGTTTGTTCGAGCCTTGGCTCGAACCGGAATCACTGCGTTTGGCCGCCGCATTTGCTTTAATATCTTTGAAAAATTTCTCTACACTATTCACCGCATCGTTCTCCATTACGCTCATATGATTGTTGACCGGAAGGCCCAGTCGTTTCAAAATCGTGATAATCTCTTTACTGCTCATGTTCAATGATTTCGCGTATTCGTATACTCTTAGTTTATCCTTATTGTTATCTTGTTTTGTCAATACAGTCCACCTCCGAGCGATTTTACTGCTTCAATAACAATCGCGCAAATCCCGCATCGGTTACGGCAATGACGACTCGCGCTTCTTTCCCGATACTGGCTCCCAGCTGATCCCGGCTGCCGTATTGATGAATAGGAACCTGATAATGACTACATTTATCGCTGAGCTTCTTCAGGGTATTGGCAGAAGCGTCCTCGGAGACGATAACAAGCTTAGCATCCCCGTGCCGAACCGATTCAATAACCATATCTTCCCCGGTCACCAGTTTTCCTGCGCGCATCGCAAGCCCTAAATTATTAAAAAAACGATCATTCATCGTCATCATCACCCGCCGCATGCTTTCCAGCAATAAACTCGTCTTCGACCTTTATAAAATCTTGCTCCAGTGCGTCGTAAATTTCAGGGCTGACCTGCGCCTTCAGCGCCCGATCGAGGGCCCGCGATTTCTTCGCCAGCTTAAAGCAAGAAGACTTGCCGCATAGGTAGGCGCCGCGTCCGGCTTTCTTGCCCGTCAGATCGATGAGCAGCTCATCGGTTGGGGTTTTGACGACGCGGATCAACTCCCGCTTGGGCATCATTTGCTGGCAGGCTACGCATTTGCGCAGCGGTGTTTTTCTAGGCTTCATCCGTTGCTCCCCCCCGTATGGCTAACAGGTCGATACGACCGCTTAATCGATGCTGACCGAATCCTGATGCATCTCTTCCGTGTAGGTCTTCGGACGTCCATACTCCTGTTCGGCTTGTGTCTCGCTCTTGATGTCGATTTTCCAGCCGGTCAGCTTGGCAGCAAGACGCGCGTTCTGGCCCTTGATGCCGATCGCCAGCGATAGCTGGTAGTCCGGCACGATGACACGGGCCATTTTCTCCGTTTCGAACACCTGCACCTCGATAACCTTGGACGGGCTGAGTGCGTTCGCCACATATTCTTCCACGCTGTCGACCCAGCGGACGATATCAATTTTCTCGCCCTTCAGCTCGCCGACGATCGTTTGCACGCGCATCCCCTTCGGTCCTACGCAGGAGCCGACCGGATCGACCTCCGCGTTGCGGGAGTAAACGGCGATTTTCGAACGAAAGCCGGCTTCGCGGGCGACGGACCGAATCTCAACGACGCCTTGGAAAATTTCAGGCACCTCGAGCTCGAACAGTCGTTTCAGCAAGCCGGGATGTGTGCGGGACAGGACGATTTGCGGTCCTTTGGTCGTATTCTCTACCTTCGTAATATACGCCTTGACCCGGTCGCCTTGTTTAAACTTATCGGTCGGCATCAGCTCCGTAAGCGGCATGACCGCTTCGATCTTGCCGAGATCGATGTACAGGTTTCGCTGGTCCTGGCGCTGCACGATACCGTTGACGATATCTTCTTCTTTATCGACGTAAGCGTTGTAGATAAGCCCGCGTTCAGCTTCCCGAATACGCTGCGTCACGACTTGCTTCGCTGTTTGCGCAGCGATGCGTCCGAAATCGCGAGGCGTCACTTCGATCTCGACGATATCGTTAAGCTGGTAATTCTGATTCATTTCTCTTGCGGCAAAAAGCGTAATTTCAAGACGCGGATCGAGCACTTCGTCTACGACAGTTTTGCGTGCATACACTTTGATCAAACCGGTGTGCCGGTTAATATCGACGCGCACGTTCTGAGCCGTGTTAAAGTTGCGTTTGTAGGCCGAGATCAAGGCCGCTTCGATCGCATCGATCAGCAAGTCCTTAGCGATCCCTTTCTCCCGTTCAATTTCATTTAAAGCTTCGATAAAATCCATGTTCATTTGAATGGAGTTCCCCCTCTCATAAAATGCGAAACCGCGCGCGGCGGCAATTAAAATAAAATAGCCAGTCTGGCGCTTGCCACTTTATCAAACGGCAGGCTGTGCTTCTTCTTGCCGATTTCAACTTCGACCGTCTTCTCGTCGAACGATCGCAGCGTGCCCTCGAATTCCTTCAGTCCATCGATAGGCTCATAGGTCGTAATGAACACATGCTGACCGACAGCACGTTCATAATCTTGCGGCTTCTTCAAAGGACGCTCTGCGCCCGGCGAAGACACCTCCAAGAAGTAAGCGTCCGGGATCGGGTCGGTTTCATCCAGCTTGCCGCTAAGGTATTCGCTAATACGGCCGCAATCGTCAATATCGATCCCGCCTTCTTTATCAACATACACTCGCAAGAACCAATTGCCGCCTTCTTTCACATATTCAATGTCGACAAGCTCAAACCGGTTCTCGTCCAGGTACGGACGAACCAAAGCTTCCACCGTCGATTTGATCTGATTGCTCAAACGTCTATTCCTCCTATCTATATGAGACGAGTCGCCGAAAACCCTAATACAAAATGTAAAGAGTGGGTTGCCCCACTCTCCGGTTTCGAGATATTACATTGTTACCACCATAGCAGATTATACCATAAGTGCGATTGTTTATGCAACATGGGCGCCTTCCGGCTCCCGCGCCGTCCGTCTTCCTTAGAACAGCGAAAGCTGATTCGTTTCGGGCAAGCCGCGGAAGCAGTTCATGCTGCCGAGCAGCTCAATGATCGTCTTCGACGCTTTGCTGCGACTTTGAAAATCTTCGATCGATAAGTATGGACCCGCTTCCCTGGCGGCGGCAATGTTCTTCGCCGCGTTCTCCCCGATACCGGCAATCGCGGAGAACGGAGGAATGAGCGAATCGCCCTCAATGAGAAATTTCGTGGCGTCCGATTTGTACAGATCGACCGGCTTGAAGGAGAAGCCGCGCGCCGTCATCTCGAGCGCCATCTCGAGAATCGAGATCATGTTCTTCTCCTTCGGCAGCGCCTGGAACCCTTTTTCCTCAATTTCAATCAGCCTGCGCAGAATCGCGTCATAGCCTTGGCAGAGCAGGTCCAGTTCAAAGTCCGTGGCACGGACCGAGAAGTACGTCGCGTAATAGGCGATCGGATGGTACAGCTTGAAGTAGGCGGTACGTACGGCCGAGATCACGTATGCCGAGGCATGCGCCTTCGGGAACATGTATTCGATCTTCTCGCAAGAATCGATATACCAGGCCGGCACGTTATGCTTCTTCATCTCTTCCTTCCACTCTTCGGTCAAGCCCTTCCCTTTCCGTACGCTTTCCGTAATTTTGAAGGCCAGTCCCGCGTCCATCCCCGCTTTATAAATCAAGTACAGCATGATGTCGTCGCGGCAGCCGATAACGGTTTTGATCGTACAGATGCCTTTCTTGATCAGCTCCTGCGCATTGCCGAGCCACACGCCCGTACCGTGCGACAGTCCGGAAATTTGCAGCAGATCGGCAAAGCTGGACGGCTTTGCTTCTTCCAGCATCTGGCGCACGAACTTCGTCCCCATCTCGGGCACCCCGTAGGTGGCGACAGGCGTGCGGATTTTCTCAGGCGTCACGCCCAGGGCTTCGACCGAGTTGAACATGCTCATGACCTTCGGATCGTTCATCGGAATCGTCGTCGGATCGACGCCCGTCAAGTCCTGCAGCATCCGCATCATCGTCGGGTCATCGTGCCCGAGAATATCGAGCTTCAGCAAGTTCGCGTCGAAGGCATGATAGTCGAAGTGCGTTGTCTTCCAGTCGGCGCTCGTATCGTCCGCCGGGTACTGCACGGGGGTAATGTCATTGACGTCGATGTAGTCCGGCACGACGACGATACCGCCCGGATGCTGGCCGGTGCTTCGCTTGACGCCGGTACATCCTAAAGCCAGACGGCTCAGTTCGGCGCCGCGCCACTTTTTGCCTTGATCCTCTTCATACTTCTTCACGAATCCGAAAGCCGTCTTCTCCGCGACCGTACCGATCGTACCGGCCCGGAACACGTTCTTCTCGCCGAACAGCACCTTCGTGTAGTTGTGGGCGTGCGGCTGGTATTCTCCGGAGAAGTTCAAGTCGATATCGGGAACCTTGTCCCCTTTAAAGCCAAGGAACGTTTCGAACGGAATGTCCTGCCCTTCGCCCTTCAGCTTCTCGCCGCAGTTCGGGCAGGCTTTATCCGGCAGGTCGAACCCGGAAGGAATCGAGCCGTCAAGAATCCATTCGCTATGCTTGCACGACAGGCAAATATAGTGCGGCGGCAGCGGGTTAACCTCGGAAATCCCCAGGAACGTAGCGACGACGGACGAACCGACCGAGCCCCGCGAGCCGACGAGATAACCGTCCTCGTTCGATTTCTTCACAAGCCGCTCGGAAATCAGATAGTTTGCCGAGAAGCCGTATTTAATAATCGGGACTAGCTCCTTCTCCAGACGCGCCGTCACCACTTCCGGTATCGGCTCGCCGTAGATGCTGCGCGCGGTCTCGTAACATTTATTACGAATTTCGTCATCCGCGCCCTCGATGATCGGTGTAAACAGCTTCGTCGGAAACAGCTCCAGCTCTTCGAAACGGTCTGCAAGCTCCGCCGTGTTGTGAACGACGACTTCGAAGGCGTCCTCCTTTCCGAGGAACTCGAATTCGGCGAGCATTTCTTTCGTCGTACGGAAATGAACGTCAGGCTTGCGAATGTCCTTGAGCGGGCTGAAGCCGGTAATGCCGTGAATCGTAATATCGCGGTTTATTTTCTCGCGCGGGTGCAGGTAGTGAACGTTGCCCGTCGCGATGACCGGCTTGCCGAGCTTGCGCCCGATTTGCAGGATGCGTCTGGCTGCGTCCTCCAGCAGTGAAGGACTGCCGACCAGCCCCTTCTCGACCAGGTGCATGTTCACGTTCGTCGGTTGAATCTCGAGCACGTCATAAAACTCGGCGACCGCTTCCGCTTCTTCCATGGACTTGTTCAGCACCGTCTCGAACAGCTCGCCCTTCTCGCAGCCGGAAGCGATGATCAACCCTTCGCGCATTTCCTGCAGCTTGCTCTTCGGAATGCAGGGGACCCGGTGGAAATATTCGGTATGCGAGAGCGAAACGAGCGTGAACAGGTTTTTCTTCCCGATCATGTTCTGCGCGTAAATGCAGCAGTGGAACGGGCGCTGCGTCGTCAAGTTTTTGCCGACCTGGTCGTTCAGCCGGTCGAGCTGCGTATACCCGCGCTCCGCCGCCTCCTTCAGCATGTGAAACAGCACGAATCCGAGCGCAATGGAGTCGTCGATGGCGCGGTGATGGTTATCGAGGCTGACCTTAAACTTGTCGGACAGCGTGTTCAACCGGTGATTTTTCATCGTCGGGTACAACAAACGGGCCAGTTCCAGCGTATCGATCACCGGATTGTTCACTTCCGGCAGTCCGAGGCGCTTGCAGTTCGTATTCAGGAAGCCCATATCGAACCGCGCGTTATGTGCAACGAGAACGGCATCGCCGACGAATTCCAAAAACTTCGGCAGCATCTCGGCAATGTCCGGCGCTCCGCGCACCATATCGTCGGTAATATTCGTCAATTGCTGGATATTATACGGAATCCGCTCGTGCGGGTCGATGAACGTGGCAAACCGGCCGATCTCCTTGCCTTCCTTCATCTTGACGCCGGCAAGCTCGATAATCTTGTTGTTCGTAACGGAAAGCCCCGTTGTCTCGACGTCGAAAATGACATACTCGGCATCGGCTAACGCGATATCGGTGGCGTTCATCGCCACTTTCACGGAGTCGTCAATGATATTGGCTTCAACGCCGTAGATAACTTTAATACCATTCTTCTTCGAGGCTTTGTAAGCCTCCGGGAAGCTTTGCACACCGCCGTGATCGGTCACGGCAATCGCTTTATGGCCCCATTTGGCGGCCATTTTGATATATTGATCCACGGGCGTAATGCCGTCCATCGTGCTCATCGCCGTATGTAGATGAAATTCGACCCGCTTCTCTGCCGCGTCGTCCTTCCGGTCAGGGGGAGCTACGATTTCATTAACGTCGGACGGGATCATCACAAGCTCCGGAATTTGCATAAATCGGTCATACTCGACACGGCCGCGAAGCTTCAGCCAAGTACCGTTTTTGATCAGGCTGTAAATCTTCACGTCTTCCTTCGTTTTCGCGAACGATTTCACCATGATCGAGTCTGAGAAATCGGTAATATTGAACGTAAACAACGTGCTTCCGTTCCGCAATTCCTTCATATCCAGACCGAACACGGTACCTTGCACCGTTACTTTCTTCTCCTCGTCCTTCACATCTTGAATCGGTACGGCCGGTTCTTTAATATCGTAGCCGACCATCAGCTTGACTTCGCCATCAGGCACAGCCGCTTGCGCCGCCTCTTCCGCTTCCACGGCGGTCATAATGACGCTTGTAACTTCTTTCTCTTCGATCTCCCGCTGCTTCGTAAATTTCTCAAGCTCTTCTTCGCGAGAGTCGCTCAAAGCGTATTTCACTTGATAATCGACGCCAAAAAAACCGTTAAAATATTGGCGGATCCAGTCGTTAATATTTTTCTTCTTCGCGAGTTCCAAACCGAAGCTATCCAGCAAATGCAACGTCAGCACCTTGCCGTGAACCTCGATCTTGGCTTTGGTCATCCAGCCGTTGATGGACGCCGCTTCCCGCTGCACCCACTCGAGAAACATGCTCCAGTATTCGTGGGCCACGCTTTCCGGGTTCACGTCAGAAGTGTATTGCAGAACGAAACGGATCGTCGCGATATGCGCGAATTTGTCACGGATCATTTTACAAAACGAACGATAAATGTCTCCGGGCACGACCTGCGTCTTGACGATATAGAACGTCCATTCGCGGTTTTTACGGCTCGTTTCCACCTTGTCGATGTACCCGTCCGCGAAAAACGTCTGCACGACATCCGCCGGAACGTTCGCCTGCTGCATCAGCATCTCAAACCGATCCCGTTTTAAAGCCGTACTGCTACTGCTCATGATGCTCCTCCCCCATAAACAATCAAAGGGCAAAAGGAATTGAACTCCATCCCGTTTTGCCCTTATGTACCCCTATCTTAGTTCATGCTTTCCTGGTTAACCGCTTCTTAATAAGCTCGACCGAATACGACTGTATGCTTCGCATCTTCCCCGCACACGAGACATTTGGTCTTCCGTACAGCCGGTTCAAATGGAATGTTCCGGCTTGTAGCGCCCGTCTCTTCCTTCACGGTCGCCTCGCAAGCGTCGGAACCGCACCAGCCGGACAGCGTAAAACCGCGCTTCTGCTGCAGGAACGCCTTCAGCTCGTCCAATGTATCGGCTGCGGTCATGTTCTCATCGCGGAACTTCTTGGCTCGATCATACATTTCCTGCTGCGTTTCCGTCAACAGTTTTTGCACTTCTTCTACAAATTGGCTTTGCGCGACGACGCGCTTCTCCCCGGTGATGCGGGAGACGAGCACGACTTGTCCGTTCTCCATATCGCGCGGGCCAAGCTCGACGCGAACCGGGACGCCGCGCATCTCGTATTCGTTGAACTTCCAGCCCGGGCTTTGATCCTGACGGTCGTCCACCTTCACACGCACGCCGGCTTGCTTCAATTGATCGTACAGACCGTCTACGCAAGCGATCACTTGGTCGCGCGTCTTCGGAGGCCCGATCGGGATCATGACAACTTGCGTCGGCGCGACTTTCGGCGGCAGCGCGAGTCCCCGGTCGTCGCCGTGCACCATAATCAGCGCCCCGATCAAACGGGTGCTGACGCCCCACGAAGTTGTATGGCAGAACGTATGCTGATTGTCCCGATCCAAGTATTTAATATCGAAGGCGACGGCGAAATTCGTGCCGAGGTAATGCGACGTCCCCGCCTGCACGGCCTTCCCGTCTTTCATCATCGCTTCTATAGAGAATGTATCGACGGCGCCGGCAAACTTCTCCGAAGGCGTTTTTTGGCCCATGATAACCGGCATCGCCAAGAAATTTTCCACGAAATCGCGGTAAATTTCCAGCATTTGCATCGTTTCTCTCCGGGCATCGGCTTCGTCCTCGTGCGCCGTATGGCCTTCCTGCCAAAGAAATTCGCTGGTGCGCAGGAACGGCTGTGTTTTCTTCTCCCAACGTACCACGTTGGCCCACTGGTTGATAAGCAGCGGCAAATCGCGGTACGAGTTGATCCACTCCGAGTACATATGACCGATCATCGTTTCTGAAGTCGGGCGGATCGCCAGACGTTCTTCCAGCTTCTCGCCGCCGGCTTCGGTTACCCATGGAAGCTCCGGATTGAAGCCCTCGACGTGTTCCTTCTCCTTCTGAAAGAAGCTTTCGGGAATGAATAGCGGGAAATAGGCGTTGCGGTGACCCGTTTCTTTGAAACGACGGTCCAGTTCGCGCTGAATGTTTTCCCAGATTTCATAGCCGTCGGGCTTGAACACGATACAACCGCGAACCGGTGAGTAACTCATCAGGTCCGCTTTCTTGATCGTATCGATGTACCAGCGCGAGAAATCTTCACTTTGCGGCGTAATTTCTTTGACGAATTGTTTATCCTGTTTATCCTTCGACATGGTTCGAATGCTCCCCCTACAGACGGCGATTCATTTATCCTTTAATCAGCCTTAATATATCGTTGTATGTGACGGCGATCATCAGCAGCATCAGCATGGCAAAGCCGACGAAATGCACCATGCTCTCCCGGCTCGGATCGACCGGTTTGCCGCGCACCGCTTCTAACCCGAGGAAAACAAGGCGGCTGCCGTCCAGCGCCGGAATCGGCAGTAAATTGAACAAGCCCAGGTACAAGCTCATCACAGCCATCCAGTTGATGTACTGGGCCGGTCCGGCGCTTGCCTGCTCGCTTGTGAACTCGACAATCCGGATCGGACCGCCGAGATCGTCCATCTTCACCTGCAGGGTCGCCAGCTTGCCGAAGCCGTCCAAGATGAGCGTCGTAGCGGAAACCATGCTGCGCCACCCGTTGCTGATTCCTTCCCCGATCGTAGCCGGCCGGGTATCCGGGCCGAGCGAGACGCCGACACGAATCACGCGGTCTTTCTCATCCAGTTCCGGCTTCACTTCTTTGGTAACGAGCTGCTTGTTGCGCTCAACCACCCAGGTCATCGTCTTGTTCGGCGAATTTTGAATCAGCGTCGTCAGCTTTTTGCTGTCGCCGCCGATCTTCTCGCCGTTCACTTCAACGATAACGTCCCCGCCCATCAAGCCGGCGCGCTCCGCGGCCGAACCGGGCTTGGTGTCGGAGATGCGCACCCGATCAGGCAAAGGCATACCGGCCACGAAAACAACCGTGACGAACAAGATGAACGCGAGAATGAAGTTCATTAACGGACCCGCGAATATGGCCATCGCCCGCTGTCCCACCGTCTTGCTGCCAAACTGGCGTTCCCATGGCGCGATCTGCGTCTCCTTCTCCTTGCTGACGATAAGCGCGCGAGGGTGAACGGCAAAGCGCTGTGCCGCGCCGTCGACATCCATACGGACAAACAGCTGACGCTCCAAATCGATATCTTCCACGACACCTTCCAAAGCGCCGCGGCGGCTGTCGAAATCGTTCAAATAAATATGCGTAACCGTTTCATTCTCCAAGGCAACGGCTATCCGTTGTCCCGGATTGATCTGTACGATTTCGGGATCTTCGCCGGCCATCCGCACGAACCCGCCGATGGGCAGAAGCCTCAGCGTATACCGGGTTTCACCGCGAACGAACGAAAGCACCTTCGGACCGAAGCCGATCGCGAACTCGCGCGTCAAGATCCCCGCCCGCTTGGCGAAATAAAAATGCCCCCACTCGTGCACCGTCACGAGTACGAAAAACAAGAGCACATTCAGCACGATGATTTGAAGTACGTCCACCTAGTTCACGGCCTCCTTAAATACATCAATGTTCACATCTGCTAGCATGGGAAGGGCGCTATTCCATGTCCTTAGATTAACATTAATGACAAACGGAACACAAGCCGAGCCCTTGATATGAACATATTACCGGACGCGAACAAACATGCTTGCCAACCGTCCCGGGCAAGGACTTCAGCTTCGGCGGATTTGCGCCGCCGCCGACCGCGCCCAAGCGTCGCTCGCGACAATCGTATCCAGGTCAGGCCCGTCTATCGCCTCATGCTTCGCCATCACCTCGGCGATAATGCGCTCGATGGCGAGGAAGGAGATGTCCCCCTTCAAGAAACGTTCGACCGCGACCTCATTCGCCGCATTATATACCGTCGGCATCGTGCCGCCCTTTCGGCCGCTCTCAAATGCCATCGCCAAGCAAGGGTATCGGGCAAAGTCCATTTCCCGAAAATGCAGCTTGCCGATGTCGGCCAGCCTCAGACGCTTCGAAGGCGTTACCATCCGATTCGGATACGTTAAAGCGTATTGGATCGGCACCCGCATATCAGGCAAGCCCATCTGTGCAATAATGCTACAGTCGACGAACTCGACGAACGAATGAACGATACTTTCCGGATGGATCACCACCTCGATTTGGTCGTAGGATAACCCGAACAACCAATGCGCTTCGATCACCTCGAGCCCTTTGTTCACCATGGTTGCGGAGTCGATCGTAATCTTCGCGCCCATCGACCAATTCGGATGTTTAAGCGCATCCTCCACGGAAACCGAGGCCAGTTCTTCGCGTGTACGATCGCGAAACGATCCGCCTGACGCGGTCAGCGTAATGTTATGTATATGATCTTTATTCTCGCCGTTCAAGCACTGGAAAATTGCGGAATGCTCGCTGTCGATCGGCAACAGCGAAACCTGCTTCCGTTCCGCGAGCGCCGTTACCAAATGCCCTGCGCTTACTAACGTTTCTTTGTTGGCCAGGCCAATGTGCTTGCCCGCTTCGATGGCCGCCAGCGTCGGCTTTAAGCCCTGACTGCCGACAAGCGCCGTCACGAGCAGCTCGGCGTCCGTCCCCGCAGCGACTTCGAGCAGCCCTTCTTCGCCATAGAACACTTCGGTTCCCGCCGGCACATCGATTCTCAGCCTCTCGGCCAAATCACGCGTCGCCACCGCTACCTTCTTCGGGCGAAAGCGCCTGACCTGCTCCCCGAGCAAGCCGATATTATAACCGCCGGCCAAGCCTTCGACTTCGTAAGCTTCCGGATCATGCGAGATGACATCCAGCGTCTGCGTGCCGATGGAGCCCGTCGATCCGAGAATGCTGATCTTTTTCACTGCGGCCTACCCCCAGCACTCATAATTAAACATGCGGAATTAAGGAAACCACATGCAGAAACGGGAAGACGATCAGCCAGCTGTCCGTCCGATCGAGCACCCCGCCGTGACCCGGCAAAATCATGCCGGAATCTTTAATTCCCTTCACCCGCTTGTAAGCCGACTGCACCAAATCGCCAACCTGCCCGACGACTGCGATAACGAGGCCGATCCATACAGCCTGCGCGTACCCGAGCAGATCCGGCCGGCACCAGGCGAAACCGATCGCCACGATGACGGATAATACCGTTCCGCCTATGGCGCCCTCGACCGACTTCTTCGGACTGATCGTAGGCCAGAGCGGCGTCTTCCCGATCATCGAACCGGTGAAGTAAGCGCCCGAATCCGTTGTCCAGATGCACAAAAATACGAGCAGCGTCAAAAACAGCCCGTGATCCGGAATGGTGCGGGTTTCGATCATATAATGAAAGCCGAGTCCGACGTATGCCATGCCGAGGAAAGCCGTCGCTACGTGATCGATCGTCGTTTTGTTCTTCGTGATCACGGTGGCGGCCAAGAACAGAAACAGGAACAACCATATGCCCTGCGCCGACGACATGAAGCCAAACTGCCACGGCAGCGTCAACACGACGACTCCGATGTAACCGATGACCTGGATCACCCGGTTTCGATTCAAGCCGTTCATTCTCAAAAATTCGTCATACCCGATCAGCGCGAGCGCAACAATGAGTCCGGCAAACCAGTAGCCGCCCAAGTACAACATGATGAAAAATCCGAGCCCCGCCACTAATCCAGTAACGATCCGCTGCTTCAAGTCGATTCCTCCAATTGCCGCTACAATCCGCCGTATCTCCGGGCTCGCCGCTGATATTCTTGTATCGCTTCATAAAAGTGCGGCTCGGTGAACTCCGGCCAGCACAAATCCGTAAACCACAGCTCCGAATACGCCAGCTGCCACAGCATGAAGTTGCTGATCCGCAGCTCCCCGCTCGTCCGGATAAGCAAATCGGGGTCCGGCAACGGATCGGTCAGCAAATATCGCGAGAACAGATGCTCATTGATTTCTGCCGGGTTCACTTTCCCGTCTTTTGCGTCTTGAGCAAGCCTCTGAATACCGGAAAGCATCTCTTTGCGACTCCCGTAATTTAAAGCAAAATTCAAGATAAGGCCCGTATTGTGTTTCGTTTTGTCGATCGCGTCCTGAACGGTTTTCAACGTATAGTCAGGCAACCCTTCAGGCCAGCCGGTCATACGTATTCGGACGTTGTTCGCAATCAGTTCTTCGATTTCTTTAGGAAAAAACTCCAGCGGCAATTTCATCAAGTACTCAACTTCTTCCTTCGGCCTCTTCCAATTTTCTGTGGAAAAAGCATACATCGTCAGCACTTTCACCCCGATATGATTCGCCGCCATCGTTATTTTTTTCACGTTTTTCATCCCCGAATGGTGACCCGCAACCCGCGGCAGCCCGCGTTTCTGCGCCCATCGGCCGTTGCCGTCCATGATGACGGCGACATGATTCGGTATATTATCGGAATCGAGCGCGCTTGCAGCCTCTTCCCCTTCCGACTTTCCTCCGAACCACTTTCTGAATGGTTTCATTGCCAATCCCCCGTCAGGAAAGACTAAAAGACTAAAAACCCCTCAATTAAGGGGGTCTTTACCCGTTACACTTCCATAATTTCTTTCTCTTTCGCCTGCAGCACTTTATCGACTTCACCGATAAATTTATCCGTAAACTTTTGAATATCTTCTTGATGGCGGCGGGACTCATCTTCCGAGAGGCCGGCCGACTTCTCAAGCTTCTTGATCTCGTCGTTCGCATCGCGGCGGACGTTGCGGATCGCAACTTTCGCTTCTTCCCCGAACTTGCGCGTCATTTTCACCAATTCCGCGCGGCGTTCTTCCGTTAGCGCCGGAATGATGATGCGAATGCTGCTGCCGTCGTTGGAAGGCGTCAAGCCAAGGTCGGATTTCATGATCGCTTTTTCGATCGCGGATACCGAGCTTTTATCCCAAGGTTGAATCATCAAGGTGCGGGAATCCGGTGTATTGATGTTCGCCAATTGGTTCACCGGCGTCATCGCCCCGTAATATTCCACCTGCACGCGGTCCAGAAGCGCTGGCGTCGCGCGGCCTGCCCGCAAGGTCAGAAGCTCTTTCTTCAAAGAACCGATAGCTTTTTCCATCCGGTCTTCAGCGTTTTTCTTAATGGATTGAGGCATGTTTTATACACTCCCTTTTACAATCGTGCCGATCTTCTCCCCAAGCACGACGCGCTTGATGTTGCCGCTCTCCGTAATGGAGAATACGATCAGCGGGATATTGTTGTCCATACACAAGGAAGATGCGGTGGAGTCCATGACGCCGAGGTTTTTGTTCAACACCTCGAGATAAGTCAGCGTTTCGAACTTTTGCGCGGTCGCATCCTTGAACGGATCGGCGGAGTATACGCCGTCGACTTTGTTCTTGGCCATCAGGATGACTTCCGCTTCGATTTCCGCCGCTCTTAGCGCCGCCGTCGTGTCTGTGGAGAAGAACGGATTGCCCGTACCTGCAGCGAAAATGACGACTCGGCCCTTTTCCAGATGGCGCATCGCTCTTCGGCGGATATACGGCTCCGCTACCTGCTGCATCGTAATCGAAGATTGCACGCGGGTAGGTACGCCGATCGTTTCGAGCGCGTCTTGAAGCGCCAGCGAATTCATGACGGTTGCAAGCATACCCATGTAGTCGGCTGTGGCCCGATCGATACCCTTGGCGCTGCCTGCGATACCTCTCCAAATGTTGCCGCCGCCAACGACGATGGCGACTTCGACTTGAAGATCGACCACTTCTTTCACCTGTTGTGCAATGGAAGCGATGATGTCGGCTTCGATTCCGTATCCTTGCTGTCCGGCTAAAGCTTCTCCGCTTAATTTCAGTACGACTCTTTTAAATATCGGACGTTCCAAGCTGCATACCTCCGTTTCATCACTTACGCATTTCCTTCTCTATTTACAAAAGAGGGAACACATCGTGTTCCCGCCTTTGGAATTCCGTATAGGTCTTACAGTTTCACTTGGCTCATGACTTCTTCTGCGAAGTTTTCTTGTTTCTTCTCCAAGCCTTCGCCGAGCTCGTAACGAACAAAGCGGCGGATCGACAAGTTTTCGCCGATCGTAGCGATTTTCTCTTTCAACACTTCTTCAACCGTTTTGTCCGGATCTTTAATGAACGGCTGCTCCAGCAAGCAGTATTCTTCGTAGAATTTAGCAAGACGGCCTTCTACGATTTTCTCCACGATTTTCTCCGGTTTGCCTTCGTTCAAGGCTTGGTTCGTCAAGATTTCACGTTCTTTATCGAGCGCATCTTGAGGAACTTCGTCACGGCGAAGGTATTTCGGGTTCGAAGCAGCAATATGAAGAGCTACGTCGCGAACGAAAGTTTTGAACGTATCGTTCTTGGCAACGAAGTCGGTTTCGCTGTTGACTTCAACCAATACGCCAATTTTACCGCCAGCGTGGATGTAGGACTCAATCATACCTTCCGTCGCAATACGATCGGATTTTTTGGCTGCCGCGGCCAATCCTTTTTCACGCAAAATTTCGGAAGCTTTCGTCAAATCACCGTTTGCTTCTTCCAGCGCTTTCTTGCAATCGAGCATGCCCGCTCCTGTTTTCTCACGCAATTCTTTAACTGCTGCTGCACTTACTGCCATGGTAGGGCCTCCTTAGGTTTAGGGATATGTACCTTAAAAAAAGGGCGGTGAAAGGATTTTGCACCTTTAAACCACCCTTTTTTGTATTCGCCTGCTTAAGCTGTCGTTTGCTCGCCTTGATGCGCTTCGATCACAGCGTCGGCCATTTTGGCTGTCAGCAATTTCACGGCGCGGATCGCATCGTCGTTACCTGGAATGACGTAGTCGATTTCGTCCGGATCGCAGTTCGTGTCAACGATACCGACGATCGGGATACCGAGCTTACGAGCTTCGGCAACAGCAATGCGCTCTTTACGAGGATCGATGACGAACAATGCGCTCGGCAGACCCTTCATATGTTTGATACCGCCCAGGAATTTCTCCAGACGATCTTTTTCTTTGCGAAGAATAATAACTTCTTTCTTGGGAAGAACTTCGAACGTACCGTCGTTTTCCCATTTCTCCAACTCATGCAGACGGTTAATCCGTTGTTGGATGGTGGAGAAGTTCGTGAGCGTTCCGCCCAACCAACGTTGGTTGATGTAGAACATGCCGCTGCGTTCCGCTTCTTCTTTCACGGAATCTTGCGCTTGTTTTTTCGTGCCGACGAACAAGATTGTACCGTTCTCTTCGGCTACGGATTTGACGAAGTTGTACGCTTCCTCAACTTTTTTGACCGTTTTTTGCAGGTCGATAATATAAATGCCGTTTCTTTCGGTGAAGATGTAACGATCCATTTTCGGGTTCCAACGACGGGTTTGATGACCGAAGTGTACCCCAGCTTCAAGCAGCTGTTTCATGGAGATTACTGCCATCCTCACGCACCTCCTCAAAATTAGTTGTTTTGGTACCTCCGCGCGATATCATCTTCTCGGTGAAACTCCCAGATTATTGTCAGCCGCTGCAAACTTTGTCGCAGCCCGCTGCAACGCGGAAGCACGCTCACCGGAATTCATCGGCGTGTGGATTTTTACACCGAGAATTACTATACCATAAGTAACATGAGGTTGCAACTAGCGCCCCTTTTCGCCATAATCAAACAAAATCAGACCCCGGAACCCCGGAGTCTGTTCGGTTACTTCTCGGTCAAGCCGGTAATGACCTGTTCGAGCGTTTGCGGACCTTTAAATACGTGTACGCCAGTATTTATGCTGCCGGCAAGCCGACGTTTTCTCATTTCTTCCTCAAACGTCTTCTTATCGGCAATGACCCCGCTCTGATACAGCAAGTCCGAAACTTGCCAAAGCACAAGGCCGCTGGTTACGTTGATATAAACTTCTCGGACAGGTTCTACCGGTTTGGCCCTCTCTTTCTCCAGCTCTTCGTTCACGCGCTGCTGGACTAAGGCGTCAACCTGCGGCTGCAAATATACTTTAACATCCTTCTCATACACGTTGAAATATACGGAGGCCTTTTCTTTGATTTGTTCCCGGGTCATCGTTTCCGCTGCCGGCTGCTGTAAGTCTTCTTTGGACAGCCCCTGGTTTGCGGCGGGAGCGAAACTCATCAGCTGGAGCAGCACGGAACCGGCGATCATCCCCGAGCCCAGTCCGTACAAGAGCGATTTTTTGTTGGACATCAGGGGCGCTCCTCCTGTTTCGCAAGCAGCAGGATCAAGCTGATCTCGCCTTTATTCATCCCGAGCTTCTTGGCGATGAAGTCCATCGACTTGCCGAGCTCGTACAACTCGAACAATTCGGCGTACCGCTGCTTGATATTCATTAATGCAACAGGTTCGTTCGGCTGCTCGCGCGTTGCCGCCGGCTCCTGATCCGCAACAGGGACAGCTTGAAGCGGCGATTCGGAACGGGCAGGATCCGCATTCGTTGACAAGGAGCCGGGCGCAGACGCCGGGGCAGGCTCTGCCTGAATCACGGGCGCAGACGGAGCCTGGTGCTTCTGAATTTGTTCGGCGACAAAACCGACCCGGTGAAGCTCGGATTGGAGCTGCTGATTATGCTTCTCAAGCGTTTCGACACGGGAAGCAAGCTTGGCGGCATGAACCTCGTAATCTTTTTTGGTTTCCGTAAAGAGCTGAATGATCGTTTTATTCTGCTCTTCCAGCTCGACGGCAAAGTGATCCATCGCGCTTTCCACATCTTTCATCGTGGTCGGAATTTCCGCGCTATGCTCGGCTTTTTTCGGCAAAAGCTTGGCGTAGACGATGATCACCAAGCCGAACAAGACGATATATACCCAAGGTTGGTTCAACGCGTTCACCTTTTTCACAGCTTAATGTCAAAGCGATAAATCGATATGATGCCCTTTAAACGGATGATCATGGCGGGAGATCGGCGCTTTCTCCGGTTCTTTGGCTTCGGCCGATCGCTTCGGGGTTCCGGATGTCCCCCGCTTCGAAGAACGTTCGCCGTTATCCTTGACGGATGCGCGGGCAGATTCCTCGGTTTTCGTGCTCTTATGGCGTTCCTCAACCACTTGCTTGGCCGCCGCTTCCGAAAGCGAAGCTTGGTCGGATAACGGTTTCTGGGTCAGCTGCTGCTGTTTGACTCCGACCTCTTCGTTCTTGTGCAATGCAAACTGCAATTCGACCGCCTTCAAACTCATTGAACTTCCCCTCCCGTAACAGGCTGTTGCCTTGCGTTATTGAATCGGAAGCATCGCAATATCGCCGTCCACCAATTGAAACTTTACGCGCTGGGAAGTGTCCTTGATGAATTTCGTGTAACGACCGAGGACGATTTTCGTACCGCTGTACACGCTCGAGATGACCTCGACCTTCGCCCGCTCCGAATCTTCAAGCGACTTCTCAATCTCCAGTGCACGTTCCTTCAATGAAGAGATCTCTTCCATAACCTGCTTCTTCGTATGGTTCAGCTTGATCCGCATCGCCACTTTATCCGGTCCGAGCTGTCCGGCCGCAGCCAATTGGTCGAGCAGCACGAGCGCTTTCTCCGTCTTGTCGAAATTCTCGATCAACGTCTTTAGATTCGTACGCAGCTGCTGCAGCTCGTTGCGCAGCTCCGGCAGCACGCCTACCTCGATGACGGTTGCCGTCGACATCGAGTTTCCGATCGTTCGCCCAATGACGCATTCGCCCGCTTGAATCATTCCTCCGACGATCAATCCTTTGGTTCCCTTGCAGGCGACCAGTTTACCGGCGCGAATTTGACAATGCATGATGCTTTGTCCCACGAGCACTTCTTCCCCGGCTTCGACCGTCGCATCCTGAATGAACGAGCATTTGACCCGTTTGCCTGCGCGAATGATCGCTTTATTGTGCCCCAGGATACCGACGGTGATCTCGATCGAGCCCCCCGCTTCGAGATCCGCGCCGTCGACATTACCGGTAATCCGTATATCGCCCGCGGCCTTGATCCGGAATCCCGGAAGCACGCTGCCGCGAATAACGACCGACCCGACAAAATCAATATTGCCGATATTATAGTCTACGTCGCCGTTCACTTCAAATATCGGGAAGACGTTGATTTTTTCGCGGTCCGTCTTCGTCACCATCCCATCGATAGCGGCGTAAAGGGCAAGCTGATCCGGATCGGAGACGACATTTTTCCCGGGCTTGAAGCGAGCTTCCTTCCCGTCCTTGGCGAATATGGTTTCCCCGGTGACCGCACGTCCATCCGTTCCTTTACCTGCCGGTATGCGTTCTGCGATCAACTGTCCTTTACGGACATTGTTGATGGCCGTCACTTCTTTATAGTCAACTTTGCCGTCTTCCATTTCCAGCGGACGCTTGGATTGACCGTCCAAATCGAACAATAAACGTATTTGACCGTCCTGTCCATGCGCCGGGGGTTGACCGGTTGCAATCGCGGTTTTCGTAAAGAAAAACGATTTCGGATCTCTCACGATCGCAAGGAGCTTGTCCTCGTCGATACCGTGCACGATATGATGCGATTTGATCAGTTCGTCCAGCTGTTCTTTAGTTACGGCAAATTTATCGTCGCAGTTCATAAACTGCAGGTAGGCGGTCAGTTTATCATCGGATAAGGTAAGGTCCAAATAATAACTTAACGGCATCGCCAGGTCGCCCATATTCATAACCCCGCTTTCGTAGCTTAGTCTTGAAATAGATGCGACTTATGCCGGCTTAACGAACCCCTTAAGCGCAAAATCGCCTTGGAATGCAGCTGTGAAATTCTGGAAGGGGATAAACTCATAACTTCAGCAATCTCGCTAAGTGAAAGTTCTTCGTAATAAAACAACGAGACGACGGTGCGTTCTTTTTCAGTAAGCCGTTCAATCGCTTGCGCGAGCGTATCTTTCAAGTACACTTCTTTTACTTTCGATTCCGGATTTTTTGCCTTTTCGTCAATCAATAACGAAAGACGGGTCTCCGCTTCTTCTTCACGGATAGGATCGTCGATCGAACATACCGTGGTGACCGCAATATCTTGAACCATCTGTTGAAAATCGCCTTCGCTTACCTGCAAATAAGCGCTCATCTCCGCATCCGTGACGGAACGCAGGTATTGCTGCTCCAGCTTCTGGTAAGCTTCCTCGATTTTCTTCGCCTTCTCGCGTACGGAACGAGGAACCCAGTCCCCTTGCCGGAGTCCGTCGATCATCGCTCCGCGAATGCGCCATGAGGCGTACGTTTCGAACTGCAGTCCGCGTTCGTAGTCAAATTTCTCGATAGCGTCGATTAACCCCATCACCCCGTAACTGATGAGGTCTTCCCTGGATACGTTTTTGGGAAGTCCAATGGAAAGTCGGCCGGATACGTAGTCCACAAGCGGCAAATAGGTTTCGATCAGCGTTTGCTTGGCTACAGTATCGTGTTCTTCTCTCCACCTCTTCCACATCTCGATGTTCGCTAAATGAGATTTTTGCCCGATCATGACGCTCTTTCACCCCCTTATTCTTCAGTCATACGGCGAACCGCTTGAGCCAATTCCTCCGGCGTTTCGCTGAACTTGGTAGACAATTTGGGCGGGTTTAACGGAGAGAACGTTTCCTCTTCCGGCATAGGAGCGTCTACTTTCTTTTTCAGCATTTGATGAAGCTCCTCATCTTGATCCGGGGGGGTGACGGCATCGAAAACAGTTCCCTTCGTGCCGTCCGAATCCCCTTCGCCTAGCTCCGTTTTGTTCGAGTTCCATTGATTAAAGCCGGCAAAGGTGCCGAGCAGCCAACGACAACCAAAGACAAGTATAAAAAGGACAGCAAAGCTGTAGACGCTCCGAAGGAGCGTCGTCAACCAAATATTGTTCCCGACAGAAAACATAAAGGTGAATATAAAGGCAATAGCGCCGATGATAAAGTTCCACCGTATCGATCCAATCATGGTTACAGTTCCTTCACTCCGTGTTGTACGCTGCGGATGAGAAGAGTTCCCTTCTCGCAGTCGAATTCAATCGTCCTGCCGTAATTGGAGCCCGTATCTTCCGCCAGAAGCGGAATCTTGAAACGGGACAGCTGCTCCTTGCACGACTCCACATTACGCGGTCCGATGCGCATCGTATCGGACTGGCTGCCGAAAGCGAACATTTGTGCGCCTCCGGCCATTTTCGCTTCCATTCTGCGAATTTGTGCACCCAGCGCTTCCATTAACCGTATCAACTCCGGAATCGCCGTGTCCGCATACTTTGCAATATTAAGCTGGCCCTCTTTGGCTATATCCGAGTTAGGAAGCATGACGTGAGCCATACCGGCCACCTTGGCTTTCGCGTCATATAGCGTGATGCCGACGCACGAACCAAGGCCGGTCGTCTTCAGCACGCCGGTCTGGCGGGCAACGTTGAGATCAGCCATTCCGACTTTGATCAAATTGTCTTGGATCATGGAGTTTGCACTCCCAGAGCGATAAAAATTTTCTCAAACGATTCGGGATCGGGAATGAGAAAGAAATGCCCTTCCACTTCATCCTTCCCATTCAGAAACTTCGTATCGATCAAGAGCGCTTGATCTCCCATTTGACCGAATTGGAGAAGGCCGTAGCTCAAAATCGCTCCCGCCATATCGATGGCAAGAGAAGGAACCGTAGGCTGCATGTTCAGCCTCGTAAAGTCAGCCAACGACGATAAATAGGAACCCGCCAAGATGTTGCCGATCTCGCTTAGCGCGGAGATTTCCATCTCCGTATATCCCTCATCGCTGACAACTTCGATTCCTAACAAATTGCGCAGCAGTTTTTTGGCCGATTCCTGCTTAAGAATGAAGAACAAGTTGCCCGGCGTCTCGCCTTCTACTCGCAAGAAGATCGCAATGACAACCTGCTCCGCTCCGCCCACGCTATCCGCAATCTCTTCAAATGGAACCATCCGCACCTTCGGCACGAGCATGTCGACCGGCTTATCAAGCAGCTTCGATAATGCGGTGGCGGCATGTCCGGCGCCGATATTGCCTACTTCTTTGAGGACGTCCATTTGAAAATCGGCAAATGCGTTAAATGATTCCACAGGATCTACTCCTCTATGTTCTCCAATTGGACAATCTCGCTCTTATTGAGCACTTCTTTCAAATTCAGAAGCACGAGCAGCCGGTTATCGTCGATTTTTGCAATACCGTGCAAATATTTAGCTTTAATGCCGCCCACGATTTCAGGCGGATCAGCGATATGGTCGGTGTCCACATCGATGACATCGTTAGCGGAATCGACGATTAATCCGACTTCGATATCGTCCACCCCGACGATAATAATCCGCGTGTTCTCGGTGTATTCGCTCTCCGCGAAACCAAAACGGCCGCGCAAATCGATGACCGGGGTCACGACCCCACGCAGGTTGATGACTCCTTTTACGAAGTCAGGCGTTTTGGGAACGCGCGTCATCGGCTGCATCCGCTCGATGGTTTTTACTTTTTCAACTTCAACGCCGTATTCTTCATGCGCCAACGCGAAAACGATTACTTTCATTTCTTGTCCCATACCCTCGTCCTCCTCAAATTATCGTGCAGTAGATCAATCGCGGTTATCGTTATTTGATTAAAGCGTTCGTATCGATAATCAAGGCGACTTGCCCGTCGCCGAGAATCGTCGCACCGGAAACGGCGAACAGGTTGGTTAAGTATTTCCCCAGCGTTTTCAACACAATTTCCTGTTGGCCGATGAACTCGTTGACGACGAGTGCGGCCATCTTCTCCCCTTTGCGAATAACGACGATCTGGATATCCGCTTCCGATTCGTCTTCGCCCTGCGGGACGTCGAACAGCTTGGCTAACGGGATCAGCGGAATGACGCTATTCCGGTAGTCGACCATTTGATTGCCGTGTACGATTCGAACTTGCTCCGGGCGAATGGCGGCCGTTTCGACGATCGAAGAAAGCGGGATCGCGTATTTCTCACCGTGAAGACGAATCAACATCGCGGAAATAATAGACAGCGTCAGCGGCAGCTGTACGGACCATTTCGATCCTTTACCGAATTCCGAATCGACGTGCACTTCGCCGCCCAGACTTTCGATCTTCGTCTTCACGACATCCAAACCTACGCCGCGGCCGGAAATGTCGGAGATTTTGTCTGCCGTGCTGAAGCCGGAAGCGAAAAGAAGCATATACACTTCCTTGTCCGTCATGCGCGCCGCTTGCTCTTGGGTGACGACGCCGTTCTGGATTGCTTTGCCAAGCACCTTGTCCCGGTTAATGCCGCGGCCGTTATCTTCGATTTCAATAAACACATGATTTCCGCTATGGTATGCGCGAAGATGGATGGTACCCGTCTCGGGTTTGCCCAAGGCGATACGCTCCGACGTCGGTTCCAGACCATGGTCGACGGCGTTGCGCAGCAAGTGTACAAGCGGGTCGCCGATCTCGTCCACAACCGTACGGTCGAGTTCGGTTTCCGCTCCCGTAATAATCAAATCTACTTTCTTGTCCAGCGTTTTGGCGACATCGCGAATCATCCGCGGGAACCGGTTGAACACGGTATCGACCGGAACCATCCTCAGTTTGAGCACGATATTCTGCAGGTCGCTGCTGACGCGGGCCATATGCTCGACCGTTTCCGTTAATTCGTTTTTGCGAATTTCACTGGCCAGCTGCTCCAGCCGGACGCGATCGATCAACAGCTCGCTGAATAAATTCATCAAGAAGTCCAAACGTTCGATATCGACGCGAATCGTCCGGTTGGCGACCGGAGCTCCCGCCTGCGCAGCCGGCGGTTTCTTCACTTCGGCTTTAGGAGGTTCCGGCGTTACTACGGCTGCAGCGGCAGCAACTTCCTTTTGTGCCGCTCTCGCGGCCGGCAGCATGCGCTCAGCCAGCTTCTCTTGATTCAGCACGACCAATTCGACCTTATCGATTTCAGATACGCTGGAAATTTGTTTATGCAGCTGGTCATGATCGATCTGGGATATGTAATACACCGCGAACGATTCGCCGAACTTCTCCTGCTCGATATCTTCGACCGAAGGGCTCGCTTTAATGACTTCCCCGTTCTGCTCGAGCACATTAAACACCATGTAAGCGCGGGCGGCTTTCAGCACGCAATCTTGACGAACGGTGACCTCGATCCAGAATACCGGAATCCCCGCTTCGATCGATTGCTGGACAATCGAGAGCTGGAATTCGTCGAGCTCCGCTTTGGTTTCGTCCTGCCCATCAGCAGGCTTGGCCGATCCCCCCGCAGCGCCTTTCAGGTAATCGCCGGAGACTATGGATTTCAAAGCCGCTACAATGTCCGAAACGTCGGCTTTACCGGTGCCGCCTTGAATAATGTCTTCGACCATCGTCTCGAGCGAATCGGTGCTTTTGAACAGGCAATCAAAGATGAATGAATCCATTTTCAACTTATGATTGCGCACAAGATCCAGCACGTTCTCCATCTCATGCGTCAGCGAGGCGATATCCTCGAAGCCCATGGTAGCAGACATTCCTTTTAACGTATGTGCGGAACGAAAAATGTTCTGGACAATGCTGATGTCTTCCGGATTGCTTTCCAGGCTGAGCATATGTTCGTTAATCGCTTGCAAGTGATCTCTGGACTCGTCAATAAACATCGAGAGATATTGATTCATTTCCATAACCGTACACCTCCATCAGGATCGTTTATATGTATAAGGACTAAGATAAGGCCGATAAACCGATTGCGGATATTAATTTGCCTGCAATTTCTTGCTGCTTCAGCACATGCATGACACCTTTAAGCTCGACCGCTGCTCGGGGCATACCGTAGACGATACAGGTTTCTTCCGATTCGGCAATCGTGGTTACAGCTCCCGATTCTTTCAGAGCCAGCATCCCTTTGGCGCCGTCCGATCCCATGCCGGTCATGATCACGATATGACGCTTCAACTCCTTGAGCGGAAGCAGCGATTCAAAAAGAACATCCACGGACGGTCGATGGCCGCTGCGCGGCTCTTCTTTGCTCAGATGGATGCGATAAGCGCCCGGCCCATTGCGGGCGACCGCCATGTGACTTCCGCCGGGAGCGATGTAAGCCGTGCCGTTCTCAAGAGGCATGCCTTCCTCCGCTTCGACCACCTTCAGACCGGATATCGAATTGAGCCGTTGAGCAAGCGATCTGGTAAAATTCGGCGGCATATGCTGCACGATCACGACCGGAGCCGCAAGCTCCGCCGGCAGCTCCGACAATACCTGATGAAGCGCACGCGGACCTCCGGTGGAAGTTCCGATCGCGACCAAGTGCCCGATGCCCGCTTGCGATCGGTCAACCGATCGCCTCTCAGCCTTTGGAGACGGATTCGATGGCGCTGCAGCCGCTGTCGTGCGGGCCTGCGGTATCGGCTTCAGCTCCGGTTGACGTGGAAGGATCGGGCGCTGCAGCCCAATCTTGTTCACATTCATTCTCACTGCGATATGAAGCTTCTCCAGCAGCTGGGTTTTTACCTTATGAAGATCGAGCGAAATTGAGCCCGACGGCTTGCCGACGAAGTCGACAGCCCCCCATTCCAGTGCCTTTATCGTCTCGGACGCCCCTTCTTGCGTCAAGCTGCTGAGCATAATGACCGCAACCGGGCTTTCCTTCATAATGACGCGAAGCGCCTCAAGTCCGTTCATCTCCGGCATTTCGATGTCCATCGTAACCGCATGAGGCTGTAGTTTCTTCACCTGCTCGACGGCTTCTTTCCCGTTCCTGGCCGTCCCGACTACCCGCAGCATCGGATCCTGCGAGATAAAATCCGAGATGATTTTTCTCATAAATATGGAATCATCGACCACTAACACATCAAACGGCTGCTGCATAGCTTCACTCCTCTACGTTGTCACTGAGCTAGAAGGTCAGAAGTTGTTCCTGTTCACCGGGCCAAATCAACATCCCTGCTCGCTATTGCTTCAGCAAACGAATCATTCGGCTCAGGAAACCTTTAACCGAACCCGCTTGATTGTCGGCCGGCAGCTGGTTCAACACAAAATCGTCGGTTAATTCGCCCAGCGACCTCGAAGCCGCGCCTTCCGGAAAAGCGATCGTAAAGGGGATTTGCTTTTTCACCGCTTTGGAAACCGAATTGTCATCCAACACGTATCCGATCGTCGGAATGTCCAAATCCATAAACTGCTTGGCTACCATTCTGATTTTATCCGCAGTTTGCCGCCCTTCCTTCCAATCCGTCACACGGTTGACGACCAACCGGAATTTCACGTCGTAACTCATCGAGTGAACCATTTTGATAATCGCATAAGCATCGGTAATGGAAGTAGGCTCCGGCGTTGTCACCACAATCGTTTCTTGTGCGGCGAGAATAAACTTCAACGTTTCTTTGGACAAGCCCGCCCCGGTATCAAAAATGATGAAATCGACATGTCCGTTCAACTGATTCACTTGTTCCGCGAAATAGTCAAGCTGCTCATCCGTTAGACGAATTAATTCGTTAAAGCCCGAGCCCCCGGCGATGAACTGTATATCATTCGGTCCTTTGTGGATGATATCCCAGACCGTTTTTTCCCGTTTCAACAAGTGGTACAAATTATATTTTGCAGAGATGCCCATCAGCACATCAATATTGGCGAGTCCGATATCCGCGTCGAAAATGAGCACCTTGAACCCTTTTTTCTGGAGCGATAGGGCAAAATTCAAGGTGAAATTCGATTTGCCTACCCCTCCCTTCCCGCTGGTTACGGTGATGATCCGGGTCGCCTTTTCCTGATCGGCGCCCTGATGTTTAATCAGATTCCGCAGCCCTTGGGCCTGATCACTCATGATTATCGTCCTCCAGAATCAGATCGATGATGAATTGTTCTTGCAGCACTCTAATATCGTCGGGGACACTTTGTCCGTTCGCGATATAGGAGATCTGGAGCCCGAATTCGCGAACCAAATTCAGGATTGCGCCGTAGGAGTCAGTTTCGTCCATCTTCGTAAACAACACCTTGTGCAGCTTGAATTTGCTGAAGTTGCTCGTAATGGCTTTCATGTCTTTATATTTGGTTGTCAAGCTGAGCACAAGGAACGTTTCGCTTTTTCCGCTTGATTTCAGCAGCGCATTTAATTCGGAAACGTACATTTCGTTGCGGAAATTGCGTCCGGCCGTATCCATGAAAATAAGATCGCAATCCTTCAAGTTGTCGAAAGCTTTAGTTAAATCCGAGGGCGAGAATACAACTTCAAGCGGTACGTTCAAGATCGTCGCGTACGTTTTCAATTGCTCGACGGCCGCAATGCGGTACGTGTCCGAAGTGATGAAACCGACTTTGCGGTGGTGCTTGAGCACCTGCTCGGCCGCCAACTTGGCAATCGTCGTCGTTTTGCCGACTCCGGTAGGGCCGACAAAATGCGCAATGCGCGTATCGGCCGCTATGGACTTGCTGCCTTCCATTCTCAGCATCGCGAGCAGTTGGCGCTGCAGCGACTGCTTCACGAACGTCTCTGACAATTCAGCCGCCGAGATTACTGCATCTTCCAGCACCTGGGCAATCAGTTCCTGAACAAGATGAGGTTCCACCTCTTGTTCAAGCAGACGCTGCTCGAACCGCTGAACCGCGGGATTCAGTTGTTCGGCACTTCCATGCTGCTGTGAGAGTCTGCGCATCATTTCTTTCATCTGCTTTAATTCTTCCAGGAGCATGTCTTCCTTCGCTTTCACCGGAGCTGCCGCTTGAATGCGCTGAACCGGCATGAGCGGCGCGGGCGCCGCCGTTTGAACCGGTACGAATGATGCCGCCGATTCCGGCGGAAGCACGTCCGGCACTTCGGGAAAAGCAAGAACCGGCTGTTTCTCTTCCCGCAGCGTCTGCGCCCCGTAAGCAGCGGCTACGGTCTTTTTGGCAGACTGAGCGAAGGGCGGAGCCGCAAAGGGAGCTGTCGACTTTGCAGCAACAACGGCAGCCTCGCCCGCGGGCGTCCTGGCTCCTGCGACGGAACCGCCGGGGGAAGCGGTATCCATCGCTGCAATGACTTCAATTTTTTTCTTAGAGAACATCCCCAGAAATCCGCCGGTACGAATTTCTTTGGTGTTGATGATCACTGCGTCATGGCCTAAGTCGATTCTAATCTTTTGCAGCGCATCCGGCATTGAATCCACTACGTACCGTTTCACTCTCATAGATTAACTACCCCCATGCTCTGGATTTCCACGTTAGGCTCCAACTCGCTGTAAGACAATACCGGAATATCCTGCATCGTGCGCTCAAGCAGCTGGCGCAGGTACATGCGGATCGTCGGCGATGTCAGTACGATCGGCTGCTGCCCGGATTGGATCAGTTTGGTCACCTGATCGCTAAGCCGTTGATAGATCACTTGCGTAGAAGTCGGATCGAGTGCCAGGTAGCTGCCTTGATCGGATTGCTGCACCGATTCGGCTATCTTTTTCTCCAGATTCGGGCCTACGGTGATCACCTTTAACGAGTCGCCGATCGACGTGAATTGCTGGGTGATTTGCCGGGATAACGCTTGCCGCACGTATTCGGTCAAAATATCGGGGTCCTTCGTATAGGTGCCGTAATCCGCTAAAGTCTCTAATATCGTAACGAGATCCCGGATCGAAATTTTTTCACGCAGCAGCTTCACCAGTACTTTTTGAACGTCTCCTAAGGAAAGAACATTCGGGATGAGCTCGTCCACCAGTGCCGGGAAGCTTTCCTTGACATTCTCGATAAGTGCTTTCGTTTCTTGCCGTCCGAGAAGTTCGTGAGCATGCTTCTTGATGATTTCCGTTAAATGCGTCGCGACCACCGACGGCGGATCGACCACCGTGTACCCGGAAAGCTCTGCGCGTTCTTTGGTTTGTTCGTCGATCCAGAGTGCCGGAAGACCGAAAGCCGGCTCAAGCGTATCGATCCCGGCAATCGAATCGTCATCGATGCCCGGGCTCATCGCCAAGTAATGACCGAGCAGTAAATCGCCGCGAGCGACGATATTGCCCTTGATTTTGATGATGTATTCATTCGGCCTCAGCTGAATATTATCGCGAATCCGAATAACAGGAACGACGACCCCGAGCTCCAGTGCGCACTGACGGCGAATGAGAATGATCCTGTCTAACAGATCGCCGCCCTGCTGCGTGTCCGCAAGCGGGATAAGGCCATACCCGAATTCGAATTCAATCGGGTCCACATTGAGCAGCCCAATAACGCTCTCCGGACTTCGCACTTCTTCAATTTGCTGCTCTTCCTCGAGCTGCACCTCCTCCGCTTGCTTGCGGTTCACGATTTGCTGCATCCGATAAGCGGCAAAGGCAAGCAGACCCGCAATCGGAAACGTCGTCCAGAAATGGATCGGGGTAAAGAGGCCAAGCGCCGTCACCGTACCTGCCGCGATATAGAGCAGCTTCGGGTAGGAGAAAATTTGCGTTGTCAGGTCATGCGCCAGATTGCCGTCGGACGCAGCCCGGGTAACGATAATACCTGCAGCCGTCGAAATAAGCAGCGCCGGAATTTGGCTCACCAAGCCGTCGCCAATCGTCATAATCGAATATTTTTCGCCTGCTTCGGCGAAAGACATTCCTTTCATGGCGACCCCGATGATCAAACCGCCAATGATATTGATGATCAGCATGATGATGCCCGCGATCGCATCCCCTTTGACGAACTTGCTCGCCCCGTCCATCGCACCGTAAAAGTCTGCTTCGCGTGAAATTTTCTCACGGCGTTCCTTCGCTTGATGTTCGTTGATCATGCCGGCGTTCAAATCGGCGTCGATACTCATTTGTTTGCCGGGCATCGCATCCAATGTAAACCGTGCCGCAACTTCGGCAACGCGCTCGGAACCTTTGGTAATGACGATAAACTGTACGAGTACGAGAATGATAAAGACGACGAAGCCGACAACCAGGTTGCCTGCCGCGACGAATGAACCAAAGGTTTCGACCACATTACCGGCATCGGCGTGTGCCAGGATGTTCCTGGTGGTGGAGACGTTTAGGGCGAGCCTGAACAGGGTTGTAATGAGAAGAAGCGAAGGAAAGATTGAAAATTGCAGCGCATCGGTCGTATTCATCCCGACCAGAATAATCATAAGCGCCAGCGTAATATTCAGGATCAACAAAAAGTCCAACAACCAAATCGGGAGCGGAACGACCATCATGAGAATGATGCCGATGATGCCGATCAATACGACAAGGTCTCTAATTTTCAAAGCCGGTGCCCCCTCTACTTAGTTTTCGTTCGCTATCTTCAGGCCAAGATCACAATGCCTTGCCTTTAAGTTTGTATACATAGGCTAATACTTCGGCCACGGCTTGGAACATGTCGGCGGGAATCGCTTCTCCGATTTCCACCTGAGCGTACAAAGCCCGGGCGAGCGGTTTATTTTCGATCGTAGCGACGCCATGGTCTTTGGCGACTTGTCTGATCTTGAGAGCGACGAAGTCGGTCCCTTTGGCAATGACGGTCGGAGCCTGCATCTTCGAACCGTCGTACTGGAGAGCCACGGCAAAGTGGGTAGGGTTCGTAATGATAACGTCGGCCTTGGGCACGTCCTGCATCATACGCTGCATCGCCATACGGCGCTGTTTCTCCCGAATTTTCCCTTTGATCAGCGGATCCCCTTCCGACTTCTTATACTCGTCTTTAATGTCCTGTTTGGACATTCTCAAATTCTTCTCATGCTCATATTTCTGATACAAAAAATCGAAAATGGCCAGTATGATCAAAATGCCTCCGATTTTCACGCCAAGGTTCAACACGAGCGAAGAAGTAAAAGTCAGAATCTCCTGAAGAGGGAGATGCGCTAGCTGCATAATGTGCGCTTTCTCGCCCCATAAGACCGAATACACGACATAACCGATAATGCTCATTTTCAACATGGACTTCAGAAACTCAACGACCGACCTCATCGAAAACATTCGTTTCGCGCCTTCAAGAGGGTTCATTTTGCTGAATTTCATCATCAGCGGATCGCCCGTGAGGAGGAAGCCGAATTGCAAATAGTTGCCGAGCACGGCTATGACGACCGCGATTACGAAAATCGGGCTTAATATCAGCAGCATCTGCAGCGCCAGCTGCTCGTATAACACCATCATATTGGGCGATGTGAGGTCGACCAGCAGGAAGTCCGTATAGATCGATCGGAAAACGCCGACCAGATGTCCTTTCATGAACCCGCCGAACAAGTAAAACGCCAGGAAGGAAAAAAACAAGATAAAGGCAGCGGGCAGTTCCATACTTTTGGCCACTTGTCCTTGTTTTCTTGCATCTTGTTTCTTCTTGGGCGTCGCGTCTTCCGTCTTTTCCCCGGCAAACAGCTGCAGGTCGAGTTGTAAACGAAGTGCCGCCACGTCCATCCCCCCTTAGGTTTGAAACAATCCGAAGTAGCTCTTGATCGATTCCATCATTTTGGCGAAAATATTGCTGAACAGAGACTCGTAACCAGGAAATAATAAAACCAACATAATAAGGCCGAGCAACAGCTTGACCGGAAGCCCGATCACAAAAATATTGAATTGCGGCGCGACCCTCGCCAGAAGCCCGAGACCGACGTCCGTCAAAAACATCGCAACGATAAGCGGTGCGGCCATTTGGAAACTTAACGCAAATACGCTTGAGAATGACTTCAACATAAAGTCTGAAATTTGCCCGCCATAAAACTTGGCGAACGTCTCGTTGTTTAACGGGATCCATTCATAGCTTCGCATGATGGCTTCGAGCAAATAATGATGACCGTTTAGCGACAGAAACAGCATCGAGGCGACCATAAATTTCAGGTTGCCGATCACCGGGCTTTGCGTTCCCGTCATCGGATCGATGACGTTCGCAATACCGAACCCGATTTGAATGTCAATGAACGATCCTGCAATTTGCACGATTGTGAAAAACATATAGGCGACAAAGCCCAAGCATAAGCCGACCAATATTTCCCGTATAATCAGCAGCACGTACATCGAATCCATAGCAACCGGCGATTGGGTGCCGGCCCCGACAAAAGCGATAAACGCTACGAAAACCGAGATCCCGATTTTAAACTGCGCAGGCACATTTCGACCCGAAAAAATAGGCGCGACCACAAAAAACGAAGTAATTCGACAAAAAAACAGCAGAAATCCAGGGAGATACTGTACGAACCAAGCCATCTACATGTACCTACCCGACGAATTTGTAAAGATTGTTCATAAGATTATAAGTAAAATCGACGAGCGTATTTAGAATCCAGGGTCCGAAAATCAGAATCGAGACGAGCACCATCACGATTTTCGGTACAAAAGCCAGCGTAGCCTCTTGAATTTGAGTCGTTGCCTGAAAAACGCTGATAATCAAGCCGATGACAAGAGCGACCACCATCATCGGAGCGCTGGCCTTTAACGTTGTATAAACCGCTTCGCCGGCCAACCCGATAATAAACTCCGAGCTCAAAGCAAGTCCCTCCTTTTCGGGTCTCGATTACGAATTGAAACTGAGCAGCAGTGAGCGCACGACCAAATACCAACCGTCAACCAGGATGAACAGCAGTATTTTAAAAGGCAGCGATATCATGACCGGGGGAAGCATCATCATCCCCATCGCCATCAAGGTGCTCGCGACAACCATGTCGATGACTAGAAACGGAATGAATACCATAAAGCCCATTTGAAACGCCGTCTTCAGCTCACTAATCGCATAGGCCGGAACGAGCGCGGTCAGCGGCGTATCTTCCACGCCGCTCGGAGGCGCGGCTTTGGTATAGTCGAGAAACAGCTTCAAATCTTTCTGGCGCGTATGCTGAAACATAAATTGCTTCATCGTAATCGACGCTTTATCCAATGCGGCGGTTTGCGTAATTTCCCCCTTCATATAAGGCTGGAAAGCCGTCTCGTTTATTTCACCTAACGTCGGCGCCATAATAAAGAAGGTTAGAAACATCGCCAATCCGATCAGTACTTGATTCGGCGGCATTTGCATCGTACCCAGGGACGTTCGGACGAAACCGAGCACAATGATAATCCGGGTGAAACTTGTCATCATGACGAGGATGGCAGGCGCAAGACTAAGAATCGTAATCAGGAGTATGATCGTAACGGTACCCGACGCATTGTCCGGACTGTTCGCTGTCCCGATATCGATATTAATACCCGGAATCGGATCCGCCGCGAACGCTTGGCCGGAAACCGAGCAGAGCATTCCGGCAAGCAGAAGCAGCGGTAATAATTTGATGAGCTTTTTCATGGTTTATCATTCAACCGATCTGAATTATTGTCTTGCTGGAGCAGCTCCTCCATCATCTTCTTACGGTCCGTCATCTTGGTCTGGAACACGTGCTGGAACGAGGTTGCTTCAATGTCAAGCTCTTCCTCCACCTCTGGCTTCTGTCTCAGCTTTTTCAGCCAGCCGCCAAACGATTCGAACGCCGGCGCCGTCATAGCCGGACCCGCAGTCATCATGTCGCGAATGAGCGCGACCTCCGCTTCGTCTTCAATCTTCTCGAGCAGTTGGATGTTCTCGCCAACCCCCACGATATAGAGCGACTTCCCGATCTCAACGACTTGGATCGATTTGTTTTGTCCGAGAGGCAAACCGCCAAGCGACCGAATGGATCTTCCTGTGAAGTACTTATTTTTTTGAGCAATGATCTTCATAATCACAAAGAAGATGACGATAATGAGAATAAGAAAAAAAATGACTTTGACAATCATCCCGAGCGTGTCTCCGGCTGAATAGATGTTGTCCGGTGAGTCAAAAGGACTCGAACCGGGCGCATCGGTCCCCGTTTCCCCGAAACAAACAGCAGCTAACCACGCCGCTGTTTGCATCCATAGAACGAGAACGGCTAGCAACGTCTTGGTTGCGAGTCTCTTCAAGTGCTCACATTCCCTTCAATTCGTGAAGTTTCGGGTTACCCCAACGTTTTCTTAATGGCTTCGATAACGCGATCCGCTTGAAACGGCTTCACGATAAAGTCCTTGGCACCGGCTTGAATCGCATCGATAACCATCGCCTGCTGCCCCATCGCGGAACACATGATGACCTTGGCGTTGGCATCGATTTTTTTAATTTCTTTCAACGCTTGGATACCGTCCATCTCAGGCATCGTAATGTCCATCGTGATTAGATCGGGACGCAGCTCTTTGTATTTCTCGATCGCTTGTGCGCCATCGTTCGCTTCACCGCAAACCTCGTAACCGTTTTTGGACAAAATATCGCGGATCATCATTCTCATAAATGCTGCATCGTCTACAATCAGAATTCGGTTTGCCATGGGTATACAGTCCTCCTAGAGCGCTATGGTTTAGTATTGTTGCAGTTTTTGAATCCGGTCCCACTGATTTACGATATCCGTGACACGAACACCGAAATTTTCATCGATAACGACGACTTCGCCTTTTGCAATAAGCTTGTTATTGACGAGAATATCAACCGGCTCTCCTGCGAGTTTATCAAGTTCGATAATCGACCCTTGCGAAAGCTCCAAAATGTCCTTGATCACCTTATGCGTGCGACCGAGTTCCACCGTTACTTTCAATGGGATGTCCAAGAGCAAGTTCAAGTTCGTATCTTCGGCAGGCGACAGCTGCGGCGGCGTGAAATTCGAGAACTGCGCAGGCTGAACATTGACGTTACGCCCTGTCGGCATCCCGTAAGCGGCAGGCTGCGGCGCATAGCCCGGCGGCTGCATCATCGGGGGCTGTTGATACATCGGCGCTTGCTGGTACATCGGCTGCTGCATCGGCGGTTCTTGATACATCGGCGCTTGCTGGTACATCGGTTGCTGAACCTGCGGCTGCTGGTATGCATCATTCGAAGGCGCCGCAGGAGGCGGCGTAAGCGTGTCCTGCGCCATCGAGCCCGGAGCAGGCGGAGCAGGCGGAGCCGACGGCGGCGGAGCGGCCGTTTCCTGCATGTCTCCGCCGCCCATCAGGGTGGAGACCATCTCCCGCGCGAACGCGACGGGCAGCAGTTGCATGATCGTGGAGTCGATCAAGTCGCCAATCGTCAAGCGGAATGAAACCTTGATAAAGACGTCTACTTGCGGAATCGATGAAGGTTCGCCGCCCTCTGCCAAATCCAAGATATCGATCCCCGGCGGCGAAATGTTGACGAATCGGTTAAATATCGTCGACATTGAAGTAGCGGATGACCCCATCATTTGGTTCATCGCTTCTTGTACGGCACTGATATGAATTTCAGACAATTCCATATTTTGCCCCGTACCGTCTCCGCCCATCATCAAATCGGCAATCACTTGCGCATCGCGCGTCTTGATGACCAACAGGTTGATGCCGTCAAATCCGTCGACATAGTTAACGTGGACAGCGACATGCGGCTTAGGAAACTCTTCGACCAAGTCGGCTCGGGCAATCACAGAAACTTTTGGCGTGGTGATATCGACTTTCTTACCGAGCAAGGTCGATAAGGCTGTCGCGGCGCTGCCGAATGTGATATTGCCGATCTCGCCTAACGCATCTTGTTCCAGCGACGATAAGTAGTCTTCTACTCTTGGACTCGAGCCGCTCGAAAAACCACCGCTTGACTCGCTTTCGGAAGACTGTCTCAGCAAGGCGTCGATCTCTTCTTGAGACAAATAATCCTTATTATTCGTCATTCTCTTCTACTCCTTCACTGACAATCTCACTGATTTGTATAGCCAGCTTACCGCGGGTCGTACCCGGACTGCCATAAAACTTCAACCTTTCCCCTATCCGTATATGCAGCGGCTCATTTACCGATTTGTTCAACGTAATGACGTCGCCTGCATTTAGGCTGAGAAACTCGCGTACGGATATTTGGGAAGCGCCCAGCTCTGCGATAATCGGCAGCTTTGCCTTATGAAGCCGATTCTGCAAAGCCGTCTGCTCTTCCGGGGCACTCGTCTTCTTCTGGGACACAAACCAGTGATGAACCGACAATCTCGGCATAATCGGCTCAATGACGACGTGTGGAATACATAAGTTGATCATCCCCGTCGTATCCCCGATCTTGGTGCTTAACGAAATTAAGGCAATCGTTTCGTTAGGCGAGACGATCTGCATAAATTGCGGATTTGTCTCCAAAGCTTCCAGCCTTGGGGACAAATCAATGACCGTCTTCCACGCTTCCTGCAAACTTTCAAACGCTCTGCTGAAAATCCGCTCCATGACGATCGTTTCGATCTCGGTTAAAGCGTTAATTTTGGTTGGCGAGGTACCCGATCCTCCCAGCAAACGATCGAGCATGGCAAAAGCCACGTTCGGATGCACCTCGAGCACCATTCTTCCTTCCAGAGGCTCCGCTTCGAAAATGTTCAGGATGGTCATTTTTGGAATGGACCGTATGAATTCATCATAAGGCAGCTGCTCGACCTGGACAACATTTATTTGTACAAAGGTCCGGAGCTGTGCGGAAAAATAAGTCGTTAAATAACGGGCAAAGTTTTCGTGAATTCGAGTTAAGCTGCGAATGTGGTCCTTGGAAAACCGCACTGCGCGTTTGAAATCATAGGCTCGAACTTTTTTCTGAGTTTCTTCCTTTTTAAGTTCTTCCGCATCCATTTCACCGGATGAGAGCGCCGCTAGCAGGGCGTCTATCTCATTCTGCGAAAGCACATCTACCATCTGCGTCACCTCCCGCTTGCTTATTCGCGAATATCCCTCAATCTATTGGAGAACGATATCGGTAATAAGGATTTGATTCAATTTACCTTCGTGTAGCAGTTCATTCATTCTATTCATAAGGGCTGAAGTGAGATTGTCAAAGCCTTTTTTGCCCGAAACTTGTTCCGGCGTCATATCGGCCAACGTTTCAATTACGATTGCTTTCATCCGGCTTTGCTGGAAATCAAACTCTTCTTTAGCCTTCTTGTTTTCAAGTTCAAAGGCAAAGCTTACTTTCACGAACTTCGCGCTTGCCCCGCTCGCCGTGGCCAGGTTTGTCAGAACGTCTTTCATTTCGACCGTATTTTCTTTCACTTGTACCGGTGTTAATTTTTTACCGGATTTTACTTCCCGTACCAATTGCTGCGCTTGGTCTTGGGGATCGGAACTGGATTTATCCATGTAATTCCAGAGAACGAACGCTGCAGTTAAAATTAAAGTTATCGCAATAAGTATAGCTACGACCATGATAAAAATTTTACTTTTAAACAACTTACGACCCCTCCGAATTCAGGCTCTTTATCGTTCCGCCGATGAGACCTACGGTCTGCAAAAAGCGCTGTACCATGGCGACAACTTCCGGCACCGGTTCGAGCACCATTATTTTTTTTCCGGTCACCAAAGTAATCATAGTATCCGGAGTCTCTTCAATCGTCTCAATCAGTAAGGCATTAACCATGATCGGTTTGCCGTTAAGCCGGGTGAGCGTTACCATCGGCTACCTCCGCTTGGGATAGGATCGGGGGAGACCGGCTCCCCCGTTTACTGATACTGAACGTTACTATCTTTTTAAGTTGACTACTTCCTGAAGCACTTCATCTGAAGTTGTGATGATTCTGGAGTTCGATTGGAACCCCCGCTGTGCGATAATCATTTCCGTAAATTCGCTCGTTAAGTCCACATTGGACATTTCAAGCTGACCGGAGATGATAGCTCCCGTTCCCGTCTCCGGATTCGCGGCAGTAGCGGCGCCCAGATCGAGTTCTTCCGTGTTGGAGTTCGGCGTCATCCGGTACATGTTACCCCCGATTTTCTCAAGACCGGCAGGGTTCGTCACTTTAGCAACAGCGATAAGCTGTCCGGTCGGAGTCGCCGTTCCATCGGCAGCAACCGAGATAATCTCCCCGTTCTGGGAGATGGAGAAAGCCGTAACGCCATCCTCCAACGTGACCGCTGTGCCTTCGGTATTCAAGACGAACATCCCGTCCGCATTCACGAGGCGATTCAATGCATCCAGCTCAAAGTTACCGGCACGAGTCAAATATGGGCCGTCGCCTCCGTCTACCATCGAGGAAACCGCGAAAAATCCGTCGCCGTCGATCCGCAGGTCGGTCGGTTTGTTCGTCGTCATCGCGCTGCCCGGCGTATGAATCGTATCAACCGCGGCAACCGTAACGCCAAGACCGATCTGCTTCGAATTCACGCCGCCTCTTTCCTCCGTCGGAGCCGAGACCCCGGCGACCGTTTGGCTCAAAATATCTTTAAACATCACGCGTCCGGTCTTGAACCCGACCGTGTTCACATTAGCGATGTTATTCCCGATAACGTCCAACTTCGTTTGAAATCCTCTCATACCCGAAACACCGGAATAAAGAGATCTTAACATCGATCGATTGCCTCCTAAAGGCTGAACTCGTCAGCCTTGCTTAATGGTGTTACTGGTTGTTTCAGTCGGTCCACAACCAAGGCCTCCGAACTCCGGGCCGGCCTGTTCTTAAGAAATGATCATGGCGCTGTCAATTTGCGTAAACAAGTTGTCTTTCATTGATGCTCCGTCCATTGCGGTAACCACGGTCCGGTTCTTAATGTTCACGATTAAAGCCGTATCGTTAATGAGCATCAACGAATCTTTGGCGCCTTTCGTTGCCGCTTTGTCGATGGCGGACTGGATCTTCGCCAGTTGTTCGGGCTGGAACTGAATGCCTCTTTGGCGCAACCGTTCTTCCGCATGATGACTGAAGCGTACGAATTGGTGGTGCAAGATCGAATCAAACGAAGTCGATGGCGCTTCCCGTCCAGTTCTCGTTTGAGGCGGCTTCGAGAGCGCAGGCGTAACGCCATTCGGAAATAGCTGACCTACCGTCATCCGTTCCGTCATGGTGCCTCTCCCCCTGCAGGTTCCTTTGAAGGAGCCGGGTTGCCGATCTGCGAAATATTTTCGAGCGCGACCTCTTCGCCGTTCACTTTTGCAAATTGCTGATGATCTTTAACGGTAATCGACTCGACAACCCCGGTTTTGGAGTGAGTCGTGCCCTCGTTATCTGCGTAAGACCAAGTAATTTCTTTGCCGATCAGTCCCGATGCGAAGCCTAGAGACTGGCGCAACAATTTCATTTCGCTGCTCATATTCGTCAGCTGCTCGACCGAAGTAAACTGCGCCATCTGCGCGATAAACTCTTTATCCTGCAAAGGCTGAGTCGGATCCTGATTTTTTAATTGTGTAATTAATATTTTCAGAAATTGGTCTTTGCCGAGCTCGCTGCCTTCCGTCTTCTTTTCTGCGCGGTCGACGTTCGCTTTCGAATAATAAGGCCAAATATTTTTCGTGCTGATGTTGGAATCGGCCATGTTGTTCACCTCCTGCTTCCCGCTTATCTCCAACCGCCGTACAGCGCAACTTAGGCGATGACGTCAATCGAACCGTTAACGCCTGTCCGATTGTCTCCTACGCCGGACATCCTTTCCGTCTCTCCAAGTTCATCTAAAGAAGCAGCTTTATTGCTGCCCGAATTTTTCTGCTTGGACGGTTGCTGCGATTGCTGTTGGCGTCCTTCCTGGAACATCCCGGATTGATAGCTTTGGCTTTGACTGACCTCCAGCTTATCCACTTGAATGCCTTGCGTCTGCAAGGTGTTCTTCAATTGGGAGAGCTGTGCCTCCAACATTTCTTTGCCCGCTGCGCTGTCCGCTACGAATTGGGCGATCAGATGTCCGTTTTGCATCGTCAGCTTGACTTCTACATGACCCAAGTGCTGCGGATAAAGAGAAATTTTCGCTTCTGTCAAGCCGTCGGCCGTCGTCCCAAGTACGAAGGAGCTGACGATAAATTGCGTCATATCCTCAGTGAAGGACGAAGCAGGCATATGCAGCGACGCTGATTTCGAAACCATCTGCCCGTTCTGTACTTGTTTCATGAAATCGTGCATCGTCATCGGCTGGGAAGTTCCCGATTGACCATCCTCCGAACGAAGCGGTTCGAATAAAGGCGCTTCCTCTTCGCTGCCGCTTAGTTCGCTCGTCAGCTTTAAGGCATGCTGTGCCAAAGCGAGCGCTTCGAGTTTGTGCATCGGATTGGAAACAACCTGAACTAGCGGAGCGGTTGAAGGATTCTCCGAATCCGTACTCGCTTTCGCTGAAACAGCGGTTTGCACAGCTTGTTGCGTATCGCTTTTCGCTTTATGTAACTCGCCGAATGTTGCGGCCGCCGACAATAACGCAGACGGCAACTCTTTCATCGCTTGTTGCAAGCTCGGATGCAGGGGCCCGCCGGCCATTATTTCTTTAAGCTGCTTTAGTATCTGTACGACTTCGGCTGAAGACAATAACTTCGACTGAGCGTTCGCCGCAGACTCCGAAGCGTCTGTAGCGACTTGCGTCAATAGCGGTATGAACAATTGCGGATTTAACATTTGTTCTTCACCTGGATGAGCTTTTTCTCCGGCCTGCTTCGGATGCTCAGCCGCTTCGCCATCCTTACCGGCACTTGCATCTGTCGATAGCAGAGACGCAAGAAGCGCTTGAAGTTCGGCAAGCCAAGCTTGAAGATCCGGATTGCTTAGCAGCGCGTCGACGTCTTCCTGACGCTCCGTCTGCTCCAGCAATTGAAGGAGACCGTCAATTTGCCCGGCCTGGAGTTCGGTCGACTGTTCGTTCATAACGGAAGCGGCCGCCGCTAACGGGTTGAGCCATTGAATCAAGGCGCTTAATCCGTTCATCCCGCCCTTGGCCTCGCTGCCGGCTTGATTCGCTTCTCCGACAAGCATTCCGGTTAACGTCGTCAAGAACGCACTCCCGCCTGAAGCGGAGCCTTGCGCAGAACCCGCTGAATTGGCGCTTCCGCCTGCAGATGCAGTGCCGCCCAGGGCCACAGATTGAGCTTGAATTTCCATCTTTTCTTTTCACCTCCTTTCAAGCTTCTATTGAGCGAGTCGGGCCGAAATTAAAGCCGCCGTTTCTTTCGATTGATCCGAAATGGCAGAAAGAATTTTCGACCTGCCGGCATTGTCCATGGAATTCAAGATGGAAATGACTTTATCCGGCGTCGTCTTTTGAAGCTCCAGCAGTACCGTCGCAGCGCTTTTCGGCGTCATGTTGGCGAAGGTCGATCCCAGATCGTCCTTGCTAAGCTTGTCGGTCTTGGCTGCCGGCGCTTGCATTGCTTGCAGCCTTTCTTGAAGAGCCGCAAGTTCCGTATCGCGAACGAGCTTCTGATCCTTGATCAAAATGGAAGCTTCCGCCGCCTTCTTCGGATCCATCTTTTCCAAAATTTTCACGCGTTCGTCGTTCTTCATCATACTCAGCACCAGCACTTGTTCGTTCAACGTCAAGTTCTCCAGGATCGGTGCCGATTTACTGGGGGACATCTTCGCATACAGGCTTGCCAGCTGCTGAATTTGTGCCTTATATTCTTCATCCGACTGTGTCTTCGTTTTCATTTGTTCTTCAAGCGAGCTGTTCTTCAACTGAAGCTCTTTGATTTGTTGATCCCGTTGTTGAATCGCCGCCTCCGCTTTTTGCAGATCCTGATCCTTCTGCTGGACGGATGACGTCATTTGCGCAACCTGATCATCCTTCGTCGGGTCGGCCCCCTCCTCTTGGGCCTTCGCCGCCTCAGTCTGCGGTTTCCCGCTATCCGTATCCGACTGAGGATCAGGAATCACTTGGTTGACGACGGGTATTTTATTGGCCGTTTTCAACACATTATTCATCACGTCGTAATCGAAAATCGTCAGCAACACCCCGAGCAAAACGGCCGTAAAAACGAACGGAATGAGGAACCATATCAGAAAACGCTCCATGGCGCCGTAAGATGCGGTTTGCTCTGTGTCTGCGTCTGCCATCTACCGTCACCTCCCCTGCTTAGGCTAAGAAAGCCGTTTATACCGGTTCGTCGCCATTTCATCCAACTGGTCCTGTTCACGCTTCAGCAGATCGGCGGTGAACCGTTGGTACGCCTTCTCTTTCGCTTTGTTCCATACTTTTTCTTCGAGCATCTTTCCATTCAAATCATCCTGTCTCAACTGCACGACCCCTCTCGCCTGCTGAACGTCGCGGTGTTTCGCCTGAATTCGGCCTTCAATGTGATCGACATAACTTTGCAGCAGCATGAGATTGGAAACCGTTGTCCGTCGACCGGATGCTTCATGCAATTGTTCCTGGATATCCGTTTTGGACTGTTGAAGCTCGGAAAGCTTCGACTCCTCTTTACGCATTTGACCGATCGCCTCAGACAAAACCCATTCCGCTTGAGTTTTCTCGTTCTCTTTCAGATCCACGATTTTTTGAAAAGCGTACCGAAAGCGCATCAGTGGTCTCAACCCCTATAAAATTGTTGAATTAATTGCTCCGTTGCTTCCGCATAGGTCAACTTGTCGTGTACCCGCTGCTTCGTATAGTCCCAGATCGATTGGATCGAATCCATGGAGAGGTCGATTTCCGGGTTCGACCCTCTCTGGTACGCCCCTATATTGATCAAGTCTTCCGAATCTTTATATACAGCTAACAAACGCTTCAAGTTTTCGGCTGCAAGCTGCTGTTCTTGAGGCACGATTTCTTTCATGACCCGACTGACGCTCGCAAGCACGTCAATGGCCGGATAGTGACCGCGGTTCGCGATACCTCGATTGAGAACGATATGACCGTCCAAAATACCCCTTACCGCATCCGCAATCGGTTCGTTCATATCGTCGCCGTCGACCAGCACCGTGTAGAACGCTGTGATCGATCCTTTCGGCCCGGTTCCGGATCGCTCCAGCAGCTTGGGCAGCGTAGCAAAAACAGAAGGGGTGTAACCTCGCGTTGCAGGCGGTTCGCCAACGGCAAGACCAACTTCCCGCTGTGCCATCGCAAAACGTGTAACGGAATCCATCATCATCATGACGTTAAGTCCGCGATCGCGGAAATACTCGGCAATGCTAGTGGCGATCAAAGCGCCTTTGATCCGAATTAGCGCAGGCTGATCGGAAGTAGCGACGATAACGACAGAGCGGGCCAGTCCCTCCGGTCCGAGGTCGCGTTCGATAAAATCAAGCACCTCGCGTCCACGCTCACCAATAAGGGCAATGACATTGACGTCCGCTGACGTATTTCTTGCGATCATTCCCATCAGCGTACTTTTCCCGACGCCGGATCCTGCAAAAATACCGACGCGCTGACCTTTGCCGATCGTTAACAAACCGTCGATACAACGCACGCCGACACTAATCGGCTCCTGAACCCGCGGACGCTTCAGAGGATTGCTGGGGACGTTGTTGGTCGAATAATGGGTCATTCTTGCCGGCAAGAACGTTCCATCGAGCGGTTGTCCGAGACCGTCCAGCACTTTACCGAGCAATTCGTGACCGACCTGCACGGTCAGCGGCTTGCCCGTTCCGACTACGTCGCAGCCGGGACCGATGGAATTCAGCTCGCCGAGCGGCATCAAGATCACTTTGTTATTTTTGAAACCAACCACTTCCGCCTTCAAGGGCTGATTCGATTTAAACGGATAAATGTAACAGACGTCGCCGACGCTCGCATCCGGCCCCTCGGATTCCACCGTCAGTCCGATAACTTGCGTCACCTTGCCGTTAACGCGAATCGGATCCATCTGCCTGAGATGATCAATATATTTTTGAGCGGACGGGCTTTGCATCAGGTTAGCCTCCTTCGTTGCGGATGGCGAGATCTTGCAGCGCTTGCTTAATTTCGTTCAACTGCGTATCGATTCTTGCGTCGATACTGCCGAAGGATGAGCGAATGACACAGCCATGATCTTGCACCGAACCATCCGGAATGATTTGCAGCTCGGCCTGGGAATCGATATGCAGCAACAGCTCGTCCCGCGCGTCTTGAATATAGGAGAACTGGGAAGGGGAAACACAAAGCGCAATCATTCCCTTTTCCCTGCGACGCGCAAGCACCTTGCGAATCATCTCCGTCACCCATTGCGGTTCCAGCGACAGCTGGCGTCCGATAATTTTCTCGGCGATCGAACAGCTCATTTCAATAAGAAACGGTTCGGATTCCTGAATGATCTCTTGCTTCAATATATACGCTTGCTCCAAGGTTTGAGCCGCCTCCTGCAGCATCTGGTCGTAACGCTCGCGGAGCTCGGCTTCCGCTTGCGCCAAGCCTGCCTCATAGCCTTGCAGATAGCCTTGCTCTTTGTTTTCCTGCAGCACGCTTTCGTCCAGCATCCGGCGTTCTTGCCACCAGGCCTCGATCTCGGCCTGCGCCTGTTCTTTTAAGACAGCCACCTCGTCCATCGCCGCGCGAACTTGCTCTTCGGCAAAACTTTGCGCGTCTTGAATGATTTGCGCTTTCTCACGGTTCAGCTCGTCGAGTTCCTGCTGCTGTTCGGCCGTGCGGCCTTCCTCAGCCGTTTCTTCAAGATCCGGCAACGGCGGCTTCGGTTGTTCGACAATTTTCGTGTCCTCGACAGGAACATATTGAAAAAACTTGATGACATTAGACAATAATATCATCTCCTCCGCCACGTGCGATGATGATCTCACCGGCTTCTTCCAAACGGCGGATCGTCGATACAATGCGCGTTTGTGCTTCTTCTACGTCGCGCAAGCGGACAGGACCCATGAATTCCATTTCTTCGCGGAACGTTTCGGCCATCCGTTTGGACATGTTCTTGAAGATGGCTTCACGCACTTCTTCGCTGGCAACTTTAAGCGCAAGCTGAAGGTCGGCGTTCTCGATATCGCGAATAATGCGTTGAATCGAACGATTGTCGATGTTGACGATATCTTCGAAGACAAACATGCGTTTCTTGATTTCTTCGGCAAGCTCCGGGTCTTGAATCTCCAGGGAGTCCAGAATGGTCCTTTCCGTCCCGCGGTCGACACCGTTCAAGATTTGAACAACCGAAGAAATCCCGCCTGCATTCGTATAATCCTGTGTCACGGTAGCGGACAGTTTTTGCTCCAGCACGCGTTCGACTTGGCTGATGACCTCCGGCGACGTGCTGTCCATCAGCGCAATCCGCTTGGCGACATCCGCTTGTTTATCTTGCGGCAGCGAAGAAAGAATGATCGACGCTTGCTCCGGCTGCAAGTAAGAGAGCACAAGCGCGATGGTTTGCGAGTTTTCGTTCTGGATAAAGTTTAAAATTTGGGCCGGATCCGCTTTGCGCGCAAAATCAAACGGCCTGACTTGCAGCGTCGCAGTCAGTCGGTTTATGATGTCGAGCGCCTTCTGGGAACCGAGCGCCTTCTCCAAAATTTCTTTGGCGTACGAGATACCGCCTTGCGAGATAAATTCTTGCGCTAGGCAAATTTGATGAAACTCAGCCATAATCGCGTCTTTTTCGGCATTATCGACTTTTCGGACATTGGCTATTTCCAACGTAAGCTGCTCGATCTCTTCATCCCGCAAATGTTTAAAAATTTGGGCCGATACCTCGGGTCCTAAGCTGATCAGAAGAATAGCAGCTTTTTGCCGTCCCGATAAAATGGGTTGCTGTACTTTAGCCAAGCACTGTACACCTCTATTCGTCTACTAACCAAGTACGAAGCAGATTAACGAACTCGTCCGGTTTCCGTTTAGCCAACTGTTCCAGCTGCTTGCGTATTTGGTTTTCATTATTAACATTGTCGATATCAATAGTCGGGAATTCCACTTTCGGTGCCGCATCTTCGAGCAGTGCAGCTGCTTCGGCTTCCTCTTGCGCTTTGCGTCTGCGCCGCATGAACCAGAAAGCCCCTCCCGCGAGTAACGCCAATGCCAATCCGCCCAGGCCTCCGTAAAGGAGCATTGCGTTGGAAGCGGTAGCTTGCGATTCGTTCGTTTTAGCGAACGTATGGGGAAACACCGTTACTTTTTTAGCTAAATCTTCGTCGGTCAGCGTCACTTTGCTGTCTGCCAGCGCCGCGCGAACAATGTTGACAAGAATCTGGCGCACCGCTTCCGTCGTTTGCGGAGTTAATGAATTCGGATCTGCCGGATCGGGTGGTTCAACCCCGACGTTAATGGTTAAATCCTTTACAGTGTATGGTGTAGCTACGATTTCTTCCGTGATGCGGTTCACTTCATAGTTTACGGTTCGCTGCAATTCTTCGGAATTGGACGTGCCGCTGTTGTTACTGCCTGGATATCCGGGTACATCGGTTGCACCGGTTCCCGGTACACCGGCGTTTGCGGCGCTGTTGTCGCTGTTATAATTTTTTTGAATTTCCTGAACGGAAATTTCAAGTCCTCTTTGATCGACTTCATTGGGAGCCGTCACCAGATTGCGCTTAGAGCTCGTTTGATCAAAGTTCATTGTAGAGAACACGCTGACGATAACCTTGTCTCTGCCAAGGATGGCACTGAGCATCTGTTGCACGTTCCGCTGCACATCATTGCGGAATTGGTTATTGATTTCGAATTGGTCTTTCGCCAGGCTGGACGAACCGTTCGTCTTTCCTTTGCCTTTGGAGTATTCCAGCAAGTCCCCGTTCTGATCGGAAATGGTAATATTTTCGACCGGCAATCCCTTCACACTGTGGGAAACGAGGTTGTACATCGTATCTACTTTTGCTTGATCCAGCGTGTATCCGGGTTTGATCTCAAGAACGACGGATGCGGTAGCTTTCTCCGGCTCGGCGCCCTTCGGAAGAAACACGCTTTCTTTAGGCAAGCTGATCAGAACCTTGGAACTCTGGATGGCATTGTTGGAATTGATCAACTGCTGCAGTTCGCCTTGAACGGCATTGACGTATTTCACGTCGAACTCGCGATCCGTTGTCCCGAATGTGCTGCTCTGGTTAAATGCGCCGTAACCGACGTTGCCGGTTTTGTTCAAACCTTGCGATTCGACCGCCAATTTGACGTTGGCCACTTCGCTTCGGGGGACGCCGATGCTCTTCCCGTCATCGCTTAGCTGATACGGGATTTTAGCCCCGTCCAAATATCCTTTGATCGCTGCCGCATCGCTAGGTTGCAAATTCGTATAAGCCAGTGCGTACTCCGTCTTGGAAAAATTATAACTGATGATCCCTACCGTCAGTATGATCAAAATCACAGTGGCGATCAGTGTAAACTTTTGTGTTTTGCTAAATTGATTCCAATATTGTCTAATGCGGTTCCAATATTGGAGTACATTCTCGTTCACCATTTCACCCCATTCAACCTGAACATCACGAAGATAAATCAAGTAAGATTAGACCTGCATACGCATAATTTCCTGATAGGCCTCAATAACTTTGTTTCTTACTTGAACCGTTAGTTCCAATCCGAGCGATGCTTTTTCGGAGGCAATCATCAGTTGGTGAACGTCGGAAATTTCACCTTTAACGAATTGGTTGTTCAATTTATCTACGCCAGCTTGCTGGGCGTTCAAATCCGCAATCGCGCCGTTTAAAAATCGACTGAATTGGTCGGACACTTCAGCAGCGGTCAAGGTTTTCGGCTCAGCGGCTTTGACCGTCATTAACGGTTGCAAGCTCAGCTTATCAATCATGTTCGTAACCCCTTTTACCCAAATGGCTTGTCGTTTTTATCTACCGATTTCGAGCGCTTTGGTCACCAACGCCTTGGAGGCGTTCAAAGCGGTAACATTCGCTTCATAGGATCGCGTTGCCGACATCATGTCAACCATTTCTTTCAGAATGTCTACGTTCGGCAGCATGACAAATCCGTTCTCGTCCGCATCGGGATGCGTCGGATTGTATACTTGCTTAAGCGGTGAAGTATCTTCAATCACCTGCGCAATTCTTACCCCTTCGCCTGCCCCGGCATCCTTACCGGACATTGCGTTTTGAAGCGTGTAGGCAAAACTTTGCTGCTTCGGCTCCATCGTTACGAGCTTTCGTTGATAAGGTACCCATTTGCCGTTCACCATGCGCGCGCGCGTCGAGTCGGCGTTGGCAATGTTGGAAGAAATGACATCCATTCGAAACCGCTGAGCCGTCAGGGCGGAAGCACTTATGTCATATCCGTTCGTTAATCTCATCGATTACCGTCCCCCTATAGCTGTTCTAACCTTTTTGATATCCGCACTCACTTGCTGCACCATCGTATTGTAGCGTAATTGGTTCTTGGCCATTAAGGCCATTTCATAATCGATGTCGACATTATTCAGGTTATTGTTGATTAATGTTTGATTGTCCCGTATCAACTGCGGCTGGGGCTGACTGGGACGCCCAATTTCAATATGCCGCGGATCCGTCCGAAATCCTTGGATTGAACCTCCGTTTATTTCCTGCTGCAGCAATTCTTCAAATCGAACTTCCGATCTCTTAAAAAATGGCGTATCGACGTTGGCTATGTTATCGGCAATAACTCTTTGCCGTAAGGTGGCCGCATCCAACGAGCGTTCCATCATTTGAAAACCGGGCTTATTCAGGATCATCATAAGAAAAACTCCTACTTTCGCACGAAATAATCTGAGAGTAGTAATTCAACAAGGGAGGGGTAATATCCTCCTTTCTTCGACAATATCTTTTAAAAAAATAATAACAACCATGGCATATATTGTAGTAACCGAGAACTATATCTATATTGAAGAAAGATGGAAATGATTTCAATAAGAAAAAAGCCCTATATTTTCATATAGGACTTCAAAAAACGATGTTATTTTGTTAATTTCGACACATTTCAAAAAAAATTTATAATTTCACGCTCTGTATACCGGCAAGAAGTTGATCATTCAGGACTCGAATATACGTCCCTTTCATCCCGAGGGAGCGCGTTTCGATGACGCCGGCGCTCTCCAACTTGCGCAGCGCATTGACGATAACCGAACGCGTAATGCCGACACGATCGGCGATTTTGCTGGCCACGAGCAGCCCTTCCATGCCTTCAAGCTGCTCGAAAATATGCTCGACCGCTTCCAGTTCGCTGAAGGACAGCGAGGCTACCGCTACCTGAACGACCGCCTTGCTTCTTGCTTCCACTTCGATCTGCTCCGCCTTTTCCCGCAAAATCTCCATCGCCACGACCGTTGAACCGTATTCAGCCAATATTAAGTCGTCGTCGATAAATTCGCGGCCGCGCTTCGTCAGCACGAGCGTCCCGAGGCGTTCCCCGCCTCCAATAATCGGGACAAGCGTGATATGAAATCTCGGCTCATCCGCATGATCGCCGAACACGTCATAAGCGGAACCCGCTTCTAAATTCGACGACGTTTCCGTCACCTGCATGAGAAGTTGATTATATTCGTTCGGAAAGCGATTTTCTTGCAGAACGGAAAGCCTCGTCCAAGCCTCCTGCCCCGACGTGGTAAGCGAACTGCCCAGCACCTTTCCCCTCCGGCTGACGACAAAAATATCAGCGGACAAAATATCGCCGAGAACGGCCGCCATATCCATAAAGCTGACCGGATTGCCCGCTTCTTTTTGCAACAATTTATTCAGCCTTCTGGTTTTCATCAAAAGTGTCATGTTCGTGCCTCCAAGTCAAACGATTACAGTATATATTGGCTCAAATCCCGATTCTGAACGATATCGGACAACTTCTCGCGCACATATTCGGGAGAGATTACGATTTGCTCCAAGGTAAGCTCAGGCGCTTCAAAAGACAAGTCCTCCAGCAGTTTCTCAAGTATCGTGTGCAGACGGCGCGCACCGATATTGTCGGTGTTCTGATTCACTTCTGCGGCAATCCGCGCAATTTCAAGAATCGCCTCATCTGAAAATTCGACACGGATGCCCTCGGTCTCGAGCAATGCGGTATACTGCTTCGTCAGTGCGTTTTTGGGTTCTTTCAAAATCAGTACGAAGTCTTGCTGGGTCAGGCTGCTTAATTCGACGCGAATCGGAAAGCGCCCCTGCAGCTCGGGAATTAAATCGGAAGGCTTGGCAATATGAAACGCCCCAGCAGCCATGAATAAAATAAAATCGGTTTTGACCGGTCCGTACTTCGTCATAATGGTCGAGCCTTCCACAATCGGCAAGATATCCCTTTGCACGCCCTCGCGTGATACGTCGGGCCCACCGCCGCGGCCGGAACTGCAAATTTTATCGATTTCATCGATAAAAATAATGCCGCTTTGCTCCGCGCGAAGCACCGCCTCCTGAATGACTTCGTCCATATCAAGCAGCTTCTGCGCTTCCTCATGAAGCAGCGTCTTGCGCGCCTCCTTGATCGGCAGCTTGCGCTTTTTCGTACGCTTCGGCAATAAGCTCCCGAACAGCTCCTGCATATTCATGCCCGCCTGCTCGTTACCTTGGCCGCCCAGCATGTCGAGCATTGTCGGACTGTTGTCCTCCACCTCGATCTCAATCACCTTCTGCTCAAGCTCGCCTCGCTCAAGCTGCTCCTTCACTTCTTTGCGTCGGGCGATAATCGCGGCGTCATTCTCCGGCTCCGTTTCGGCCGCCGGATTTCCTTGATTGCCGAACAACATTTCGAACGGGTTGCGTTGTCCTTTCGATTTCGAGGGGCTCGGCACAAGGATCGCAGCGATACGTTCGACGACCATTTGCTCCGCTTTGTCCTTCAATCGGTCCGTTTTCTCCGCTTTCACCATCCGGATCGACGTTTCGACCAAATCGCGAACCATCGATTCGACATCGCGTCCGACATACCCGACTTCCGTAAATTTGGTCGCTTCGACTTTAATAAAAGGCGCCCCGACAAGCTTAGCCAGCCGTCGGGCGATTTCCGTCTTCCCAACGCCGGTAGGTCCGATCATAAGAATGTTTTTCGGCACAATCTCATCCCGGAGCGATTCTTCCAATCGGCTGCGGCGATAACGGTTGCGCAAGGCAACGGCGACTGATTTCTTAGCCTGCCGCTGGCCGATAATATATTTATCCAATTCGGCTACGATTTCTTTCGGAGTCAAGCTGTTTGCAGGCACGTCCGCCACCTCCCGGATTATTCGATCTCTTCAACGATAATGTTATGGTTTGTGAATACGCAGATGTCGGCAGCCATCGTCAAAGCCGCCTTCGCGATTTCCTTGGCACTCATGTCGGGCGCGTACCGGTGAAGCGCTCTACCCGCCGCAAGCGCGAAGCTGCCTCCGGAGCCGATCGCCAGTATGCCGTCGTCCGGTTCGATAATTTCGCCATTGCCGGAAATCAACAGCAGGCCCGTACGATCCATGACGATCATCATCGCCTCAAGACGCCGGAGCACCCGGTCTTGACGCCAATCTTTGGCCAGCTCCACCGCGGCCCGCTGCAAGTTGCCGTGATGCTCCTCAAGCTTGGCCTCAAATTTCTCAAAAAGGGTGATCGCATCCGCCACCGAGCCTGCAAAGCCGGCGATGACGTTGCCGCGGTACAATCGGCGTACTTTCTTCGCTTGCGACTTCATCACCATACTGTTGCCGAACGTCACTTGACCGTCCCCGGCGATGGCGCCTTTCCCCTGATGCCGGATCGCGAATATCGTCGTCGCGTGAAATGTCTCCATAAGGCGAATTTCCTCCTCTATTCAAGACGAAAACTAAGCTTAATTACAAGCTTAGTTTCCGTGAGTTTCCGACCCATGACCAAGGTACATGCATGATAGACGGGTATATCGTAACATAGTACAAGTTTCATTGACAAGCCGAATTGTGTGTGTTTTGTGAAAAATTCTGAATTTTCGCAATTGCTCGTTCAGCGATTTTCTCGTACTTCAGCTTCTTGTTCTTGATTCGTTCTTCCAGCGGCGGAAATAATCCGAAATTTGCGTTCATCGGTTGAAAATGTTTAAAGTCCGCCGTCGTAATATACTGCGCCATACTGCCTAATGCCGTATCTGCCGGCAATACGACGCATTCTTCCCCCTTGGCGAAGCGCGCTGCGTTCATGCCTGCGATCAAGCCGGAAGCAGCCGATTCCACATATCCTTCCACCCCGGTCATCTGTCCGGCAAAAAACAGGTTGTCGCGATTGCGGAATTGATAGGTCGGCTTTAACAAGCGGGGCGAGTTGATAAACGTATTGCGGTGCATCACGCCGTATCGGACAAACTCCGCATTCTCCAGACCGGGAATTAGCGAGAAGACGCGCTTCTGCTCGCCCCATTTCAAATGGGTCTGAAATCCGACCAGGTTGTATAAGGTGCCCGCCGCGTTGTCCTGACGGAGCTGAACGACCGCGTGCGGCAGTTCTCCCGTATGGGGATTGACGAGTCCGACAGGCTTCATCGGTCCGAATAGAACGGTTTGCCGGCCGCGCTTCGCCATGACTTCGATCGGCATGCAGCCTTCGAAATAAATTTCCTTCTCAAATTCCTTCATCGGCGCCGTCTCCGCCGTAACAAGCGCATCGTAGAAACGGTTAAACTCTTCTTCGTTCATCGGACAGTTTAAGTAGGCGGCTTCGCCTTTATCGTAACGCGAGGCCAAGTACACTTTGCTCATGTCGATCGAATCTTTCTCGACAATCGGAGCGGCCGCATCGTAGAAGTACAAATATTCTTCGCCGAATAGCTCCTGCAGATGCTTGGACAAGCCTGGAGACGTTAGCGGCCCTGTAGCCACTACGGTAATCCCGTCCGGCAGCGTCTCCAGCTCCTCGTTGCGAACCTCGATCAGCGGGTGATTGCGCAGCATCGAGGTGACCTCGCCCGAGAACCCTTCGCGATCGACGGCAAGTGCACCTCCGGCAGGCACCGCATGTTTGTCCGCCGCACGTAATATCAGCGAGTTCATGATACGCATTTCTTCCTTCAGCAAACCAACAGCGTTCGTCAAGCCGTTCGCTCGCAGCGAGTTGCTGCAGACAAGCTCCGCGAATTGATCGGATATATGCGCCGGTGTCTTGCGCACCGGCCGCATCTCATATAGAACCACCGGGACGCCCTGCGACGCGATTTGCCAGGCGGCCTCGCTGCCCGCAAGCCCCGCCCCGATGACGGTCACTTTATTTCCTTCAGTCAACGTTCGTTCCTCCTGCATGTTCCGCATCAACGCCTCCGCTAACCGCTGTCAGCGATAATGCGGTTACTCCATTTCACTCTCGTTCTCGTTGTCCTTCGCTTCTTCCTTGAAGTCGCACGAGACGCATTGAATAAAGACACCCGACTTGTTGCGCTTCTCGATCAGCATCCCGCTGCACTTCGGACAAGGCTGGCCGATCGGCTTATCCCACGAGACGAATTCGCACTCGGGATAGCGGTCGCAACCATAAAATATGCGTCCCTTTTTGCTGCGGCGTTCGATGATTTTTCCTTGATGACAAGTCGGACACGGCACGCCGATATCTTTGACTATCGGCTTCGTATTGCGGCAGTCCGGAAAGCCTGAGCAGGCAAGAAACTTGCCGAATCGACCCATCTTGTATACAAAATTGCGGCCGCACTTCTCGCAAATTTCGTCGGAAACCTCATCCTGGATTTCCACCTTCTCCATTTCTTCTTCCGCAACTTCCAGCCTTTTTTCGAAAGATTCGTAAAATTCGCTCAATACCTGAACCCAGTCTTCCTTGCCTTCCTCGATATGATCGAGTCCCTCTTCCATATGCGCGGTAAATTCGACGTCCAGGATTTCCGGGAAAAACTCGATCATCTGCTGGATCACAAGCTCGCCGAGCTCTGTGGGAACGAACTTCTTATCTTCAATTGCGACATACCCGCGCTTCTGGATCGTTTCGAGCGTCGGCGCATACGTGCTCGGTCGTCCGATGCCCATCTCCTCGAGCGCTTTCACGAGGCGCGCTTCCGTAAATCGCGGCGGCGGCTGTGTGAAATGCTGCTTGGGATCGATCTGTTTCTTTGTTACCTGATCGCCCTGCTTCAGCGGAGGCAGCAAACGATCGTCGTCATCGCCGGAATCGGCCGCGTCGTCATTGCCTTCAACATAAACTTTCATAAAACCGTGGAACTTTATCTTGGACCCGACCGCCCGAAAAACAGCTTCGCCCGCCGTTAAATCGACGGTCATCGTATCCAGCACGGCCGAGGCCATCTGGCTTGCGACAAAGCGTTCCCAAACGAGCTTATACAAACGGAATTGATCCCGGCTCAAATGCGATTTGATGGAATCCGGGTCGCGAAGCACCGAGCTTGGCCGGATCGCTTCATGGGCATCCTGCGCGTTGCTGTTTTTCTTGACGTAAACACGCGGCGTCTCCGGGTAATACTCCGCCCCGAACTTATTCACAATGAAGTCCTTCGCTTCTTCTTGCGCCACCGGCGAAATACGGGTCGAGTCGGTTCTCATGTAAGTGATCAACCCGACCGTGCCCTCCGGGCCGAGATCAATACCTTCGTATAGCTGCTGCGCAACGGACATCGTCTTCGAGGCGCGGAAGCCGAGCTTACGAGCGGCCTCCTGCTGCAGCGAACTTGTGATGAACGGCGGCGAAGGATTGCGGTGCCGCTCCTTCTCTTTCACCTCGCTGACGACAAACTCCGACTTGCTTAACCCTTGAAGAACTTCATTAACCTCGGCTTCATTCTTTAAATCCTTCTTGTTGCCGCCGACGCTGTAGAACTTCGCTTCGAAATCGGCTTTGCCCGTAGACAGCTTTGCCGTAATCGTCCAGTATTCTTCCGGCACGAACGCATTAATTTCGTTCTCCCGGTCGTAAATGAGCTTGACAGCTACAGATTGTACCCGGCCTGCGGAAAGTCCTTTTTTCACCTTTTTCCAGAGCAGCGGACTGATCTTGTAACCGACCAACCGGTCCAAAATACGTCTGGCTTGCTGCGCATTAACCAAATCCTGATTGATTTTGCGCGGCGTCTTGAACGCGTCCTTCACGGCTTGCTTCGTAATCTCGTTAAACACGACGCGGCAGGGGTCCTGATCGGAAATTTCCAGATAGTGCGCCAAATGCCAGGCGATCGCTTCCCCTTCGCGATCCGGGTCAGCCGCCAGATATACTTTTTTTACGCGTTTGCTCGCGTCTTTCAATTCTTTCAGAACCGAGCCCTTGCCCCGAATCGTAATGTATTTCGGTTCAAAGTTTTTTTTGATCTCAACGCCGATCTGGCTTTTTGGCAAATCTCGAATGTGCCCCATGGAAGCTTTTACGATATATTTACTGCCCAAGTATTTACCAATCGTTTTGGCTTTTGCGGGTGACTCCACAATGACTAACGAATCGGCCATAGGTGTCCTTCCCCCTTCAATATATATATATGTATACAAATCAAGGTATCGTGTAGGCTGATCCCGGTAGTTCTACGATTCGTCGCATCATTAGTAAATTTATCAGAACTGCGTGCAAATGTCCAAAGTTAAATTGACTTTGCCCCAAGAGCTGATCGATCGTTTTCGGACCGGACTCCAGCAATTCATAGATTTTCCGTTCATCTTCAGCCATAATTCCCAGTGTTTCCTTCGTGTCTTTAATGTATGCGGAATGCTCCGAGGCTATCCGGCTCGTAAATTCCTCCATAATATCGTCCGGGCTTGTAACCATTTTGGCCCCATCCTTGATGAGCTTCAGCGTTCCTTGACTCTTGGCCGAATGAATCGGCCCCGGAATCGCAAACACGTCGCGCGAGTAGTCGAGCGCAAGGTTGGCCGTTATCAGCGATCCGCTTTGAAGCGCCGCTTCCACCACGACGACGCCCACGCTTAGCCCTGCAATAATGCGGTTTCGCTGCGGGAACAAGCCTGCGCGCGGCAGCGTACCGAGCGGATATTCGGACAAGAGCAGCCCTTGCTCCGCGACCCGGTGAAACAACGCTTTATTTTCCGGCGGATACACCGTGTCCAGCCCGCAGCCAAGGACGGCGATCGTACCACCCTTTCCCCTTAAAGCGCCTTCGTGCGATAGGCTGTCAATCCCCCGCGCCATGCCGCTGACGACGCAAACACCGGCATTCGCAAGCGACTCGCCAAGCCTTTCCGCCGTTAGCTTGCCGTACACGGTCGGCGTTCGCGTCCCTACCAACGCGATACATAATCGCCCGCTGAAAGAGAAGTCGCCCTTGCCGTATATAATCCACGGCGGATCGGCCGTTTCTTTCAGCAGCGCCGGGTAATCCGCATCCCAGACGGTCAGCCAGCGGATTCCCTCGCGTTCATACCTCGCGAGCCAGTCCTCCAAAGTCCGCTCGGACAGCTCCCGCAATGCGGAACTCATCTGTCCGGCCCGGCCGGGTGTGAATCCGAACTGCGTCCATTCGCGTGGTTCCAGCGTTCGCATATCGTCAAGCGTTTCGAATCGGGATACAAGCCGTTGAATCGTCTTCCAACCGATGCCGGGCAGTTGATGAAGCGCAAACAAAAGGTGCCGGTTGTTCATATAGTATATATCACTCCTTATAATAGAAACAACTTTACTGAAACTCGGGGCGAATCCAACAAAAAAAACCTCTCATCTCCGTCATGCGGAGAATGAGAGGCTGCTTGCCGTTCTCGGGAATTATTTGCGGGTCGTGCACTTTTCGAGCAGACCTTTTTCTTGAAGCACGCTGACAAGCGTGGAGCCCATTTCGGAAGGAGTCGGTGCAACCTTGATGCCGCAGCGTTCCATCGTGGCCACTTTCTCAGCTGCCGTCCCTTTACCACCGGAAATGATAGCGCCGGCATGGCCCATCCGTTTGCCCGGAGGCGCCGTTTGTCCGCCGATGAAGCCGACAACCGGTTTTTTCATGTTCGCCGCGATCCATTCGGCCGCTTCTTCTTCGGCAGAACCGCCGATTTCACCGATCATGATGACCGCGTAAGTGTCCGGATCTTCGTTGAACAATTTAAGAATATCGATGAACTCGGAGCCTTTAACCGGGTCGCCGCCGATACCTACAGCGGACGATTGGCCGATACCGCGAGTCGTTAATTGATGCACGGCTTCGTATGTCAACGTTCCGCTTCGGGAAACAACGCCGACATGACCTTTGGTGTGAATATATCCCGGCATGATGCCGATTTTGCACTCGTCCGGCGTGATGACGCCCGGGCAGTTCGGTCCGATCAGGACGGTCTTCTTGCCTTCCATGTAACGGCTGACTTTAACCATGTCCAGAACCGGAATACCTTCCGTGATGCAGATGACGAGGTCAAGCTCGGCGTCAACGGCTTCGATGATTGCGTCTGCGGCGAACGGAGCGGCAACATAAATAACGGATGCGGTCGCGCCGGTCGCTTTTTTCGCTTCTTGAACCGTATTGAAAACCGGCAGAGAGACGGTTGTACCGTTCTCCAGCGTAATATCGATGTTCGTTCCGCCTTTACCCGGCGTTACGCCGCCAACCATTTGCGTACCGTATTCCAAACCGCCCTTGGTATGGAACAAACCGGTCGCGCCGGTAATCCCTTGTGTGATGACCTTTGTATTTTTATCTACCAAAATAGACATGTTTATGGTTCACATCCCCTGAATTATTTAGAAAAGGCTTTGCCTGTTTGCGTCGTTCGACTTATTTCACCAGTGCCACGATTTTTTGAGCGCCGTCTGCCATCGAATCGGCAGCCACGATATTCAGGCCGGATTCGTTCAAGATTTTTTTGCCGAGCTCTACGTTCGTGCCTTCCAAACGGACGACGAGCGGACGAGACAATCCCAGCTCTCTAGCCGCAGCAACGACACCTTCCGCGATAATGTCGCATTTCATAATGCCGCCGAAAATATTGACGAAAATCCCTTTGACGTTCTCGTCGGACAAAATGATTTTGAACGCTTCCGTTACTTTCTCCTTGGTAGCGCCGCCCCCTACATCAAGGAAGTTGGCCGGGTCGCCGCCGTAATATTTAATAATGTCCATCGTCGCCATGGCCAGACCTGCGCCGTTAACCATGCAGCCGATGTTGCCGTCGAGCGCGATGTAGCTGAGGTCATACTTGGACGCTTGAATTTCCTTCTCGTCTTCTTCTTCCAAATCGCGAAGCTCAACAATGTCTTTGTGACGGAACAAAGCGTTCGAATCGAAGTTCAATTTGGCATCCAGAGCCATAACGTTGCCATCGCCGGTAACAACGAGCGGGTTAATTTCGGCGATAGAGCAATCTTTCTCAACGAAAGCGGTATATAACGACAGCATAAATTTAGCCGCTTTATTTACGAGCTCGTTAGGAATATTGATGTTATAGGCGAGTCTACGCGCTTGGAACGGTTGCAAGCCGATGGCCGGATCGACAACTTCTTTGAAGATTTTCTCCGGGGAATGAGCGGCTACTTCTTCGATTTCCGTACCGCCTTCTTCAGAGCCCATGATCACGACGCGTCCCGTACCGCGGTCTACGACGACGCCAATGTAGTATTCTTTCTTAATATCGCAGCCTTGTTCGATTAAAAGGCGCTTCACTTCTTTACCTTCCGGACCCGTTTGGTGAGTCACCAGCACTTTGCCGAGAATTTGCTCAGCGTATGTACGCACTTCATCCAGGTTTTTGGCAACCTTAACACCGCCAGCTTTACCGCGGCCGCCAGCATGAATTTGCGCCTTGACGACGACGACCGGAGTACCGAGCGACTTCGCCGCTTCCACCGCTTCGTCCACCGTGAAAGCCACTTTACCTTCCGGTACGGCAACCCCGTACTGCTTCAGCACTTCTTTGCCTTGATACTCATGGATATTCATTTAGCAAAATCCTCCTATCGGTATTGACTTGCTCTATGGAATCGACCCTTCCCTTCCGGTAAGAGTTGACCGCTAAAAATACGCGCGCTTGCCAAACAATAGCATGTCCGATCTGGCAAACCTTTATCATTGTAACACTTTTTTTAAGCGGATACCTTATTTTTTATGTTAAAATAGCGATATATTATTTTTATAGATTCACAAAATATTAGTTTTCGGAACGGAGCAGTTTTCTGATTCGACAAAATTAGACAAAGACGGAAGGCGGAGTGAAGTTGAAACGAATTGCTATTGATATGGATGAAGTCATTGCGGATGCCATGAGCAAATATTTGCGTTTGTATAACGAGGGCTTCCAGGAACAATTGACTGCCGCGGATTTGCACGGCGTTAAGCTGCGCGCATTGCGGCCGGAAAGAAGCGACGATATACATGAGATTTTCATGACGAACGACTTCTTCCGCGACCTGGAGGTCATGCCTCACAGTCAGGAAGTCATTCGCGAATTGAGCGAATCGTACGAAATCTTCATCACAACCGCTGCCATGGAAGTGCCGACGTCCTTTAATGCCAAGTATGCTTGGCTGAAGGAGCACTTTCCGTTCTTGTCGGATATGAATTTCGTGTTTTGCGGGGATAAAAGCATCATTCGGGCCGATTACTTGATCGACGATAATGCGAAGCATTTTGAACGGTTTGAAGGACAAGGCCTGCTGTTTACGTCTCCTCACAACATTCTTGAAACGGGTTACGTTCGCGTGAATAATTGGCTGGAGGTTCGAGACTTCTTCGCCAAGGCGTTAAACATGTAAAAACGCGCATTTCCGTCAAAGAAGATGCGCGTTCCGGTCTCAATAAATCGTATTGATGGAAGTCGATTCTCGAGGCTCTCTCTCCGCTTGTTTAATGAAGCGCAGCTCGTTTCCGGTGAATTGACACACCAGACATTGGATCGTCGGCTCCTGGCCTTCGATCGCTTCGGGTTCGGTCACCTGCTGGACCGTCCCGGTTATCGCGTCTTTCAGAAAACGCTGCGAGTAGCTCGATATGATGCTGAACTTAATACGATTGGACCGGCAATTCGGACAAAAGTACGGTTTTTCCTGCATCTCTCATCACCTCTAGCCCCATTGTCGCCAAAATTCCGGCGGTTCAAACGTCGTGTTACAGCTTCTGCGTGCAAACTGTTGCAAGCTTTGAAGGGAACGATTACAATACAATCATAATGAGGCGGATAAGGAAGCACCTTTAGCCATGGCAAATTCATGGGAGAGGTGTTTTTTGGCATGTACGGAAAAGTAACGAGCGCATGTTTGCACGGCGTGGAAGGCAGATTGATCGAGGTTGAGGTCGACTTGAGCAACGGACTTCCCCAAATGAATATTGTCGGTTTGCCGGACAGCGCGGTCAAAGAATCGATCGAGCGCGTGCGGGCGGCCGTCAAAAACTGCGGGTTTACCTTTCCGCTGCAGCGAATCACGGTGAACTTGGCGCCGGCCGACATTCGCAAAGAAGGCGCCGCATTCGACCTGGCTATCGCATTAGGCATTCTCGCGACAAGCGGCCAGCTGGAGCCGGAAGCGCTGGAGCGTTCGCTCCTGATTGGCGAGCTGGCTTTGGACGGATCGATTCGCCCAGTACCCGGCGTGTTGTCGATGATCGAATCGGCGGTTAAACGAGGGATCCGCCGGGTGATCGTACCGCGGGATAACGCCGAGGAAGCTGGCTGGATTCAAGGCTGTGAAGTCGTGCCGGCCAGCCATTTAGCGGAATGGAATTTGAGGCTGACAGCGGATACGGATGGCGGACGACAGGCTTTAGCCCCTGCGCTTGCACAAGCAGCGTCCCTTCAAGCGGATGCACAAGCCGACGATTACGCCGACGTTTGCGGACAGCAGCACGTCAAGCGCGCGCTGATGGTCAGTGCCGCGGGCATGCACAACATCCTGTTAATCGGGCCGCCCGGCACGGGCAAAACGATGCTTGCCAAACGACTGCCCACCATCATGCCGCCCATGAACGAGCAGGAATCGTTAGACGTAACTAAAATTTACAGCGCCTCCGGCAAATTCGCCGATCGTCGGCAGCTGGTGCGGGAACGCCCTTTCCGCACGCCGCATCATACGATATCGGCGGCCGGGTTAGTCGGTGGAGGCGGCGTGCCCAAGCCCGGCGAGATCAGCCTCGCGCATCGCGGGGTGTTATTTCTGGACGAGCTGCCTGAATTTACGAGAACGGTGCTGGAGGTGCTGCGCCAGCCCATGGAGGAACGATGGGTAACGATCGGACGGGCGAAAGCCGTCTATCGGTTTCCTGCCCATTTTCTGCTGGCCGCTTCGATGAATCCGTGTCCATGCGGATATTGGGGAGCCGATACGGGCGACGGGAACGATGCCTGCTTCTGCTCCCCCTTGAAATTGGCGCAATACCGCTCGAAAATTTCCGGCCCGCTGCTGGACCGGATCGACCTGCATGTCGAGGTGCCCCGGGTTCCCTTTGAGCAATTAGCCGGCCTGGAGAAGCCGATGTCATCGTCCGAAATGCGGGAACGCGTCGAGCAGGCGCACTTGACGCAGAAACGGCGTTTTCAGGGAACCGGCATACTGTTCAACAGCGAGCTGAGCGGCCGCCGTTTACGCGAATACGGAAGGCTGCAGCGGGACGCCTCCGCCTTGCTGGAGCGTTCGTTCACACTGCTCGGCTTAAGCGTTCGCTCTTATGACCGGATTATTAAAGTCGCGCGCACGATTGCGGATTTGGAGGGAAGCGATGAAGTGAACGCCCATCATGTCGCCGAGGCGCTGCAATACCGCAGTCTCGACAAGAAGCAAAAGCCGCAATCGCTCTCCCGTTAGGAAGCGTCTGCGGATCCTGCCCACTGTCCGACCTGTACGATGCTGCCTCAATCTATACTCGAATATCGCTAAGATTCAAGCGGACTTGGCGCGCATACCGGATGCCGGTACAAATCCGCCTTAGCCGTCCCGGCTAATAGCCGCTGCTATCGGCCGCATCATTTTCAACTAGGCGCTGGGGAACATAATATTGCATTCCGTACCTTTGCCCTGCTCACTCTTAATATCGATCTTCCCATTCATCTTTTTTATAATGCCGAAGGAAACCATAGTCCCGAGACCTGTGCCCTTTTCCTTGGTCGAATAATAAGGGGTTCCAAGTCTTTTGATTTGCTCGGCAGTCATTCCAATTCCGGTATCGCTAATGATGATGACAACATGATCGTACATTTTATAAGCCTTAATTTCCAAAAGACCTCCATTATACATGGCCTCAATAGCGTTCTTACCGATATTGATTAAAGCCTGTCTAAATTTATAGCGGTCTCCCACAATATGCAGGAGATGTTCTTTAGGCAATATAGCATTGATTTGTATATTATTGTAATTGGCATACGTCAGGAGAACATTCGATAAATAACTGATTTCCTCATGAATATGGATCTTTTCAATAATTTCAGGATCGGGTTTGGCCAGCGAGAGATAATCGGTAATAATGACCTGGGCACGATCCAATTCTTCCAAACATATCTTTTGATACAGTTGTCTCTTATCTTTATCTAAGTTTTCTGATCCAAACAACTGGATAAAACCTCTCACCGTTGTAAGCGGGTTCCGAATCTCATGAGCAACGGAAGCGGCCATGTCGCTGACCATATTCATTTTCTCGCTTTTGCTAACCTCTTCTTGCATGTGAAAATAGGTATTCAGAAATTCCACTAAATAAACGCATAAGCCCACGATTACACCTTGGATGGCATAGGTCTGCAAGGTTGCCATAGGGTTATTAATAAAAAGTTCGATTTGCTGCGTCATGAAGAGATAAGCGGTAAATGTCGTCAGTTTAATCAGGGTACATAAAAGGACGGCTGCTATGATTTTATGAGACAGCTTTAAATAGGCATACTTTCTAAGCGAGAAAACGATCACAATAAAACTGGGCAGTAACGCAATGGCGTAAAACAAATTGTACGGATATCCTGCAAGATAGCGGTATAAAATGAGGGTTGCGTATAATAAAAGGGAGACTTGCGTTCCGCCATACAGAGCTCCGACCGCTAAAGGAATCGAGCGAAAATCATAATTTAATCCATTCAGATTGATTGGAAAGGACATGGTGACTACTAAGGCAAACGCAAAGAGGATATACAACAGCAATCGGTATAGTAGAATTCTGCTTTTGGTTTTGTAAATATAGGGATAAAATACGAGCGGAGAAAAGATAATGAAAATATTTAACAAGAAATCTTTGAAATAAGCGATCATAGTTGCCTCCAGTTTATTTCTCCTGTTTTTCTCCACTTCCAGAAACAAAAACCATTTTTTGTATAGAATTCGACAACCCTTGTCGCTATCCTTCTATGCGTAGAGACCTTCCTGAAAATAAACAAATCGCCAAACGTCTGCTCCTTGACGCCGCCCGAAAGGAAGCAACAACGGTAGACGCCCCCTTGGCCAAGGCACTGCAATTCCAAAGTCTCGACAACATACAAAATCCGCAATCGCTCTCCCGTCAGAAAGCGTTGCGGATATGTTCCAGCTGTATGACGTTGTCCTCACGATCCATCCGGATTGCGACTACGTCGAACCGGACTTGACGGTCGTACACCCGATAACGGTGCAAGTATACTTCGGCCGTCTCCCGGATTTGGCGCTGCTTCCTGCCGTTGACCGATTCGGAAGGCGTACCGTATGTCTCGTTCAAATTTCGGCTGCGCACTTCAACAATAACGAGCGTCCCTTTCTCCTCCGCCACGATATCCAGCTCTCCTGTGCGGCAGCGCCAATTTCGTGCAACAATCGTCCATCCTTCGCGGTTTAAATAGGCCGCTGCCTCCGCTTCGCTCTTGGCGCCCCTTTGTTTCCTATTGGCGAGCCGATCCGTCAATGCTCACTCCTCCATTCCTTCGCCCGGGAATCCGAACGGTAAATGTAGGAGAGCACCTCCGCCACAAGCTTGTACAGCTCGGGCGGTATTTCCTGATCGATGTCCAACTTGGACAGCACCTCGACGAGCGAAGGATCCTCTTGAATCGGAACGCCGTTTTCTTTGGCTTTGTCCAGCATCAATTCGGCGATCCGGCCCTTCCCTTTGGCCACCAGCTTCGGCGCTGCCGTGCTTTCGGGCGCATATTTGAGGGCCACCGCTCTCTTTACGGCTCCAGACGGTTCGTTTTTACTCATACGCGTATATCCACCCCTTTATAGGGCTTGTGCGAGTAGACCGACGGAATTCCGTTCGATTTGGAATCTTTCCCCGACATGCGGTCTTCGCCCGATGCGTCGTTAATATCGCTTAACTTGGCCGGGTATGGACTTACTTTCATGGAAATAAATTGGTAACCAATCGATGCAAGACCTCCGGCAATTTCTTCGCGGTACGACTCCAGAAGCGCCGCGGTGAACGAGGAGTCATTATGCACATGAAGGCTGACGATTCGATTCACCACCTGAACGTCCACTAACGTATCGCCGAGCGCTTTCATCTGCAAATCGAATACGAGCCGGCAATTGTTCGCATCCAGACCGCCCTTCTTCCCTTTGCGGGACTGAATGTGTATGGCGGCCGTCTGCGTGCCGTCCGCTTGAACAAGCGGAACGAACAGGGTGACATGGGAAAAAAGGGCGTTCCGGTCTGGACTCAACAACAATTGCTGACCTGTAATTTGCTGCACCGCCTGCTGGGCGGCCTGCTTGACCTCTTCCGATGCGTCCGGCACTTGCGCCAGCTGCATCAGCACGCTCTTCAGCGAATCGGCTTGTCTATCTCTCGCTTCCGACGGCGAATCCGTCCCGAGCAGCTTGAACGCCTGATGCTCATGCTCGACGCCGATCGCTTTCATGATGCGCCCGAGCGCATGATGGCCTTCTTCGATCGGGCGCGCTTGTGCCGG